>CAYRQP010000007.1:0-108414 GCA_964426545.1 uncultured bacterium | reverse complement strand
CTCAGCTATCCTGTTGCTGGTACTACTAGCTTTCTACCTTGTTCCTGAGTTGCATTAATGTCTTTGAGCGCAGCTTGCCAACTCCAGCACGACATAAACACATCAAAAGAAAATCGCTACGGGGTCAGGCGTTTTACATCGCGGGGGAACATTGTGGTCAGGCGGATGTTGTCGACATTGAGGAGACGGGCGGTGATTCGTTCAAGGCCGATTGCCAGTCCGCCATGCGGGGGAAGCCCGTATTTGTGCGCCTGCAGGTAACTCTCGAAGTCTGCGGGATTCAGTCCGAAGTCTTTCATTTTTTGAATTTGCATGTGATAGTCGTGAATTCTCTGTCCACCGGTTGTTACTTCGAGACCACGGAATAGAAGGTCGAAGCTCAGTGTCTCTCCCGGATTGGCCGGGTCGTCCATTGTATAGAACGGGCGTTTGGATGTGGGGAAATGCGTTACAAACAGGAATTCACTGTTCCATTCTTCTTTCGAATATTCACACAGGACTTTTTCTTCAGCGGGTTCGAGGTCAGGTTCATCTGAGAAGTCCTTTTTCAGGATGGTGCCTGCTATTTCATGTGCTTCCTTGAGGGTGATAGACGGTATACTCTCCCCTATCTCCGGGATATCTGCCTTCAGCATTTCTATTTCATAGGCGGCGTTCTTCTTTACCGTTTCGAAGCAGTATCTGAGAACAGCTGTTTCCAGCGACATTACATCTTCGTAACTCTCGATGAAGCCTATCTCGAAATCCAGCGAGATGTACTCATTGATGTGCCTTGAAGTCTGATGCGGTTCCGCCCGGAAGACGGGTCCTGTCTCGAAAACTCTCTCATATATTCCCACACCCATCTGCTTGTAGAACTGCGGGGATTGTGCAAGGAAGGCTTTCCGGTCGAAGTAGTCGATTGTAAATATGTTTGCTCCGCCTTCCGCTCCGGCTGAACATATTTTTGGAGTGTGTATCTCCGTGAAACCGAATTTTATCAGGGCTTCCCTGAATCCCGTTTCGAATGCTTCAGCGACTTTCAGCCTTGCGCGCTCCACCGGGTGCCTGAGGCTGAGGGGGCGGAGGTCGAGATTTGTGTCTATGTGCAGGTCGAGTATCTTCTTTGTCATGTCGACAGGAGATTGTTCGGCAGGTTTGGAGATAATTTCGAATGACACAGCCTGGATCTCTACTTTCCCGGGTTTGATGGAAGAGTCTTTGATACCTGCTTTACTTACCTTACCTGTTACCTTTACTGACTGTTCGCACGCCAGTTTTTCGAGGATATTCTCATTACCGTCATTACCCATTACACACTGAAGAAGTCCGTCATGCCGGCGAAGCACTATGAACGCACCCCAGCCAAGTCTTCTTATCCGTGCAATTATACCGTGAAGGGTAATCTCTTCCGCATCCATGTCTTCAAGTTGCGAAGCACTCATCGGTACAATCAGTTCAGAGTCTTTGATATTACGCATAATTCCAGTTTAACCTTCCTAATCTATCTTACAATATTAATATCTGTGTTGGGTATTATACAAAAACAGAAGGGCATTTTCTATCTACCCTTATCATCCGAAGCATCATCTTTATTTTCGAATATCTGTTTTGCCTTACAAACCCGGATGAGCCTGTTTGGTGTGGATGTGATGTGCCCCTGAACAGCATCGATTTCGATTAGTACCGATTCCGCTTTTTCAAGGGTGACTTCATATCCGGAATCGTCATCTCTTATAAGTGACATTTCCTTCAGCAGGTCCCGTTTTATTGCCCGAAGTTGTATCTGATATTTCACCCGAGAATATTCACGGAACTTCTCCAGAGATTCGAGTGTTCCGGTCAGCAGCACTTCTTCTTTATGCAGGCGGAATGTCTCACGCACTCTTTCCGCTCTCCTGCCTAAATACTCGACCCGTACGAGAATTTCATCATTTGTCTGCAGAATAATCTCCAATTTGGAATAACCGCTTAACTCAATTAGTATCTCACCATTGAAATTATTATAAAACAATAACGAATTGGATGAAAATGCCAGATACTTTCCGGATTCTTGCCATCAATCCCGGTTCCACATCTACAAAGATTTCTGTTTTCGAGAATGAAGAAGAAATTTGGGAGACCAATATATCGCATTCAGAGGAAGATCTTGCTGTTTTCGAGCATATCTATGAAGAGTATGAATTCCGCGAAGAGATTATTGAAGATGAACTCGAGAATGCCGGATTCCCATTCTCCTCATTCGACGCAATCGTCGGCAGGGGCGGTCTTGTCTATCCAGTTGCAGGAGGTACTTATGATGTCGATGACAGACTGCTCTCAGACCTTCGCAGCGGAGTGCAGGGAGAACATGTATCCAATCTCGGTGCCCCCATTGCACATGAACTTGCAAAGTTCTCAGACTGCCCATCCTTTATTGTCGACCCGGTAGTTGTGGATGAAATGCAGCCGCTTGCACGATTCAGCGGACACCCGCTTCTCAGAAGGCGTTCTATTTTTCACGCCCTGAACCAGAAGGCGGTAGCGCGGAAAGCGTGTGCTGATATTGGAATAAAGTATAAAGAGGCCCACCTCATTGTAGTACACCTGGGCGGGGGTATTTCAGTCGGGGCACACTGCCTTGGGAAGGTCATCGATGTCAACAACGCTCTCAACGGTGACGGTCCTTTCACCCCTGAGCGGGCGGGCGGACTCCCATCTGCTGATCTTGCGACTCTCTGTTTTTCCGGCGATTACACCTTTGCCGAAGTAAAGAAGATGATAAAGGGCAAAGGCGGCATCGTCGCATACCTCGGGACAAATGACATGAGATTCGTTGAGGATAAAGTGGCAGAGGGCGATCACAAATATATCCTGCCCTACAAGGCAATGGCATATCAGATAAGCAAGGAGATCGGGTGCCTGGCACCTGTGCTGAAGGGAAAAGTCGATGCCATCATTCTCACGGGCGGAATTGCTTATGACAAGACCTTTGTCGGCTGGATAAGGGAGAGAGTCAGTTTCATTGCAGACGTTCTTGTTTATCCGGGGGAAAAAGAGATGGAATCTCTCGCCCTCGGTGCGCTGAGAGTCCTCCGCGGAGAAGAAGAAGCGAAGACATATAACCCGTAAGGGTCATACATGGTAAAAACAGACATCCGTCGACTGTATACAAATTCCGGGTTTCTAATTACATCTGCAGTTTTGGTGCTGTCTGTCTGCTTTGTTATTCCGGGACTATTCGACACCACTCTTACAAGCCGCCTTGCCGTTTACCCCGTTCTTGCTGGAATACTGCTTCTCACAGGCAGAAAGACTATACCGGTAGGTTACTTCTATGCGGGTATTCTGATAGCATTGACTCCTCTAATCTCCTCCCTCTGGACCGCCATCCCCCTTCAGGGAATAGTCCCTTGTGTAAGATGGTTTTCCTTCGGTGCGATGATAATCGGCGGTGTAGGAATAATTAAGAGATATGGTATTGAACCGGTCTTCAGGGGATTGGTCCTTACCGCTGTTATTGCTACATTTCTGATGTTCGTGATGAACAATAACCTACCTGCAGGTAACCCAAACCGCTTGGGTCCGCTTTTTGCCGCAGGGCTTCTTGCTGCTACCGCAGGGATTGGCTTCAAAGACATAATTATTAGGGTTACTGCAGGATTGATAATAGCCGTCGGATTGTACCTCACATCATTCTACACCGCATGGATTGCACTATTACTTGGAATTATCTGGCTTCTTATCTCACGGCGGTGGAGGATACACCCTGTATTCATGCTGTGCATTCTGTTATCCGGTCAGATCGTCATTACTGTTCTTCCAAATCTTGCGGGAGAAGTGTATCCGACGCTTGAACTGCGAAGCAGAACATGGAGTGGCGGATTGAAGCAGTTAGAGAAAAGTCTTCCATTGGGCACAGGTGTGGGACAATCACGGTTGACGCTCCTGCAGGATACGGGTGAAGAAGCTCAGTTGCTCATAGGAGATCCTGACACTCGAATCGATTTTCTTCACTCAGAGTTTTTGACTCCGGTTGTCGAAATGGGAATTCCAGGGCTTCTTGCATTATTGATGATTGGATGGTTTCTTCTTAAAAGGAACTTTTCTCTGTGGGCAGGGGCGTTTTTTGTTTGTGCATTGCCGTTCCTTTTAGTCGACCTTCCGCTTGCAACGCCCCTTGGAGCAATACCAATTGTATTCTGCCTTGTTTCGGCTGCGGGTAGTTTTGGGAAACGAAGCACTGTCAATATCCCTGCTGTTCTGCCAATAGTTGTGCTGGCTGCCGGTTTGCTTTGGGCGGGAGCAGTCATACACGGTTATCATCTCATGGAGAAAGGCAGAATAACTGCCATTGCTGGAGATCCGGGTGCAGCTTCGGAATTATTCGAAAAGTCGAATAAATTAATTCCCTTCGAAGAGCGGAATCTTCTTTTACTTGGAGCATCGCGGATGGAGCAGGGGGCTGTGCTTGCATCCCGCGAAGCATATTCTGATTTCAATTCTCTGTATCCGGGATACTGGCGGGGATGGAAAAGACTGGCAGAAGCAGGAGGAAACTCCGAAAACGCTGCGAGTGCTTGGTTCATGGCTCTTCGGACATCACCTGTCACTCTTCCTGAGAGATGCATTCTCGCAGTGAATGCCGCATCCATACTGCCGGATGATTTAGAAGATTGTCTGTTTCTTGCCGCTTCGCTAAAGGGATTATGTGACTTTGTGCCACTCGGAAATAAAGAGATTGCATCCGTATGGGCATACAGACTATTGGATCTTTCCGTCCGGTTTATCGACGAATACCCCGGGGAAGCCGGAGATCTTCTAATGGAAGCAGGAAATTGTCTTTATGCTGTATCAGCATCTGACTCGGCATATTATCCATTATTGTCAATTGCCCGGAAACTTCCGAATGACAAGTGTATGAACTTCTTTACTGCAGTCGAATAAGTGAATTTTCTTCCGGAATTTCAATACTTGACAATCCCGCCGTATTTGATAAAATTGTAAGTGTATATTGGTAACAACACGAAAGGAGTACAAATGCGCTATATTCTTTTTCTTGTCCTTACTGTAGGACTCGTCTTCGCTCTTCAGACTGAAGATGTGAGCCCTCGGATTGGAACAACTCAAACCGATGCTGATTTCACTCAGCTCGACTATTTCTCGGTTGAGGACCTCGGTTCCTCAGTATACTGTGTCGGACTTGGCTATGATGGTACTAACCTCTGGGTCACGGATGCTGCAGATGCAGGTGGTGTTGGAGACAACATGATACTTATCATTACACTTACATCTCCGCACACGCTCGTAACCTCCGTGATGCAGAACGGAACGTCCGGATGGGGTCTCCGCGACATGTGCAGCAACGGCACATACATGTTTGGAAGCCAAAGCAATACTGTAGATTATTATGACATCACAACCTATGAGAAGGTAGGTTCCTACACCTGTGGTGCAGTCAACCCCAATAGGGTTCAGGCTTTCGACGGAACATATTTCTACACAGGAAGTTTCGAAGAGACCATCTATCAGGTGGAGTGGGACGGTATTTCCGGAAGCACGGCAAACTACAGTGCATGGTCGACTGCTGTTGCAAACGGCGGATGCTATGGCGGTGCTTATGATTCTGTTGGAGATTGCATCTATATTTCAACCGCTTCCTATGATGGAGCTCTCTATCAGATTGACATGGACGGTGATTTGATCGCTGCGTATTCACTTCTTCCCGAAGATGAAATTTCAGGCGGATGTACAATGGCTCCATTCGACGGAACCAATCAGCTCTGGGTACTCGCACAGTCGACACCCGACGGTGTCTTCTGCTGGGAAGTTAACGACAGTGGTGCGCTTTACAGCGAAACATGGGGAACCATCAAAACTTTATTCTAATCCACTAAAACAGTCTTGTTTTGAGGGGGAGAATTTTCTCCCCCTTTTTCTTTCTGTAGGGGTTTGCATGTCACTGTGTTTCTTGTTATTATTTGTTTGCTAATTGTTGTGTGGTAAGTTCTCAAATTTTTCAGGAGGGAAAACAATGAAACTCTTACTTTTCGTATCTGTTCTTATCGTGTCTTTTGCCCTGGCAGATGATTCTAATCTCGGACGAATCGAACCGGTTGGTCAGCCGGCTGGGGGAACCGATGGTTTCCTCTTCGAACACCCTTTCGATTACAATATTCTGACCAATGGGCTTGGCATAACGGCATCTAACATGTGGGCTATGGCAGATGATTTTATCCCGGCTGAAGATTACGATCTTCGGCTCATCTACCTCTGGGCAATCTATTCGGATGGCAACACAGAAACTCTCGACTTCGAACTCCGTACTGACACAGGCGGTTCAGGACCCGATACAGGTTTGTTGTGGCAAGTTTCGGTCGAGGACCTTGAGCACGAAGACACCGGGTATACAAACTGGGGATATGTTCTGTGGTATACAACCGCTGTATTGAGTGAAGAACAGTATTTCAGGGTAATAAGAGATGTCACCCTCTGGCTGGTTGTACAGTCGCATGGTATGGGAACTGATTACTGGCTCTGCTCAGACCTGTGCATGGGCAATAACATGTCCTACTTCAGTCAGGATGACGGAATCAGCTGGATATCCAGTTATGATCAGTGGGGGGTTGCATATGACCAGTTCATGATCCTCGATGGAGAACCTATTGGTGCACTGGATTCCGAGACATGGGGAGCTATTAAAGCCATATTCTAAACATCATTGCTATTGTTACTTCTTAGGGGAAGAGTTTCAGCTCTTCCCCTTTTTCTTTGTTTCAACCAAAACTATTCTGCTCTTTCTTTTAAGGGGATTCCTTAGTATTTATATCTATGTACGCAATTGGTATATCACTTTAACTTAAAGGAAGAAATATGAAATTCTTAATCCTCTTACTGATTCTGTCCGTATCCATTGTTTTGGCAGACAATTCTCAACCGGAACAATGCACTGTTGCTGAACCAACACCGGCTGCAGACGGTTTCCTCTTCGAACACCCTTTCGACTTCGATCAACTGACCGACATGATTCCCGTCAGTTATTCTGAACTGATGGCCTGCGCAGATGATTTCATCCCGGGAGAAGATTACATACTTGAAGTAATCGATATCTGGATAGTCTATTCTGACGGAAATACGGATATTCTCGACTTCGAGATCCGCGATGACACGGGCGGACACGGTCCCGGTACCGGCATCCTCTGGGCTGAAGTTGTTGAAGATCTCACTCATGAAGATACCGGTTTTACATTTGAGGGGTTTATCTGCTGGCATTCGACAGCGGCATTGACCGAGGACCAGTACTTCAGGGCAAATGCAGACAAATGCTACTGGCTTACAGTTCAGTCTTATGGACAGGGTAAGGATTATTGGCTCGTTTCAGATCAAAGTATGGGCAATAACATGTGTTACTTCAGCATGGACGACGGTCTTTCCTGGGTTCCAAGCATCGACCAGTTCGGACACCCATATGACTGCTTCATGCGTTTAGATGGAACTTCGCAGGGTGCTTTGGATTCCGAAACATGGGGAACCATCAAGGCAATATTCTAATAACTTCTGTGTAACTATTGGGGGAAGGACCCAGTTCTTCCCCTTTCTCTTTGATTTCTCCATATTTGATTATATTTATGGTTGATTTGAATTACCGTATACTGGAGGTGCCTTTTGAGAAAATACATGTTTGTTTCATTATTTATACTGTTGCTTACTCTTATTGCCTGCGGTTCCAATCCTCATACAAACGACTTATGGCTGATTTCAGTCGACGGGAATACTCTGACAGCTGGAGAGATAGGTGAGGAGTGGCGGGCTCTCGACGATGCAGGGCGTGAACGATTTTTGTCTAACGACAACCCTGTTGGAGACTATACTGTTGCCATTTCGAGACGGGAAATGATAGAAAAAGAGCTTGATTATTGCGGAAATTTCGATGATGAACGCATAATAGCATTCGGAAATCTCTGGCGACGAATTGAAGGTGCTATAGCCTGCAGGGAAGTTCTCTCATCGATTGCAGTTGAAAATGTGACAGATGAAGACCTCGACAACTACCGGATGCTCGTGGGGACATCTGTCTGGTATACCTTAAATCCAAATGGACAAATTGCTATTGAAGAAGGACCGGACCATCTTGCAGAACTGCCCTTCGAACTCGCATTCTGTCTTGACTCACTTGCGGTTGGAGACACCGGAGAAACTACAGACGGTATAACAGTCAGGCTTGACTCAATCGTGGTTACCTCTCCTGCTCTGGTAGCGGAAGCAATTGCCGATACCATATCTTTCGAGAACATGGCTGTCTCTAAAATCTCACAGGGACGTGTGAGACGGCAATATATCGACTGGCAGGAATCGATGTTCGCTGATTACAGCATTGTAATTGACTCTGCAGCTGTTCTTACTCTGGCTGAATACTATGCGGGCAACTGTGATATCGATGACAATACCGTAATCATAGAGTCGGATTTCCAGAACTGGACCGCCGGCAACTTCAGGTACGAAATCGAGTTTGCAGAAACACGAATGCCTACTCAGCCGTCAACCCCGCAATGGCTTTACTTTCTTATAGACAATATGCTCCTCCATCAGATTCTCAATGATGTGCTTACAGAAGAAGCTCCTGAAATCGTCGATTCACTTTATGTGGAATCGGAATCATGGATACTCGAGATGGTCGCTGAAGAATTGGTTGGACAGATACTGGACGAACGAGTTGAAATAACCGATGCGGATATAGAATATGAATATGAGAACATGACCGCACCCACTCTAATCGAAGAAAGGCGTATTATTGAAATAGCACTGCTCCCTTTTGAGCGTGAGGATGAATACAACGAAGCCGTTTCCGCTGGAGACCACACTGATATTATTGCTGACCTTCCGGGATATGATTATCTGCTTGCGGATGAATCCGGAAGCCGTATTACACGCCCTGTCGGAATTGCAGAAGTACCGGGCGGATATGGTGAACATGTATTCGATATTGATCCGGACAACACATCCAAATGGATAGGCCCCTTCCCATTGTCTGAATCTCAGGGAAGTGCTCTTTTCAGGTTGGTGGAAGTCATCCCTGAAAGAGTTTCCTCTTTCGAAGAATGCTATCCGATTCTTGAACAGAATGCAAGAGTCCGCCTTGAAGAACTTGCTTTGATGGAATGGCTGCAGGAACTTGAATTGAAGTATCACCTGCAAATCAACGAAGAGGCTCTTACGGATTTGCCGGGTGATCCTGCGCTCTGGTAATAACGAATTAAAGGGACAGTATACTTAATTGGTGTTTTACAGAGAATTAAAGGGACAGTATACTTAATTATGGTTCTGTAATGAACCAGTACTGTACTTCACTATGCTTGTACACGTTACTTATTCCACAAAGGAATTTGGTAAATCAGTCAGGTCTTAAGCGGAAAAGTGAAGTCGGGTACGAAATGCATAATTAAGTATACTGTCCCTTTAATTCGCTACGTAGAACTTATACCCATCCATCCACCTGTACTTCTCGAATCCGTTTTCGATTGCATAGCGTTCCAATGGAACCTCCCACCCGCAGGGTTGCTCGTTGATAAGGATAGCACACGGCGGTCTTTTTGCGAACAGGGAATCGAATTCGGTCGGGTCGATAATACTGTATTTCCTCCTTTGTTCCGCTGTAAGCATACCTGATGTCCTGCAGGTAAAGTCACCGCAGGCAAGTTCAGGATAGATGTCCATTCCGACTTCGAGTGCCAGGGCTGTATGAACAGTTGCCATAGGAAGCATGCTGACGGAATCCGGTACTAATTCCTTCAGTGCTGTCATGTCATCATAAACCTGAGTTGTCGCCCATTTGGAAGGTTTGAATGCATTCCCAAGAATTTTGATATCTGCTTCTATGTGTGAGCATATCAGAATGATGGCAATAGACCAGATTATTACTTTCATGACCCGTTTCAATTCAATGGACATATCACCGCAAATGACAGATGCGAGGATGACAGCAGAAAATGTAACCAGATAGAGATACCAGTGCCAGGACGGTGTAGCCGCAAAAAACATCAGCAACCCTATGAAGAACAACATCAGGAACATCGAGAAGTGAGTTCCTCTGCTATGTAGAAGCACGCCTAATCGCTTCCTGTGAAGCACTGCTCCAAAAAGAAGCGGGAACATTAGCAGCGCATTCGAAAACTCTCGAAACAGCACAAATATGAAATACTCTATTTTCTCCCATACTGTAATTGCAGCATTCGTTGCTATTACTTCGTCTCCTGCAAGTTCGCGGAACCACTCGGCGTTCAGCAGGTGGAAGCCCAGGTTGTTGTAGTATGTAATGTCCCATCCTACCCGGATGAGAATTACTATTGCAGGAATGAGAACAACGATCATGCTGATACTGAAGGCGACAAAATACCGCAGAAGTGCTTTCGATATTCCGTTTTCGTGTACCATCGATACGAGAAGAACCAGGGGAAGCGGTGCATATGTGAGTTTTATCCCAATGCAAAATCCGCACAGAACACCCGTGACGATTGCCTTCCTTATACTCCACACAGGTGAAGCACGACCCGAGAGAAGGTAAACGAACGCACCAAGTGTAAGCAGCAGCGGAAGATCATAATTCCGCACAAAGAGTATGTTGAACTGGAATATCTGGTTGTTAACCATAATAAGTATGAACGCCAGTGAAATACCCCTGCTTCCTGACAGTTTCTTTATCAGGACATAGGTTAGTCCGAGAATACCCATTGCAAGCAGAAACTTGAATATCTTCCCGATGAGAAGCGGTCTGCCATAACCGAACGGTTTGAACATGGCATTGTAGATATACGGCATGTAAGGTGTTTGCAGATATGCAAATTCATCATAGAGGGTGTACTCTTCGAGAAGAACTGCCGACGAAATGTACATATTGTCATCGCGGACAGGAATGACTTTGCTTACTGTAGTGAAGCACATCAGTACACAGTAGACAACAGCAAGGGTTACTCCGAATCTGCGGAGTCTATTTCCCCTGAAGGTCTCTACAAAGCCGGTCATTTTCATCTTCCCCTCCGGCAGTAATGCTGGTTCATTCCTGCTCCCCTGTCCTTATGTAGAATATATATCCGTCGAGTGTGTAGAAGTCATCATAACCATGCGTTTCTGCATACTCCATGAAAGTCTCTTCCCATCTGGATATATCAGCATTGACAATAATGGCGGATGGGGGATCTGCTCCGAGCAGAGATAAGATGTAGCGTGGAGCGGTTATTCCATATCTGTCGAGTTCAGTTTTCGACAGAATGTGTGCAATCCTGCAGGTGAATTCACCGCTTGAAAATTCCGTGTATATGTTCATTCCTATTTCGAGGGGAACTGCGGAATGCAGCGTTGCCACGGGCTGCTCTCTCTGCTCTTCGGGAATATAATCAGCAAGAGTCTGTATCGACTCATGCATCTTGTTCGGCCCCCATGCAGAAGGAATAAAAGCTGTGTTCATCATTTTATGGTCGAGGGCTCCATTGCCAAGCACAAGAACAGCGGCAACTGTCCAGGATAACATCAACACCCTCTTCTTCCCTGTTTCGCTAAATTTTCCATGAAGAACACAGATGAACATGAGAGTTGCAGGTATGGCTGCATATAGATACCCGTCTCCCGAGGGAGTCGGCAGGAAGAACATCAACAGACCGGCAAACAGAAACAGGAGTATGACCGGATATGGTGAATTGCTGTATCTCACGGAGATTTTCTCTTTGACTGATACGAATATCGCATAAATGAAAATCAAAAGAACAAAAATATTAGACTGGACACAGGTGAATATGTTAAGGAAGTAAAGCAGTTTTTCGTGGAAATACACGCTCGATTCAGTAACTTCAGTCATCACCCAGGATACATTTAGGGAATGGTATCCGATGTTATTAAAATAACCTACATCCGGCCCGGGTCTGAGAGTCAGAACAATAGCAGGAATAAGAGTCATGATCATGCCTGAAATGAATGATGCAAAAAGCCGCCAACTCTTCGAAGAAAACCGGTATTCGATAAACAGCGGTATAAGAAAGCAGAGCGGTATAAGACCGTAAGTCAGTTTTACGCCAATGGCTGCTCCTGAGAGCACCCCCGTTATTAAATATGTTACCAAGAGTCTGCCCTGTGACTTCCTCCGCCTGTAAAAATAGAACAGGAAAGCACCAAGAGCCAATATCAATGCAAGGTCGTAATTTCGAATGTATGGTATAATGCTTCGGAATATCCTGTTGTTCACAAGAATCAGCAGGAAGGACGCACTCAGCCACTTGTTTCCCGAAAGAAGTCTGAACAGAAGGTAGATCAATGCTAATTCGATTACCGACAGAAAGAACTTGAACAGTTTCCCTACAAGAAGGGGCCGTGAATAGTCATTGAGTCTAAAGACCAGATTGTACAGATAGGGCATATAAGGTGTCTGAAGATATGTGAAATCAGAATAGATCTGTTTCTCTGCCAGAAGGATACCTGCAGCTACATACATATTGTCATCGTGTATGTAAGTTTGCGACATGATAACTGAGAAGCAGATAAGAACGGAATAGACAGTTATGAGAAACAGCGCAATTTTCCCGCCGTGTCCGCCGAAGAAGCGATTGTTTGTCATTTTGCAGTGCTTTCAATTTTCATGCTGTTATTTTTTCTCATACCACTTAAAATCTAATGAATATCAATTCCATCCTGCAATATACCTGATTGAATATATCCCGTCTTTCTTCTTACTTGACACACTTAACATATCATACAATAATGCTTAATATGTAGAGTTATGTTTATTTCTTATTAGGAGGTTTTTATGAAACTTTGGTCCATTTTTGTTATCGTCTTCTTTACTTTCGCGGCTTTTGCCACGATTGTCGGCATTCATCGTTCATCCGGCTTCGAACTCGGAAGAATACCGTCACACAGCAGCGAACCGCCACCACCTGCAGATGGTTCACTCTATTCACAGCCCTACGACTTTTCCAACCTTGTAAACGGTATCAGCGTAGCAAGCGGAGATCAGTATATCGGCGCAGATGATTTCGCCCTAACTTCTGACGGGCATGTAGATCAGGTCGAACTATGGCTAATCTATGCCGTTTCACACCCTGTCGACCTCAATATGTATGTCTATACCAACGATGAAAGTGACACGGGGCCTCGTCCCGGAGGTACCGCATGGAGTGCTACAATTCCTGCAGCACAGATTACAGATGTAGATACAGGTGATGACCAGTGGGGATATGACATTTATCATGTCACTGTAGATCTCGGCAACGGTTTTGCCATTCCTGCAGGTGAAACTCACTGGTTCGGAGTACAGTCAGTTGGAAGCGATGCTGTATATTGGCTCGTTGCCGACCCACTCTGGGCAATGAATGCCTGTTGGAGTGCTGATAATGGTGCTACCTGGGATGGGCTTGGCTCTGATACCTACGAGTGCTTCTTCAACCTAAATCAGAAAACAGGACTTACACCCAGCACATGGGGACATATCAAATCTGAGTTCTAAGTCATTGGGGACGGAGGAGTGTGCCGTATAAAACACTCCTCCGTCCCCATTCCTTACCTTCCTTGACATAGCAATGACATTTCGGAATTGTATCATAGACTTTAAACTATAACAGGAGGTTCTTTATGAAACGCTGGTCAACTTTTGTACTGATATTCTTTACCGTTGCAGCATTTGCCACAATTATGATTGATACTACACCGCAATCTCCCGTGACACCCCCTCCACTCGCAGACGGTACTCTCTACTCACAGCCATATGACTTTGCAAATGCCAAGGATGCTTTTCAAATTGCCAGCGGGGGAACCTATCTGGGGGCTGATGATTTCGTTCTTTCGTCAGGCGGTACCGTCAATCAGCTTGAACTCTGGCTTGTTTATTTCGGGACAACCCACCCGCTTGACCTTAATTTGTTTGTTTATACAAATGATACAGCGGATACCCCGTGCCCGGGAACTATTGTATGGAATGAAACAATTCCTTCATCCCAGATTGCCGAGGTGGATACGGGAGACGACCTCGCCGGGAATGACATCTTTGCCGTTACAGTAGACCTGGGAGATGGCTTTTCTGTTGTTGCAGGAGAAACATTCTGGCTCGGTGTTCAGGCCGTTTCCGCTTCCGAGCATGTAAATTGGGTCGTTGCAGACCAGTTATGGGCAGAGGCTTCATGCTGGAGCAATGACAATGGTGCGACCTGGAATTCAGTCGCCTTCGAATGTTTTTTCAATCTCTATGGTGATGCCGGGCTTACACCAAGTACATGGGGAGAGATTAAATCTGAGTTCTAAAAATTGGGGACGGAGGAGTGTTCTATCCGAGACACTCCTCCGTCCCCGCGGTATCTACCGCAGGACAAGTAATGATTCTGTTGCTTCTGACACGCCTGATACGACGCGAACAAAGTACATTCCCGTATTCAGATCTTCGGCGTAAATAGTGGCTCTGCCGTCTGAGAGTTCGTCGGTGTAAACAAGCCTTCCCGAAGTGTCATGCACTTCGACAGTACCTGATTGAATATTTGTAGCGATGACAGCCGTTGACCTGCAGGGATTGCCTTCAATTGTGAGAAGGATTTCAGGGTTGTGCGGGCTAACATCACCTTCTTCTATTCCAAGCATATGCATAGCCGGTATAAGCGTCGGATCACCAAGCAGTACCATTCCAAGGTGCCAGGACTTCTCGTCAAAGTTAAGACCATCGATGGCTATGTAGTCCCACCATTCCTGATAGGACTCACCAAGAGAGCGTCCTATACCAAGCGGAAGGTAGAACATTGTAAACTGAAGCATCGAACCGCTCTTTGTGCTTCCAATCGAAGCAAGCCCCGTATCTGTGCAAAATGTATAAACGGCCCCCATATTCCGCTGGGTCGTGAAACGGGAATTGGAACAGGCAAAGAGATTATAGAAATGCGCCTGCGGCTGTGCCGGCACAATATCGTCCCAGTATGTATAAGGTCCCGGATTCCATTGATGAACAGTGGGGCCGGAATGAACAAAAGGACTTATCCAGACATAATTGTCAGGAAGACGATTTTCGAGATAATCCGTTCCGTTGGTTGAATCTACCTGTGACACAAGAACTGTGTTCTGATAAAGGTACTCCATTGCACCCTGATACCCGGGTCCCCAGTATGACCAGTCGTTGTCTACATAACAAAGGGCTGTCAGGGGTTCAGGATCACCTTCAACCCGCCACTGATGATTCCGTTCGAGATAATCACGAAGAAGGTCCATCGGATCGGGAAAATATGCCGTCATGTTATCTACTTTTATTCTTCCGACATAGATTTCAGGCTCCAGATTTCCCGACCATGTGTCGAATATTCCATCCGTTCCTGGAATTCCGGCAGAAGGATAGCCCACCCAGTTGTCCTCCCAGATTCCATCGAGGTCCATATAGTAATAATCGCTTGGGAACGTCTCGTCCGAATCGAGGAACTGATCTCCGAGTGCACCCCACGCAGCAGGGAGATTTCCTACAAGAACCGCACCTTTAAGCCCGTTTTCCCATAATTCTGTCAGATAGTCTTTCATCTCGACATGGGTACTGTATGTGACTTCGACCGCTTCGACTGAAAGCCCCTGATTCGCAATATCGGCCATCCACTGCTCCAGCAGTTCGGTGCCGATGCTGTCTGTTATTCCCACTTCACATACTATCACGAACTCAGTTCCGCGGGTAGCGGTCTTCGCTATGGAAGTTACTTCAAGCGGGACAGGAACAGGCTGTCCGTCCAGCCACTCCTGATATGTACTGGGAACATAACCAGGGTCAGTGTTGGTGGTTACCGGAGTGTAGTCATAAACTGTGCCTGCAAAAGTCAAAGCTGCAATGATAAGTAACATGATTCTATACATTTAAATTCCAATCCAGTGCGTGAGTCCGAGTATCGATGCAATAACACCTATAATAGGAAGGAGAAAACGGAACAATCCGAGCCATAAGAGTCCGAATACTATGAATAAGCCGTAGCGTTCCAGCCGTCTGTAATTCCAGAGTGCTTTTCCGCTAAGAAAATTAGCAACGATTCTGCTTCCGTCAAGCGGCGGTACGGGTACAAGGTTAAAAACCATTAATAATAGGTTGATTATTGCACCGTACACCAATACAGATATGATTATTTCGGGCAGGGCAATACTGAAGATGCGGGTAAGGTGGAGTATTCCCGTAAGCAGCATGGCTATCAGAAGATTTGTTGCGGGTCCTGCTATTGCAACCCACATCATCCCTTTCTTAGGATCCCTGAAATAAGCGGGGTTGACCGGTACCGGTTTTGCCCATGCCAGCATTACAGGGCTGTTCATAACTATGAACATTATCGGCAGAATAATCGTCCCGAAGATGTCGATATGCGGAATTGGGTTGAAGGACAACCGTCCGGCATTATAAGCAGTAGGGTCGCCCAGTCGAAGAGCAACATAACCATGAGCAATCTCGTGACAGACAACACTAAAAAAGACAACGATTATTATAAAAGGTGTTTCCGGTCCCATCAGCGATGCCCCCCTGTAAGAAGCAGCCGGAGCATCTGTCCGAGGAATGCAAGTGCCGCCAGTATTGTTATCGTTCCGTAATCAAATTCTATCAGGTTAAATATCATTATTTTTTCGCTTAGTTTAGTTGGTTTATCCATCTATGTAACATTCCAATCTCATACAGGAATATACTATCTTTCCCTTTTGTTCCTAAATTTATACTTCCCACCAGCCGTCGGGAGATTCCAGTGATTCGATATCACCTTTTCTATGCGCTTCAATGATTCTGCTGTAAAATAGTTCCATTCTTTGGAATACACCCTTCCAGCCCCGGGGTTCTGCATAAGCTCGTAATTTACTCACTGTGGTTCCGTCCAATGTGGCAAATGCTTTCCCGATAGATGATGCAAGAGACACTATATCCGCATTTTCATAAGGAGAGAGCATTCCCAGGTCTTCTGCCATTTCGCAGGCTCCGCCGGAATCGGTGAATACGGGAAGCGTGCCTGATGAGATTGCCTCGAGACCTGCAAGACCGAATGACTCTGCATGTCCCAGCGAAAGGTATACATCCGCCGAAGCCATAAGTTCAGCTGCATCCTCCCTGCTTGAAATGTACTGCAGGCGTTTTACCTCCGGGTATTTTTCGACAAAACTGTCTACTCTACTGCTGAGCGGCCCGCGTCCTGCAATGACAAGAGTGAATGCCGCAGGACGTCTGATAAGCGGATATACCCTCATCAATTGGTCAATCCCTTTTTCTTTTTGTATCCGTGCCATGTAGAGAAGCAGTTTTTTTCCGCCCGTAATCCCGAGGTCACGGCGGAGCAACTCAGATGCTGCATTGGGGGTGAATAATTCCGTATCGACTCCGAGAGGTGTGAGAAACAACCGCTTCACTCCGGCCTTCCTGAGTTTTCGGAGTACAACACGGGTGGCACCGAATACTGCCGTCATTTGCGAATAGACTAATCCCGCATAACCTGAAGCAACCCTGACCGATAAGTCTGCGGCCTTCCCCGGCAACACTGTTTCTACTATCGGTCTGACATAACAGTCAGGAAAATCACAGTGATAGAACCCGACTGTCGGTATATTCAATCCACCAAGTGCCCTTTTTGTCAACCATGGCAGCAGATAAGGGCTTCCAATCTCGATTATGTCAGGCTGGAAATCTGTCAGCATTGAGTCGATACCGCTGTCTTCCACAACCAGCCGATAACCTGATCCGGCCATAGGAATAGAATCAATCTTATAGATGGAAGTATTACCGTCAGTTTTCCTGCTGCAGCAGTCTCCGGGTATTACCAGCGCGGCTTCGTGATTCGGATTTGATTTGAAATACTCCAGTTTTTTGAGATGATAGGTGCGTATTCCGCCGCCTGTAGGGGAATACTGGTCATTTATATCGCATATACGCAATTGGACTCCAATTTACATTCGCTGGAAGAAATCAGCGAACTCTATCACCCAGTTCTGAATCAGATGCCGGTTCAACAAGCCTGACTCCACCGGGTCCGTCTGCGGCAAGAATCATTCCGCAGCTTACCACTCCCCTTATCTTTGCCGGTGCAAGATTGGAGACTACCACAACTTTTCTGCCAACCAAATCCTGTCGGGAGTAATGTTGTTTAATTCCCGCAACGAGTTCCCTTGTTTCGTCACCGAGGGAAACAACTAATTTGTATAACTTATCCGCTCCCTCTATGTCTGAAACTTCTTCGATGATGCCCACCCGCAGATCTGTCTTCATGAAGTCATCATAAGTGATTGATGCTGTTTCTTCTTTCTGTTCCACTCTAACCTTCTTTTCTTCAAAGATCTTTTCAAATCCCTTTTTGAGTTTTTCAAGCAGTATTTCCGGTTTGCCGAGTTTATGTCCGGATTCCAGGTTTTCAAGTCCTGCTTCGTCCCATTTCACCGTTGTCCGACTGAGCATCCTGGCCGTTCTCTCACAGGTAAAAGGAATGAAAGGGTATAACAGGATTCGAAGCGTATCCGCAAGTTGAATACAGGTATAGATCGTATTTGCACATGCCTGCTGATTGGTTTTTGCTGTCTTCCACGGCTGAGCAGAATCGAAATATCTATTCCCGGTACGTGCCAGGTCCATTGCAGAAAGACAGGCTTTCTTCAACTTGAAATTCCGAATGAGTTCAGATATCTCATTCCGCGTATTCACAGCCAGATTAAGCAGATCCTTTTCCGCCTTTCCCAAATTAATATTATCGGGTACCTTCCCGTCGAAGAAAGACTGTGCAAACTTAAGCGTCCTGTTTACGAAGTTGCCAAAAACATCAGCAAGCTCATTGTTCCGTACCCGGAACTCATCCCATGAGAAATCAGTATCACGGCTTTCAGGTGCATTTATTGCGAGAGCGTATCTCATGGGGTCTGGCGGGAAATGTTCGAGATAATCCTTCATCCAGATTGCCCTGCCGCGACTGGTAGAAAACTTTTCTCCCGCAATGTTCAGATATTCGTTTGCAGGTACATTCCAGGGAAGTATATAGTCACCTAATCCGTGCAATACTGCGGGTTCTATCACCGCATGAAATACTATATTGTCCTTTCCGATGAAGTGGACAATACGGGTATCCTTATCCTTCCAGTACTTTTCCCAGTCGGACTGTTCTTTCTTATCCCTGAAATATTCGATAGTACTGCTTACATATCCGAGGAGTGCTTCGAACCAGACATAAAGGACTTTTCCTTCAGCCCCTTCCACAGGGACGGGAACCCCCCAACTTAGGTCTCTTGTAATCGCCCTTTCCCTGAGCCCGTCTTTCAGCCACCCTTTGCAGTAATTCAGGACATTATTCTTCCAGTCTCCATGACCTTCGAACCACTCTTCCAGCCAGCTTTGAAACTCATCGAGTTTAAGGAAGTAATGGATTGTCTCCCGTATTTCCGGAGAAGAACCGCACAAAGCACATTCAGGTTCCTTCAATTCGAGTGCATTCAACCAGCTTCCGCAGCTCTCACACTGATCACCCTTTGCACCTTCTGTATCGCACTCCGGACATGTCCCGCCCACATATCTATCGGGAAGATAACGGTCACATTTGCTGCAAAAAAACTGTTTAGTGGGTTTCTTTTCAATATATCCCCTGTCCAGTAGTTTAAGAAATACTTCCTGCGCAAATACATAGTGTTCCGGTTTCTCAGTCCTCGAAAAATTATCAAAGGAAATTCCAAATTCTGCAAAGTTGTCCTTGATTATCTCGTGATACTTATCTACTACTTCTCTTGGCGTAATTCCCATTTTCTCCGCCGTTATTGTTATGGGAACCCCGTGTTCATCCGTTCCGCAGATATATAGAACATCTTCATCATTGATTCGAAGGAACCGTACATATATGTCCGCAGGCAGATAGGCTCCGGCAAGATGTCCCAGGTGCAGAGGACCGTTTGCGTAAGGCAATGCACTCGTTACGAGATATCTTGTCATTGTTTTCTCCGTTTATCTTCTTTAGGAGATGGTGTGGACTGTTTCTCTTTCAGGGTCTTGACCGGTTTTTTCCTGCGGTGATAATCTTCTATGTCCATTTCCTTTTCGCTGTCATCATCCATCGTGAGTAAGACGGTCTCATTAAAGATATCTATCGAGATTACTTTACCGTTATGGTTCCCTATTCTTACTTCAGAACCGATTTGGGGATAGAATTTATCAGCCCTGCGGTAGAATTCCATTTCATAATCAAGGCAGCACAGTAATCTACTGCAGACTCCGGATACTTTGTATGGATTCTGCGGAAGATTCTGGTCTCTTACATTCTTCAGGCTAATAGTTTTGAATTTACACAGGTGTGATGCACAGCAGAACTGCCTGCCGCAGGGACCGAGTCCGCCTTTCTTTCTGGCATCATCCCTGACCCCTATTTGACGCATTTCTATCCGTGCATGAAATCGGCTTGCAAGATCCCTCACAAGACCTCGAAAGTCCATGCGATGGTCTGCCGTAAAGTATATTCTGATTTTTCTTCTGTCCAGCTGCGCTTCACAACAGGATAAACGCATGTCAAGCTTCCTGGTTTTAACCCTCTCTTTGCAGAACTCCAGAACCTTGTCTTCATAGACTCTGTTCTGTTCGAACTGATCGGTATCTTCCTGTTCTGCAACTCGCACCAGTTCTCCGATAACAGGACCCACAGGAGTCAACAGATCGTATTTTTGCAGTACTCTTCCCATGTCTTCGCCCCTGTCAACGGAAACTACCACCATTTCACCAATGTTTACAGGAGACTTCGAACAATTGGCAAATATTTCCAGTCTTTTTGCACTGAATATCAGTTGGAAATACTCTATTGCATTATATCGCATATCATGGTTGTTTCGATTCTCCTTCTTATTCAACCCGGTTTTCCTTTCCCGCATTCTCCTTCATATCTGTCCAAAATCCAAGAAATGCTGCTGAGAGAACCATCCCGGCGACTGCATTTCTCTTAAGCCTGTAATATGCCGATAGAAATAGTTTTATGCCTTCCGATGCAACTTCGCAGGGAATCTTAGCGGCCTTTTTGATTACAGCTGCCGAAAATGAGATCGGTTCAAGCCCAAGATTAACTCTCTTTACGTCGTGAAGGAAGGACTGGACTTCCCCTGAGAGAATCAATGCTCCCTCCCTACCCAGTTTGCTCGATATTTCCTGTCCAAGGGACAATACTCCTGCAGGGCTCTTACACCGCATTATCCGCTTCAGGATATCTTCAGGGTGCATGTCACTCTTCTGCGCTGATATTCCGCCTGCAAGCAGAAGAGCTTTACCGATACTGCCGTCCGCTCTTACCGCAAAGGCTGCCGCTTCGTCCCGGGTTAGGTCATTCCTTCTCATCAATTCGTCTTCTATCTGCTTTGAATTCAATCTATTGAATCTAATGAGATGAGCTCTCGACCTGACAGTAGACAACAGGTGTGTCCATGTTGAACTTATGAGTATGATGATAGTATCATTGGGAGGTTCTTCGAGTGTTTTCAAGAGGGCATTTGCTGCTTCGTGCGTCATTCTGTCAGCCTCGGAAATAATCTCGAAATGACCGTTTCCTTCAAATGCTTTTCGACTGAGTCTGTGTTCTATCTCCCGGATTTGATCTATTCGAATCGCAGCATTCCCCTCGATCCTGATTGGTGATATTCCATCTGTAATACGTTGGGAGATTAATATCTGTATTTCCTCGGGAGTGGTTTTGCCGATTTTCGGAAATGTCAGATGTACATCTGGATGCTCGAATGAAAATACTCTCGTGCAATCCCTACACTCTCCGCAATATCCCTGATCTGTCTCCACACACATTCTTGATGCTGCCAGTTCAAGTGCTGCTGTCAGTCTGCCTGTTCCTGATATGCCGGCAAAGAGATAAGCATGCGCCAGTCTGCCTGCTGTATAGGTTGCATCTAGAAGACCCAGTGCTTTCTTCTGCCCTGTGAGTTTCTTGAATACCTGCATTTATCTTAAATATCCCTCCGGATTAACGGGAGTACCGCCCTGACGTATTTCAAAATAGTATCCTGTTCTTCTCCCAGGCAGTGTCCCCGGGGCTCCCAGTACTTCCCCTGTTTCTATTTCTTCGCCCAGGCTGACCTGTAAACTTCCAAGATAACCATAAACTGTATATAAACCATCCACATGGTCTACAATAACCATCTTTCCCATATTGAGAAACTCACTGGCATACAGCACAATTCCACCTGCTACCGAACAGACCTGACTATCATTATTGGTTGCGACCGTTATTCCATCGTTCGATAACTCTGTTCCATATTCAGGATGCTCGTACACTCCGAAATGTTTTATTACCGTACCACCGGCCGGCCAGGATACATTTCCTTTATTATTCTCCAACCAACTGTCCGCTGACGGATGCACAGTAAAAGCACTACTGCTTGACCCAGAACTACTCACACTGGTAACAAAACTAGACCTGCTTTGCCGGTCTTCAAGTCTCTTTATGGAGTCTTCGGCGCATGCTATTCTCTCCTCCAGTTCAAGCATCAATTCCGCCTGTATTTCCTCCTCAACATAGAAACTCTCCTGTATCCCCTCCATCTCATTCCTGCATACCTGAACATCATTCAGCATTCTAACGAGACTGTCGGTATATATTTCAAGAGAATCCTGACTCATAGAGAGAAGCAGTACCTCACCCCCTGCTTTTCCGACAAGGTAGTCTATATATGCCTGTCTCCGCAGCATCGTGCTGAAACCGCCATCGACAAAAAAGGTAGCAAACCCGCTGAGATTCCTGTGAGAGTAAAGATAAATCATGTAAGTAGATATGCTTTCAATCAGTTCGTCCTTCAAAGAATTCTCTGCATAGATTCTATCCTCAAGGGTACTTAACTCGCGCAAGAGAGATGTCTCTTCGAGAGCAAGTTCGTTGTACTGCTCCCTTGCAGCAGCAAGATAATCATGGATAGCTGAGAGAATGTCTTCTACAGCTGCCTCATCTTCCCGAAGCTGTGCTATGATTTCATGCGTATCACTGAGTTGTGTATCGAGATTATCTGCAAAAACAAACGCAGTTAGCAGAAATATCGAAATACAGTATTTCATTCTGTTTTTCCTCTGAGATAGAACTTTACTTCTACAGTCAGTTCAGTCGACTTAGAGCAATTCAGATTGAAGTTCTTCTGCTTTATCAGTTTTTTCCCATCCGAATGTGCCGTTTTCGGGTTTCCTGCCGAAATGACCGAATGCTGATGTCTTACTGAATATAGGCTTTTTCAGTCCCAGATAATTTATGATGTCATATGGACGGAGCGGGAACAGTTTTATGACTGCTGCTTCAATATGGGTGGCATCTACTTTCCCCGTGCCGAATGTTTCAATCATCACAGAGACAGGCTCCGGGTCTCCGATAGCATAGGCTAACTGGATTTCGCATCGGGCTGCAATACCCGCAGCAACAATGTTCTTAGCGATGTAACGCGCCATATATGCCGCGGACCGATCGACCTTTGTCGAATCCTTGCCTGAGAAGGCACCGCCGCCGTGACGACCTGCACCCCCATATGTATCTACAATAATTTTTCTTCCTGTGAGTCCGGCATCACCGTGGGGTCCGCCTATTGCAAATTTCCCCGATGGATTGAACTGAAAACGGTCACTCCATTCAAGCTGTGGCCGGCAAAGTTCGAGTACGGGCTTTACTACGTGTTCCTTTACTTCATCTTTCATATCATCATTTTTCATATCCGGAGCATGATGAACAGAAATAAGTATCTCATCTATTGAAACCGGAGTAAATCCATCATACATGACAGTAACCTGGCTTTTCGCATCAGGCCGTGCCCATGGAAGTTTGCCGCTTTTTCTTGCTGACCTGAGCTCTTCGAGCAGGCGATGAGCAACCTGAATCGGGTAAGGCATGAGTTCTTCAGTTTCACTGCATGCAAAACCGAACATGATTCCCTGGTCTCCCGCACCTTCGTTATCGATGACCCCGTGGTTGATATCTGCGGACTGGGAGTGTATTTTGATATGGTATTGATTCTCATCGTAATGAAAACCTATATCAGGCAGGTCATATCCAATAGACTTGATTGTCTCCCGAGCGATCTGTTCATAATCCACAGTACCTTTGCCTTTTACTTCTCCCGCAAGGAGACAGTAGTTTGTGGTTACGAGAGTTTCACACGCTACATGTGCATCGGGATCAATAGCTAATCGTGCATCCAGTACAGCATCCGATATCTGGTCGCAGATTTTATCCGGATGTCCATCGGACACGGATTCGCTTGTAAACATTCTTTTCATGATGAGTACCTTTCTATCTGTGCCGATAAAAAAATGCCGCCTGTCCGGCGGCCTGAGGCTAGCTTCGGCTTTTTAGCGCTTTTTTTACTGTGGTTGCAATATGCCCCAAATCAATCCACATTTCAAATCTACAAAAATAAACCTATTTCGTCAATTACATCAGGAAGTCGCATATCCCTGTATCCTGCTTTTCAAATGATAACGCTTTCCATGCAAAGACCAATTCATAGCACTAACCGGGAAGGGGCGATAAGCTAACCGGTTCTATAGTCTGCTTAACAGACTTCTGAAAGTATCCGTTGCTGTGATTTCTGCCTCGCTTTTTCTATAGCGAGTGCGTCTGTCATCTTCTATTTCAACAAGGCCGAACCAAACCGCAAACCTCTCAAAAAACCGAAGGTACACTGCATTCTCACAGACCTTGTATCCTTCATCATAATCATACATACCCGCAAAATGGAGATTGGGGAACGCTTTGTAATACAGGTCGGTATAAAAATTCAGGTTTCTGGTCTGTTCACCGTATCTATGTAGAAGATACAGAAGGTACATAAATCCGGATTGACCGCTGAATTCATTCGAATATCTATCATTATACGCCCAGTTAAAGCAGTTTGTAAAAGCCTCCAGAAATACATGAAACAGCTCTGAGAATTCCTGTTGTTCCACAGCCTTCTGCCACTTCTTGATCAGAACCAGTTTCTTTTTATAGACTCTGATTATCCCTGCCAGTTCTAAAACCAGATTTATCGTAGCGATAACAATCCAGTCGTTCTCGGTTCGTGTTTTTGCATAGCCCTTTTCAATCCAAAAACTCGATAGGTTCTTTTTCTCATACCATTCCCTGACTACCTTGGGAGGAATATAACCTGCTGCCGTTTGCTTCAGTCCTTCTGCGTCATTGATTATGCACAAAAGGTCTTTGACATTGCAGAATACCGGAATGGCATCCAACATCTCATCGCTCATGTTCTTCTTGAACTGAACCGGACATGAAGCACCATAAGGCTCATAGACCATATAATGCATCTGTGCGACAGAAAGACCATCAAAGTCTTCAACAGGAGCAGTACTCTTCGACTGCCGCATCCTCTCAACATAGTCTCAGTATTTCATTATTCACCTGTCTCTTTGTGTTTCATACAAATCAGTAAGGGTCTTAGTTGCTTCTCTTTTCTTCTTGTCACAATTTCTGTTTTCGTAGTCATGATACTATAGTGTCACTATTGGACATATCAAGATCCTCATGCTGAAACAATCCGAATATACATATCTGAATCAACTTTTCCATCTTGAATCAGAACACCGGAAGCTGCCCTGCAAAATTCACACATGCAAAGTAGTATTTTGGTAAATATCCATCAATGAAGTATTTTCGGGATAGTAGGAAAACTGTAAAACTGCTTGAATATCAGCATTGGAGAGTGATTACTTGAAAATCGTTCTTGTTTATCCGTTTTATGGCACCGGGAAGCGGTCCCGGTATTTTCCGTTTGGACTCGCTTATATAGCTTCGGTTCTTCGTGATGCCGGACACGATATTCATATTGTCGATATGGAAGGGAATGATCTTTCTGTTCGGGATGCTGTTGAACAGATAGTCGATATAAAACCGGATATTGCCGGTTTTGGCGGAATGGTAACGCGCTACAGAATTGTTAAAGATATTGCAACCGGACTTCGCTCCGCGTTGCCGGATGTATTCATGATTGCCGGGAACAGCGGGGCTACTACTGTTCCTGAACTGTACCTGAAGAACTGTCTGCTCGATGCTGTAGTTCTCGGCGAAGGTGAAAATACGACATTGGAACTTTGTGCTGCTTTGCAGTCCGGCGGAGACTGGAAGTCCGTTCAGGGACTGGCATTTCTGAATGAAGAAGGTGTTTTTCGGACATCTCCCCCTCGGAAATTGATATCTGACCTCGATTCGATTCCGATGCCTGCGTGGGATTTGTTTCCGGTGGAGAACTACATCGCCAGTTACGATCACAGGCAGAAGTCCGTACGGCATCTTGAAGTTGTTGCAAGCAGGGGATGCCCTTTTAACTGTGTTTACTGCTACCGCATCTATGGGAGAACCCTGCGAAGGCGTTCACCGGAGTCCATTGTCGCTGAAATAGAGATTCTTGTGAACAGATACCATATTGAATACACCGGTTTTCCGGATGACCTTTTCACAAGCAACAGGGAATTTGTGATGGAGGTATGCCGTTTGCTTAAGGAAAGAGTTCCCGGAATTAACTGGTCGTGTCTGGGACGCGTCAATACCGTGGACAAAGAGATGCTTGAAACGATGAAAGATGCAGGATGCGACTGGATTTCTTACGGGATTGAATCCGGTGATGATGAGATGCTTAAACGAATGAAACGCGGTGTTACAGCTGAAGAGTGTTTAAGGGCAATGCAGCTTACCCGTTCAGTGGGTATTCATCCTGAAGGAAGTTTCATGATCGGTATGTTCGGAGAGACCCGAAAGTCTGTAGAAAATACTGTCGAGTTCTGCCGTAAAGCCGATATAACCGCACCAATGCTCTTTGTTACACCTTATCCCGGAGTCGAAATATTCAATCAGGCAGTAGAAGAGAAGCGCATCGAAGATGTGGAGATTTTTCTCGAAAGCATGAATGCAGCAGACGAACTACTCATAAATCTGACTGATATGTCTGATGAAGAACTTTTTCGCTTAAGAGACTTGGCACAGGGAACCATCGGCAGAAACTACCTTATGCGGAAACCGCTTACGCGTATACCTGCCTTGCTTTTCAGGCATTTCGTGCTGAAGGGGTTTCGGGGACTGCTGAATGACATCAGGGGCTACCGTGCAGCACGCAAAAAGAAATAGGTCTGTCTTAACCCGAAAAGAAATCGGTGACACAAATTAAAAGAACTCCAAGAGCAACCCCTATTATTCCTGACAGAAATATCAATCCGGTGATTACGGGATGCAGTTTCTTGCCGAGCAGCACAAATCCGGTAACGCTGAGTACGAATCCGGTAACTAAAATCGCCACGTGACTGTAATTCAATTCAGACCTCCTTCAGTTGCTCCCATAGTTTCTTCTCATCATCTGATATATCACTCGGTATTATAACTTCAACATGCACGAGTTGATCTCCGCGTGTACCGCGGTGCAGAACACCTTTCCCGGGAATGCGAAGGACGGTTCCGGGTTGCGTGCCGGGGTGAATCTTCAGTTTTATTTTGCCATCGAGCGTTCTTATTTTGAGAGTCGTTCCCAATACTGCCTGTGTTGCTGAAATCTTTACGGTGCAGTGTATGTTTCTTCCTTCTCTCCGGAAGAACTTATCAGGTGATACTTTCAGTTTTACGAGGACTGTCGTTCCAGAAGGGGTTCGCAGTCTCAATACAGTGTCATCATCGGAACCGGCAGGGATTGCGATTTCAACTGCTTCTTTCCGTCTAACTTCACCTGTGCCGGTACATGCTGTACAGATATTTGTAATTCTGCTTCCCTTGCCGCCACATGATGGACAGGCAAAGACCATCTGCCCCTGCTGTATTCTCCCTGCGCCATTACACTGATTGCAGGTTTCCTTACCGGAACCGCCGGCTCCCATGCAGTCCGAGCACGGAGCAGGAACCTGAATATCTGCTTTGACTTTTCCACCTGATACTGCCGTCTTGAATGATATTCGGAGTGTCGTCTGCGGTGTTTCCGGAGGCTTCTGCCTATCGGGAGAAAAACCTCTGCCCCCCGAGCCAAAATCGAAGTTACCGCCAAACATGGAATGGAGGATGTCATCGAGTCCTGACCCCGAGAAACCGCCGCCTCCTGCTCCACCCGGCATGCCGCCTGAGAAGAAATCTCCCCCACCGCGCCTGACAGCATCATACTGTTCCCGCTTCTGTGGGTCGCTTAGAATGTCATAGGCTTCCGATATTTCCTTGAATTTTTCTTCAGCTTTTGCGTCCCCGGGATTTGCATCAGGGTGGTATTTTTTTGCAAGTTTCCTGTAACTTCGTTTCAGTTCCTTCTGAGTTACTTTTTCATCAACTCCAAGAATCTTATAGAAGTCCTTTTCCACTATTCAGGAGTGTCCTCTCCGTCGTTCTGTACTTCGGGCACCTTACCGACCCTGACCCTGGCCGGACGAAGCAATTCTTCATTCAGTATATAACCGTTCTGCAGAACTTCCAACACGATTTCCTCTTCCAGACCTTCTATTTCTTCAGCATACAGAGCATCGTGGATTTCCGGGTCGAAGGGTTCTTTCTCCTTGATTTCGAGGATTTGTAGTCCTTCCCTCTCCATGACTCCCTTTAGTTGATCAATTGTCCGGAACATACCTTCGGCTATATCATCGATTTTGTGTTCGTCGTCTTCCTTATGCTTATAAGCCCGGTCGAAATTATCCAGTACATCGAGAAGGTTCGACATCAGTTCTTTCTTACCCTGATTACAAAGACGGCTGAATTCCCGTGCCTGCCTTTTCCTGAAATTGTCGAATTCTGCCTGAAGCCTCATGTTTCTGTCGTGCAGTTCTGCTATTACTTCATCTGCCTTTTTTTCTTCAGGGGTCGGCTCCGGAAGTTCTTCTTCGACTGTTTCGACTTCTTCGGTATCCTCTTCTCCGTCTGCATCAGAATCCATTGGAACTGTCTCGATGACATAATCATCGAATACGGGATTTTCGATCAGTTCAATTTCCTGCTCATCCGCCTTCGCGGGAATTCTGCGGTCTTTGGGATGACCTTCTTCCAGGGTTTCATCTTCGGGGTTCTTTTTGTTTTTCCGCCTTGGATCTGACATTAGTCATCCACTACTTCGAAGTCTGCATCGACTGTATCGTCATCGTCAGAAGCGGCTTCCGATGCCTGATCTGTTTCTTCGGAAGGTGTTGCTTCTGCTGTTTCCGCATCTGCCTGTTGAGCCTGTTTATAGAATTCTTCACCTACTTCTTTCCAGGTTGTGTCAAGATATTCAAATTTGGCTTTGATTTCATCGTCATCGTTGCTTTCAAGTGCTGTTTTCATATTTTTCACAGCTTCTTCGAGTTTTGCTCTCTGGCTCGGGTCTATTTTTTCACCGTACTCCTCCAACTGCTTCTCTATTTGGAAAACCATACTATCCGCAGTGTTACGTCTCTCCACAGTTTCTTTCTTCTTCTCATCCGCTTCAGCGTTGGCTTCTGCCTCCTGCACCATCTTTTCAATGTCCTCTTCACTGATGCCGCTCGATGCTTCAATTCTGATGGACTGTTCTTTGCCGGTTGCCTTATCCTTTGCGGAAACATGCACAATTCCGTTGGCATCTATATCGAATGTAACTTCTATCTGCGGTAGTCCCCTTGGAGCGGGGGGGATTCCATCGAGATTGAATCTTCCGAGTGTTTTGTTGTCTGCTGCCATTTTGCGCTCACCCTGAAGAACATTGATTTCAACTGCGGGCTGATTGTCAGCTGCTGTGCTAAAAATCTGACTCTTCTTTGTCGGGATTGTCGAATTTCTTTCGATAAGCGGTGTTGAAACACCACCAAGAGTTTCTATACCCAGAGTAAGCGGTGTTACATCGAGAAGAACCACTCCGTGTACATCACCGGAAAGGACTCCGCCCTGAATGGCAGCGCCGATTGCAACAACTTCATCGGGGTTAACGCCTCTATGAGGTTCTCTCTTAAAGATGGAACTCACTTTTTCCTGGACAAGCGGCATCCTGGTCTGCCCGCCTACAAGTATGACATCATCTATGTCTTCAGGTTTAAGCTGTGCGTCGGCAAGAGCCTTCTTGCAGGGGGTTGCCGTTCTTTCTATCAGGTCAGATGTCAGTTGTTCAAGTTGGGAACGAGAGAGAGTCATGTCCAGATGCAGCGGTCCGGAATTGTCAAGCGTCACAAACGGAAGGTTGATATTGGTACTTTGTGTTGTTGAAAGTTCGCACTTTGCTTTCTCAGCAGATTCCTTAAGCCTTTGGATAGCCATTTTGTCCTGAGAGAGATCTATTCCTTTCTCTTTCAGAAATTCATCTACCATCCAGTCTATGATTTTCTGGTCGAAGTCATCGCCGCCAAGCTGTGTGTCGCCATTAGTGGACTTGACCTCAAACACACCATCACCTATTTCGAGAATAGAGATGTCGAAAGTCCCGCCGCCGAGGTCGAATACTGCAATAACTTTATTCTCTGATTCCTTGTCGAGACCGTATGCCAGTGCTGCTGCAGTAGGTTCATTAACTATTCGTTCGACTTCGAGGCCGGCAATCTTGCCGCTGTCCTTTGTTGCCTGTCTCTGCTTGTCATTGAAATAGGCAGGTACTGTAATTACCGCTTTCTCTACTTTTTCACCAAGGTAATCCTCTGCGGTCTGCTTCATCTTCTGCAGTATCATCGCTGATATTTCAGGCGGTGTGTACTCTTTGTCTTTGATCTTGACAACAGCATCCCCGTTGGGTCCTTCTATTACCTTATACGGCACGCGTTCGATGTCATTTCCGGCTTCGCTGAATCTTCTTCCCATGAATCTCTTGATGGAGAAAATCGTGTTTTCCGGATTGGCAACAGCCTGACGGCGGGCAAGAACACCGACAAGACGCTCTCCGTCTTTGCTGAATCCAACAACTGACGGAGTTGTTCTTGCTCCCTCTGCATTGGGAATTACTACAGGTTCTCCGCCCTCCATTACTGCTACGCAGGAGTTTGTTGTTCCCAGGTCGATTCCTATTGTTTTACCCATTATTTTCCTCTCTTTCATATTTCCACTAGGGAAATTTTATTATTACCGAATTTTGTACTCACTCCTGAGAATGCAATCGACATGCCAATACCACTAATTTCAGTATCTTCTTGATATACATTAATTTACCTATTGCTTTGGTTCTACATTTCAGCACATCAACTTATTTGGCGCAATTATGACACATTCCATTAGCCTGTTTTTCTCTTATATTAAACGATTGTATGAGACTTGTTCGGCTCTATAGTCGGGAGAAACTGTTGTGAAAAGTATTATCGTCCGGGGAGCGCGGGAACATAACCTGAAGAATATCACGGTTGAGATTCCAAGGAATAAACTGGTTGTTCTTACCGGAGTTTCAGGTTCGGGAAAAAGCTCCCTCGCATTCGACACTTTATATGCTGAAGGGCAGCGAAGGTATGTCGAATCTCTTTCTGCCTATGCTCGGCAATTCTTGGGACAGTTGGAGAAACCACTGTATGAGAGTATTGAAGGACTCTCTCCCGCTATTTCCATCGAACAGAAATCTGTAAGCCACAACCCGCGCTCTACTGTCGGTACAGTTACGGAAATCGCCGATTATCTTCGTGTGCTTTACGCAAGAGCCGGAGTCCCGCACTGTCCCGAATGCGACAGAGAAGTTACAAGGCAGTCTGCTCAGCAGATGACTGACATTATTCTATCGATGGACAAAGACATAAAGATTCTCATAACAGCTCCGCTTGCCCGCAACAGAAAAGGAAGTTTTTCCGATTTGCTGAAAGAGCTTCGCAGAAAGGGATATGTCCGGGTATTGATTGACGGGAAGGAACATCTGCTGGATTCGGGAATTTCCCTGCATTCGAAAAAGAAACACACCATTCTCCTTGTGGTTGACAGGCTTGCTGTCTCCGATAGCATCAGCGCACGGTTATTCAACTCCGTTGAAACCGCTCTTACAGAAGGAAATGGCATTTTATCCGTCATCTGCCCTGATTCAGACGAAGAGATACTAATGAGCGAACACAATGCCTGTGTGTACTGCGGTATCAGTATTCCTGAATTATCTCCGCAGTTGTTCAGTTTCAACAATCCGCTCGGTATGTGTCCTGAATGCTCAGGACTCGGTTTTGAGATGAAAGTGGACCCGCTCAGAGTCGTTCCGAGAACAGCTCTCTCTATCGATAGCGGAGCGGTTGTTCCATGGGGTATTCCATCCGGACATACAAAGAACATGATAAGAGCCCTGGCAAAGGAACTTGACATAAATCTCGGTGCTGCCTGGAAATCCTATACAGAAGCCCAGCAGGATTTCCTTCTTTACGGCTCTGCAGGACGCAGAATAGAAGTTGTCTGGAAGGGAAAGAAAACCAAAGGAGTCTGGGAAACCGAATGGGAAGGTGTAATCCCGCGAATAGAAAGATTATATACCACAACTAACAGCCAGGAAGCCCGGAAATACTATGAGAAATTCTTCAGCAAGTCGCCCTGTAAATCCTGCAGGGGAATGAGGCTGAGAAAGGAAGCAAGGGCTGTAACTATTAGCAGAAGCAACATATGTGACCTCAGTGTAATGAACATAAGTGAGATTCATTCGTTCTTCAGTAAACTGAAACTCAGTCCGGCAAAAAAGATTCTGGCTGAAGAACTAATCCGCGAGATAACTGACAGATTGAAGTTTCTGATAGATGTAGGACTGCACTATCTCACTCTGCTTAGAAGCGCTCCCACTCTTTCCGGAGGAGAATCTCAGCGCATAAGACTCGCCAGCCAGATTGGAAGCCGATTGACAGGTGTACTCTATGTGCTCGATGAGCCTACAATAGGACTCCACCAGAAAGACAACATGAGACTTCTTTCAACGCTGAAGCAATTGAGAGACCTTGGTAACACCGTCCTTGTAGTAGAACACGACAGGGATACCATTCAAAGTGCCGATTACATTATCGATTTTGGTCCGGGTGCGGGTGAACTCGGGGGCAGTATCACTGCGGCAGGAAGCGTTTCAGATATTATGAAAATCAGGGAATCCCTGACCGGGGATTATCTGGCAGGAAGAAAAATTATAGACAGAATACTCCCACCCGGGCGAAAACCTGACGGGTGGCTGGTTCTCGAAGGAGCATCCCTTCATAATCTCAAAGATATTACTATCCGAATCCCGTTGAAGAAATTCGTTTGCATAACCGGTGTTTCCGGTTCCGGAAAGAGTTCGCTGATTACCCAGACCCTTTATCCGGCTCTGGCTGCAAAAATAGGCGGCAGCATGAAACTCCGCGCGGGTCCATACAAACATCTGAAGGGTGACGGAGATATCAATAAAATTATAAATATTTCACAAGACCCCATAGGGAGGACTCCCCGTTCCAATCCCGCAACATACACTAAAGTCTTCGATCATATTAGAAATCTCTTTGCTGAAGTCCAGCTTTCCCGAATAAGGGGATACAAGCCGGGCAGGTTTAGTTTTAACATTAAAGGCGGAAGGTGTGAAGAATGCAGCGGTGCCGGGTCCAAGAGAATAGAGATGCATTTTCTTGCTGATGTATTCATCGAGTGCGAAGTCTGCCAGGGAAAGAGATTCAATACCGAAACTCTCAAAGTAACATTCAACGGACTCAATATAGCAGAAGTGCTTGATCTCTCTGTCATGCAGGCACTCAAACACTTCGAACGCATACCGGCTGTTTACAGGATACTGTCGGTAATGAAAGATGTCGGACTGGGATATATAAAACTCGGGCAATCTGCAACAACCCTGTCAGGCGGGGAAGCTCAAAGGATAAAACTTGCAAAGGAACTCTCAAAACCGCAGTCAACTCATACTCTTTATCTGCTTGACGAGCCAACTACAGGGCTGCATTTCCACGATGTAAAGAAACTGCTTCACGTATTAGGCAGGCTGGTCAGGGCAGGAAACACTGTTGTTATCATCGAACACAATCTGGACATCATCAAGAATGCAGGATGGATAATTGATCTTGGACCCCTTGGCGGAGATGAAGGCGGCGAAGTAATAGCAACAGGAACACCTGAAGACATTGCCAATAATAAGGATTCATTCACCGGCAAATTCCTAAAAGACAATATATAGGGACATGACTTTAGTCGTGTCCCGTTGTTCTGTATTGCTCCTTCGTGTTCGTTTCACGAGCATTGCTATGATACTCCCGTTTGCACAGTGGCTTTTGCAAATGTCCCGTTGTTGCTATCCATGCCGCAAAAGCAGCATCTCCGTCAGATTTACAAGAGAAAGAAATACTTTTCTAATGCCGGGCGGGAGAGCAGTTCCTGATTCCCATGCAGTGACTATTTTTATTCCGGATTCGAATTGAATGAAAAACACCAGGTATCTGTCAAGAACATCTTTCATTTCATGCATTATTTCAATCTTCTTATCCGGAAGAGTGTCGAGAATTCTGTTTGGATATTGCGGACCGACTACGGACTTTTTCCCATTTGTGTCCTCTAAATAGATAAATTCACACCTCAGGAGATTGCGAAGTTTCTCCGAAAGGATATCAAGGGTGACCTCCTGCATGGCAAGTAATTCCAGTACGGTACTCCCCAGCATGTGATCCCATCCGGGATCTCCGGTATCGAGAATTTGAATATTCTGCTTGAGATGTTCTATCTGCTTGATCGACTGGTTCCAGACTGTGGCTCTGTTTCTTCCGGTTCTCTTGCTTTCATAAAGAGCGGCATCCGCCCGTTTGATAAGGAGAAGAGAATGGTCTCCGCTGTAACTGGCAGTAGTATATCCTGCACTGATTGTCACCGGGATATGGTCCGGTCTGTAAACATTTTCCTCTACCCTTCTGCACACGCGATTTGCAATCATTTCTATATTGTCTTCTGTAGCCCGAGGTAATATTACTCCAAATTCATCTCCGCCAATCCGTCCTATGATGTCCTGATGTCGCAATGCAAAAGACACTTCTTTTACGATTTTTCTTAAAATGCTGTCTCCTTCTCTATGCCCGAAGGTATCATTGACCGACTTGAAGTAATCGACATCGAAAAGAAGAAGGGAGACAGGGTTGATCGGGCTTATATCACCCTGAAGAACCATATTTAGTTTTTTAATCCAGGTAGACCTTATGACAGCCCCTGTCATGGAATCATAGGATGACAAACGTTCTCTGTTTCTGAGTTTCAATTCGGAATTTATCTGTTTCACAAAACTCGTGATGAGAATCTCATCGAGAAGTTCTGTCAACAGAAAAGGTGAATCCTTTTCCAGTAGTATAAAGTTCTTTTGTGTGAATACAGCCTCTGTCCTTCTATCCTTTGCTCCTTCTATGCCAGGCATCGAATCGGAAAGTGGGAGTATGTGTATCTTTCGGCTTCCAAACGGAGTGGATGTGTAATTATCGATAAGGTCTCTTTTCGCTTCGGTCTTAAGCAGATATACTCCTGTTTCACGTCCCGGCAATCGGTTTTTTCCAAGCCCGAATGCTTCTATTATTCTGATTTCTCCTTCATTGACATTCAACACCTGTACCTTATCTGCGCCTGTCAGCACCCCAAGGGCTTCAAGACTCCAACTAATGTCCGAACGTGTAGAGAACTGTCTGTTCGACATAGCATCCAGTCGGTCGATATTCCTTTGTTCCAGTTCGGGTTTCTTCTCCAGGATATCCCTGCTTTCCTTCAGTGTCTTGTTTTCCCCTACGAGTTTCCGCAGTTCTTTCAACCGGGCACTTACATGCGACAAAGCACCAAAGTCATCTTCAAATTCCGGTGGAAGCAGTTCTTTTATGTATTCATCAAGTTCGCATATCATCAGAAGCACTGTTGCCCTTTCCAATGCCGATAGATTTTCGGTCAGTATTCTTACCTGCAGAATCAGCCAGACTAGCATGATTCTATCCATTTGCCTTGCCAGCACCTGTGCTGAACTGAAAAAATCATCTGAATCTTCCATGTCGAGAGATAATATCCCGCTGATGCATAGATTCCAGGACGGAATATCCTCCATTCCCGCCGGGTGATAGATTCTCTGAAGGGTAGATGCTATCGAAGTGGCCGACGCGGTAAAACCCCTCGCTGCCGCCTCCATAGCCAATAGCAATCCCTGCGGTATAGTTTTTTGAGATGTACCTTTGCCGAAGTACTTGACGATGGTCTCTGTTGCCTCGACCGGATGAACTCCCTCTCTTATTTCTTTCAGGAAGTCAAATGTGCCCGGTATAAACAAATTTGCTTTCGTATTGCTGAAAGGTCTATTTATCTGATATTTCAGAAAAGTGTCGTACCAGTCTACCATAGGGTCTGTATTTGTAAGTTCTTCTTGTTCTATCAGCAACTCACATTTGTCGATTTTCTTAAGTGCACGGGTCACTTGAAGAGTCCTCGAATACATGTCAGTCAATTGTATCATCGCATATATCTGATTGGAGATGTTCCCACCGGATGCAGCTCTTTTTTCCACCTGTTCGAGGCTTTTCGATAAACTTCTGACAGTAAAACCAGGTTGTTTTTCCATGCATTCAACCATTGCGTCAAGTATTTCTGAAACTGCCATTTGATCATTCAGATTCTCTGCAAGAAGTAGAGCCCTCTCTAAATACTGCAGAGCACGGGACGGATTTCCAATAACGAGATTAACGCGGCCGCGGCACCACTCGAATTTCTGCAATGCCGCCGGTGAAACTGTTGAAATCAGATCCAGAGCAGATTCAATTGTTTTCCTTGCTGATTTGTGTCGTTTAATTATCGCATATGACAATGCAGCTCCTGCCAATATTTTAATTTCATTGTCATCATCTTCGATGACGGGAAGCCATGCAATTACAGCATTGATTACCTCATCTGTTTCATTCATTTCCTGATAATTCTGTGTCGATTTTGCAAGAACCTCCAAAATTTCGGGAATCCATTCGAAAATTAATTCATCTTTGCTCATTTCAAGTGCAAGAGTGAGGTGTTTTCTTGTCATGAGATATTCATTCTTATTGAATTCCACTTCTGCCAGGCGCAGGAATGCCGTTATCCTCTCATATGGATAATTTGAATTATCTATGTTCTGCTTTATGAATTCCTTTGTCATTACATAGTTAAGTTCCTTAATTTTCATCGGCTCGGCAATTGTAAGAACATCCCGCAATTCTGAGAAAGACAGATTTCCGTCAGGCAGATTGACTATATCCTGCACGATATATGAGATCATCCGGAACTCACCTTTTTCCCGGGATGCTTTCAGGGCGGCGTGCAGTAGGATTGCTTTCCCCCGCGGTTTACCGTGATAGAATTTCAGTGCAGCCAGCAATTCCGAAAAAGTGACCCCCGGAAAAGTAAGGGCATATTCATTGAACTTTCTTTTCCAGTTTAAGAGTACTTCTTCTGAAACATCAAGAGTCTCTTTTTTCTTCAGGGACCAGCCGTTGGAATGATGCTCTATCCGCTCTACGATTACCTTTGCATCTGAAAGAATTTTGATTGCTGCACGGACTTCGGATAATTCTCTTCCGAGTGTCTGAACAATAGCAGATTGACTTATTACTCCAGGGAAAACTGAAAGAAGTGCTTTGATTCCATCGGACAAAGTTCCAATATTCATTTTATCAGAAGAAGACGACTGCAAATACCCCTCCTCCCCCATTCTAAACATGAGTAGTCAGTATTACATACATAATTGTAAATTTCTTATCTGTAGTCAACTCCCTAAAGACTTGTTATTAAACTGCTCTGAAGTTATCTTTCTCTTCCGTAAAAGACTATCTACATTATGAGATAAAGGACTTTCAATGGCTTTGCCCAAAAGATACAATGCAGGGAATTCCGAACAACACTGGCAAGAGTTCTGGCAGGAAAACCGGATATTCAGGTTTGACCCGGACTCGAGAAAACCTCTTTATAGTGTAGACACTCCTCCCCCTACCGTGTCCGGTATGATTCACATGGGACATGTTTTTTCCTATGTGCAGGCTGAAGTAATGGCGAGATATCACAGAATGCTGGGGAAAGAAGTCTTCTATCCTTTCTGCTTCGATGACAATGGACTGCCAAGTGAACGCTTCACAGAGAAAGAAAAGAAAGTACGCGCCCAGGATATGAAGCGAAGTGAGTTTGTAAAATTATGTCTCGAAATTACAAAAGGTGCCGAGGAGATGTTTCGGGATATCTGGACAAGATTCGGTTTTTCCTGCGACTGGGATTTACTCTACACAACTATAGACCCATGGGTTCAGCGAATAAGTCAGCGTTCTTTTCTTGACCTTCAGGACAAGGGTTTTATTTACAGAAAAGAATCACCAACGCTTTGGTGTCCTGAATGTCAGACTGCTGTTGCCCAGGCGGAGACGGAAGACAAAGAATTTCCATCTGTGTTTCACGACCTTCAATTCCCGCTTGCAGATGATTCCGGTTTTATTTCCATAGCAACAACCCGCCCTGAATTGCTGCCTGCATGCGTTGCAGTGTTCGTAAATCCGGAAGATGACCGCTGGAAATCACTTATCGGTAGGAAAGCCCGCATACCTGTTTTCGACCACGAAGTCGAGATACTCGGAGACGACAAAGTAGATGTGGAAAAGGGAAGCGGCATAGTAATGTGCTGTACTTTCGGAGACACTACCGATATCGAGTGGTGGAAGTCTTATTCTCTCAATCTTCGTATAGTACTCGATGAACGCGGGCACATGAATGACAAAACCGATTTTCTGGAAGGAATGTACTGGAAGAAAGCCCGCAAAGTCCTGCTCAATAAGCTGGATGAATACGGATTTCTGACAGACAGCAAAGACATAACCCACGCTGTTAATGTTCACGAAAGATGCGGAACCCCGCTCGAATACCTCGTAAATAGGCAGTGGTTTATCAGAATTCTCGACAAGAAGGAAGAACTGATAGAAAAGGGCAATCAGATTAACTGGTATCCGCCGCACTTCAAAGTCCGCTTCGACCACTGGGTAAAGAACTTGAAATGGGACTGGTGCATAAGCAGACAGCGTTTTTACGGAGTTCCCTTTCCCGTCTGGTTTTGCAACGACTGCGAAACACCTTTCTTTGCGAACGAGAAAGACCTCCCTGTCGATCCACTCGACACATCCCCGAATGAACCTTGCGGTAACTGCGGGGGGACGAATTTTCGGCCGGAATCCGATGTCCTGGATACATGGGCAACAAGTTCTCTCACCCCTCAGATAAACGCGAAGTGGGGTGAAACCGATGAGAGAGACATCTTACCGATGACCCTTCGCCCGCAGGCACATGATATAATCCGGACATGGGCATTCTATACCATTACGAAAGCACATCTCCACTCAGATGATATCCCCTGGAATGATGTAATGATAAGCGGACATGCACTCAACCCCGCACGCCAGAAAATGTCGAAGAGCAAAGGAAATATTGCGGGGGACCCGATTGCCGCCCTCAAAGAATTTTCAGCCGATGAATTGAGATACTGGGCATGCAGCAGTAAGCTCGGCACTGATGTTGTATTCAGCAGGGATGTATTAGGTGATGGAAGAAGGCTTGTCAATAAACTCTTCAACGCAACAAAGTTCGCTGCTTCAAGACTGGAAGGATATACAGGGGATCCCGAAGCAGAACTCCTGCCTTTCGATAGATGGATTCTCTCTAAATTGTCCGGTGCCGTAAAGAAGGCAACTGCAGGAATGCAGATATATGAATATTCCACCTGCGTTCGGGAAGCGGAGACTTTTTTCTGGAAAAAACTGTGCGATAATTATCTGGAAATTGTCAAGGGAAGGTTGTACGGAGAAGATGATAGACTGAAACAGGCTGCGCAACACGCATTATGCAAGGTGCTTTACGGTTCTCTGCAACTTTTTGCCCCCGTTCTTGTTCATATTACAGAAGAACTGTATCAGGCAATCTTCAAGGATTTTGAAGGTTTCGACAGCATCCATATTACCCCTTGGCCGAATAGTGATTTTGTCGATGTAGTTTCAGAAAAGTATGGAGACATGGCTCTTCTGATAATCGAAGAAGCACGTAAATATAAAAGTGAGAATGACCTCAGCATGGCGACACAACTTGAAAAAATAGTGGTTTCTGTCCCGGAGGAAGACATGGAAGTACTCAGGACATTCGAAAGTGACCTGCTGAATGTAACAAGAACAGATACAATAATCTGGTCAATTGGTGCTGAACTGACAATTGCAGTAAATTAACAACACTATATAGGAAAGAAGGACTGAGAATGAATTTTCCGGGAATACACAATCCGGGCAGCATAGAAACCCTTTTAAATAAAATCTCATCCATAGAAGTACCCAAACTTGTCGATGAAGCTTATCTGAGAGACATCGGGTTTGTGCGCGATGTGGACATTCGTCTTCTTGATATGCTTGCCTTTCTTGGGTTTACCTGTGAAGATAATACTCCTGCCAAAATCTGGAATGACTTCATCGAATCCGGTGGCAACCCGTTGATTCTCGGACAGGCAGTATTGACAGCCTACGAACCGCTTTTCAAAGAATATTCCGATGCCGCAGATCTTGAGAGCAAATATCTCATGGTATATTTCACAGACAATTCTGACGATACCGGACAGGAAGCAGCATATGTCACTCTTACTTTCAAAGTTCTTTGCGACCTTGCTGAGTTTCCTGAAGAAAAAGAAGAACTGATACTCGAAGAACATGAACCTGTAGATGAAATTACAGAAGAAGCAATAACTGAGATTGCTGAAGAGGTAGAAGAGGAAGAAGTCGCGGATGAAATTGAGCCACAGGTGGAACCTGAAATAATAACAGAATCGACACCGGCCTTACAGGAAACCGAAGCTGCTGATATTCCAACTGAAAAGAAGATCAAGATATCTATCTGCATCGATATTGATGACGACCTCGAAGATGACCCTGATCTAAAATCGAAGTTATTTGTACTGATAAACAAAAAACTGAATGAGAATAACTAAAGGAAATTGGTCTTTATTCAAGTGAAAGGAATGAAATGACTAAATACAAATGGTTTCTTGTTGTCTTAATCGTTGCTATGGGGCTGATGATGTCCTGCGGCGATGATGAGACAGGACCCAGCAGCAACCCTACTGCTTCTACACTAAGCGTAAGTGTGACCAATACGACAGCATCCGGATCCTGGACAGTTTGCCCTGATGACGACTTTGCGGAATATAACCTTTACAGAGATACGTCTCAGGGAGTATCTGCATCGTCTGACCTCGTAAAGGGACCTGTTTATGATATTAATGAGACTACATTCACCGACCCGGATCTTGAATGGGGCACCAAGTATTACTACGCTCTCCGTACAACGGATACAGAGGATCTTCATGCATGGAGCAATGAAGAATCTGTAACTCCCGATTCCGGCGGCAGTGGCGGTGGAGAATACCTCACCTGCTATGAAATACAGGGACAGGCATCTACTTCCCCTTATGCGGGTCAGGAAGTCGAAGTTACCGGTATAGTTACAGTTGCCGGCGATTGCTTCTATGGTGATCCTGTTGCTGTAATCGCCGACCCTTCAGGCGGTGCATGGGCGGGACTTACTCTTTTCGGTGACAGCATTGCATATCTTGCACGCGGTGACAGTGTCATCGTCTCCGGAACAGTCGAAGAGTTCTGGGAGATGACAGAAGTTAAATACATTACTTCTGTAGAAGTGGTCTCTTCCGGAAACCCTATACCTCCTTCGACTGCGGTTACAACCGCTGACATTTCACAATCAGCAGACCCTGAAGCATACGAATCCGTTCTTGTTACAGTAACCGATGCCATTGTAACCGAAGTACAGGAATACGGACAGTGGCTGATGGATGACGGAACCGGCGACTGCATGGGTGATGACCTTGGTACATTTACATGGCAGGCAGCGCTCGGAGATACTGTATTTTCTGCAACAGGCGTAGTCTGGTATGCATACAATGAATGGAAACTCGAGCCGAGAGACAATGCGGACCTGGATGTTTCTTCCGGCGGCAGTGGCGGAGATGCACTCACCTGCTACGAAGTACAGGGACAGCAGTCAGCCTCGCCTTATGAAGGGCAGATTGTCAGTGTGACAGGAATCGTAGTTGTCGGCGGCGATGAATATTATTCCAGCCAGTATGCCTATGCCGTTATAATGGACGAAGGCGGCGGTGCGTGGGCCGGCTTGACTCTCTTCGGTTCCGATGTTGCAGGGCTTGCAAGAGGAGACAGTATCACGATTACAGGAGAAATCCAGGAATACTACAGTTTCACAGAACTTTCTTATCCGTCTGCTGTCGATGTTCACTCGACCGGTCACACCCTTCCGGCTGCTGAAGCTCTCTCTACGGGCAGTGTCGCTGAAGAACAGTGGGAATCCGTTCTCGTATCGGTGTCTGATGTAGAAGTTTCTGAAGATGACCTTGGATACGGTGAATGGGCTGTCGATGACGGTACGGGTGATATTAGAATCGATGATCTGGGAGACTATACATATGAGCCTACTGTCGGTGATACTTTCAGCGAAATCATAGGTGTGTGCATGTATAGCTACGACAACTGGAAAATCGAACCCCGCGACGACAGTGACCTTATCGAATAGACTTAATTAGGGACACCATGTAAATGGTGACAGGCGACTATTCTATGGTGTCCCTCATTAATTGTTTTGAAGTTGTCAATGTCCCTTAAGGTGTCGCTGACAATAGCTTGAGCCGTTGTTCTAAAAGGGGTTTGACCCCGCGTGTGGTGTGTCCCCCTTTATCCAGTCGACTTCTTTTGCAAGGCCTTCGCCAAGCGGAGTGGATGGTTTCCACCCGGTTGTCTGTTTGAACAATTCGGTCGATGCAAGTGTGTCCCGAACATCACCGGGCTGTACCGGGTGAAATTTCAGATTAGTCTTCTTCCCGATAACCATTTCAAGTATGTTGATTGCTTCCAGAAGCGGAAGCGTATTCCCCCCGCCGAGGTTCATGATCCTGCCATCGATGCATTCTTCAGCCAGCATCAGACCTTTGACAACATCCCCTATATAAGTGAAATCCCTTGTCTGCATCCCGTCTCCGAAGATATTGACGGGTTCCCCGGAGAGGATTGCCTTTGTGAAGATATTGAAAGCCATATCCGGTCTCTGCCCTTCGCCGTACACCGTGAAGAAACGCAGTGATACGCTCGGAAGGTTATAGTTGCGGGTATATAGACGAACAAGATTTTCGGCGGCAAGTTTAGTTACTCCATAGGGAGAATCCGGGGTTGGAACAGTCGTGTCTTCAACCATTGGAAGGTCCGTAACCCTTCCGTAAACTGAAGATGATGAAGCAAAGATAAAGTTGTTGATATTACCCCTGCGGTAAGCCCATTCCAGAAGATTCTGAGTAGCCAGAATATTATCACCTGTGTATAGAGAGAACGCTTTTCCCCAACTTTTCCGAACTCCTGCCTGAGCAGCAAGGTGATAAATTACCACTTCCTCTTTGCCGACTAAAACGGCTTCCAACCTGGCTGTCCCTTTTTGTGACAGGTCCTCTTCTATCAGTGTAAATAACTGGTTAGATGTGAATGAAGCGATGTTCTTTCTCTTTATTTCCGGTGAATAATAGTCCCTGAAACAATCTATCCCGATTACCTTTTTCCGCTGACTCAGAAGTTCCTTAACAAGATTACTCCCTATGAATCCTGCTGCACCTGTTACTATGTACTGCATTAATCGCCGCCTTCTTCTGAAATTCTCCAGTTAATGTTATTTTCGCCAACCTGCAGAAGATAACGAAGGTTGTCTTTTTTTACAGCAGGCGGAAGAAAACCGGGACCAAAGGGTGCAAGGCACTTGAATTCATTGGGATCGGGGAGTTCGGTTACTTCAAGGTCAATGTGGGGTTGCGGTAAGGGTTCTGCCGGATATTCAGTCATTCTGGACAGCATGATTTCTCTCAGTTCTTCCCATGATTTATCTCTGCAGCTGAATCCCGCCGCCATTTTATGACCGCCGGCACTGGCAAATACATTCTTCATACCCGTAAGAAATCCTGCTACATTCCAATCCCCGGCAGATCTTGCTTCTCCGCCCAGAGTCCCATCTTCGCGCGGAGAAACGACTATTACGCTTCTCTTGTCAATCTTGGTTATGCGCCCGGCAATTGCCCCTCCCATTCCGCTCGGAAGTGAATCCATATAGATAAGCGTCATGCCGTAAGCTGCTGCCTGCTCATCCCTGCTCTGCATTGCCAGAGTGAAGTACTTCGAGAGTGCCCGGGACCTTTTCCTGCTTGTATCCCTCATATTGATCCACTGCTTTCTAACACTTTCTTTATCATTGGTCATCATAAACTCGAGCAATCTGTCGATCTCTGATTTTTCACCCTTGCCGATAACAGATATTATCCTTTGACGAACCATAAGTCCCGTCCATGCAGATGTACGGGCGGGCCATTCATCGATGAACATCCTTAAACCGGTGCTTAACTTTTCAATGTTGACTCTACTGAATTCGGACAACAGATAACGATTCCATCCCGAGAGCGGGACTCTGTCGGCAACTGTTCCCAAAGCAACGGCGGCAAGGAGGTTAGCGTTGTTTTCCCAGTGCGGAAATATAGAAACAAGTGATGCATATAGAACGCCGCATCCGGCTAATACTATCCCGGGCAATCCGAAGAATTGCGGGTTGATTAATCCGTGTGCAGGCGGAAGCGGAGGATTAAGTAAGTGATGGTCTGTTATTACCACCCGCGCGCCCTTTTCAATAGCCCACTTCACTCCGTGGACGGCGGAGCAACCGTAGTCCACGGTAAGAAGAAGGTCTCCGCTATTCAGAATACCTTCCATTCTTGCAGGACGGATACCGTAATCGTCTGTAGAACTGCGGGGGATTATTGGAATGACGGTATAACCTTCAGCCCGGAGAATTGTAACTCCGACGAAAAGCCCTGTCACGCCGTCCATATCATCATGACCATATATGACTATTTTCCCCCCGCGGCTGCGGAGGTCTGTAAGTTCCTGCTTAAGGATATCGATATCGGGCAGACCCTCTTCCCAGTCAGGTCTGCCGGGAAGCCAGTCTCGTACAGGATTATTAGAATGCGGAAAGCGTTTCCGCAGAACTTCCAATGCAATGTCTGTTAGTACACTGCCATCCTGCCGCCGGAAATATCCGGGACATGCATGGTCCATTATCAGCTCCAAAAAAGTCTATCGGATTAACCGATTTAATTAATTATTCAACAGCATAGACTGATGACTTGCTTACCTATTGTCAAGCGTCAATATTGCTGTCAGGTTCTGGTGTTTTATTCAAAATAGATGAGGCTTGAAATTCTCTTCAATATGAAGTACACTATAGTATGACAATTTTAGACAATCGTTTGATGTTCTACCTGATTACCTGCTTCTTCTGTGTTTCCATTTCAGAAGGGGCTTTCGAGCCAATGCCCGAATCTCCGTGGCTTCTTTGCGGGCCGGCATCTTCACTGTTCCCACGCTCCCCGCATGTCATGCTGGAAAATCCTGCCGCTACTTCTTTTCTCGAAAGTTCGGGGATAGCAATATCAGGTGCAAGACCATATGGACTAAGCGAACTCGATAAAACTTCGCTTTCCGGCGGAATGATGTTCGACAGTTGGTTCGTGGGCGGGGCTTTCTCTCTATCAGGAGACCATTCGTACACAGAGGGCACTATTCTCGCTTCTGCTGCACGGAAGATTACAGATGGAATTGCTGTCGGAATCGGCTGTTCTTACAGGCGGCTTGCTATCAGCGGATACGGCAGTGGAAGCGGAGCCGGACTGGATGTAGGCTTCAGTTGTATCCCAATTCAGGGTATTCACTTTGCAGGTGCGGTAAGGGGTGTTCTGCGTACTGAAATCGGAGTGTCCGGCGACCCTGCCCAGCCTCGCGGATTCGACCTTGCAGCAGGTATCGTTCCCGTTGATGGAGTTACTCTCAGTGCCGGCTTCCGCAGGAATGAAGGGCTTGAGTCTGAATATTCCTTCCATGTTTCCGCGTCTCCCGTGGAAGAACTTACCCTTCAGACAGGAGCCGTCACAAATCCGGTCAGACTTTCATTTGCTGTTGTTATCTCTCTCTCCGACTTCGACCTGTCATGGGGATACGGTAACCATGCGTCCCTTCCCGGCACTCATGTAGCTTCGCTTGCATGGGGCGGGTGTGCATCTGATCCTGCTCCGCTTATTCTGGAAGACGAACAGGAAGAGGAACTGACAGTTTCCTTCCCCCTTAACATAAACACTGCAACTGCAGAAGAACTCGAGTTCATTCCCGGAATCGGGCCGTCGAAAGCCGGTACTATTCATGCATGGGTGCAGGAGAACGGTCCTGTCGGGTCTGTTGCCACACTGGATGATTGTCCAGGCATAGGTCCTGCCATGCTTGAAATCCTGCAGGAATATCTGGTAACTGAGTGAAATATTTCTCAATCCTGCTTCTCATGCTTACCGTATCCGCCGCCTACAGCATCGAGGGCGATATCCGAACGAGAATTTGGCGGCGGTTTCCGGATTGCCGCGGTACACTTGGCGGAGAATATACAGGGGATGAATATTCTTTATATAACCGTATAAGGATATCTGCCGGTGGTCTCGACTTGTCCCTTCTCATGGACAAGAACAGGGGTGAAGACTGGGTGGATATCATTGCAGGCGGATGCAGATGGAACTCTTCGTCGTCTCCTTTTACATCAGTCTCTGCAGGATGGCTTAAGTCAAAACTCGGGTCAGGGGTTATCTTTTCATATCCCGGTTCCTGGACAGGTGTCGATAATCTGAACTTATGCAAACCGCCGGGTATAAGAGATTACATCCGGCTGGCTACATCTTCTTGGGGAATCCGTGGCGAACCCATGACAGGAATAGGGACACAGTTATCTGTGGGTACATATAATCTCTCTGTACTGAGCGCTTATTCCAAAATAGACGGCTCCGGCGAAGGGTATCACCGAACCCCTTCCGAAATCGCGGATCGGGTAAGTATTACTGAATTACTGGGAGTTTTCCGTCTTTCCATCCCTGAAGCCGGAATCACCGCAGCTGTAATTAGAAGAGCCTTCGAAGATGATTCCACATCTTTAGTATATCGCGGCGGAGTGGACTGGAGGTTGAATTTCGAGGACTTCCTCATATCCGGAGAAGCAGGGATTGGGCAGTTTTTCGTAGATACTGTACTGTCTTTTGCCGGATGGGCTGCTCTTACACAAAATCTCGACCTGTTCAAACATAACATCACAATCTACCGTCTTCCTGAGGGTTTTCCTGAGACACGGGCTTCTTTCCCAATAGGCACTTCCTGTGACTTTGGGGCGGGATACGGTTTTCGTTTCCGCCCCTTCGAAAGAACTACTTTCTCTGCAGGAGTAAGGACTCAATTCATCGATGATGAGTATCTGCTGAAATTTTCAGGGGAAATACAGCAGAGACTTGAAGGAAGGCTGCTTTTCACATTAGGGGGAAGAAATTCCGGAAGTGAAGATGATAATTCCTATCGCTTATGGCTTAAAACAACATGGGATCCCGGAAGGAAAATACATCTTTCTGCAAAAGTCCAGGCTACCGGCTGGCAGGATTCCGAATCAGATTCTTCCGAAACCGGTACTGGCGGAGAATTCAGGCTGCGGTATGACCTGAACTCCCAATGGCGTTTGTGGGCAGGGGCTATTGCTTTTTCTACCCGGGGATATAATTCACGGATCTATGCTGCCGAGATTGTTTTTCCGGGGGAATTTGGATCCGTTTCTCTATGGGATTCCGGTTTTATGCTTCAGGGAGCCGTATCACTGTCAATTCCAAACGGCTTCAAACTGACAGCACGGGGATACTGGAAGAATTTCGAAAACCTGAAAGTCATCGGCAGCGGCTGGGAGGAAACCGTCGGGAATTCAAGATATGGCGCAGGACTTCAGGTCGACTATTCCTTTGGCAATTAGATTTAATCATATTCGATGAAACAAATTACGGAATGAGGATAAATTGAGACCTCCGTGGGATAAGTACTTTCTAAAACTTGCCATGCTTGCATCTGAACGGGCAACCTGCCCCAGAATGCACTGCGGCTGTGTTCTGGTCAAGGACAAATATGTACTTTCAACCGGTTATAACGGCTCACTTCCCGGACTCGAACACTGTGAAGACATCGGATGCCTGATAGTCGAGGAACACTGCGTACGCACGAATCATGCGGAAATGAATGCCATAGCCCAGGCAGCGCGGCACGGTGTCTCTATTGACGGTTCTACCGCCTACATCACGAATATGCCGTGTACCACCTGTTCAAAAGCGCTGCTTGCGGCAGGAATAGTCCGCGTGGTTATTTTTTCAGACTATACAGGGCACTCTCTTGCCGAAGAATTTTTCGAAAATTCCGGGGTGAAGTTGGATAAACTACCCATGCCCGATATACTCATCAAGTATGATATGGATGATTATTCCTCAGCAACAAAGTTCTAATGGGGACGGAGGAGTTGGCATGCTCCTCCGTCCCCCTTGTTGAGGAGTTGGCATGCTCCTCCGTCCCCCTTGTTGAGGAGTTGGCATGCTCCTCCGTCCCCCTTGTTAGAAGCTGACCGTCAGCCCGGCCAAAACCGGCCAGGAGAACTCATCACTCTGAGCAAAACCTATGGATATGGAATATTCTTCTCCGACTGATTTCGTCGAATAGTTCAATCCACCGAATATGCCCGATTGACCGTCCTGAGTAGAGTATTGATACCCGCCCGAACAGGATACACCTGACACCGTAAACATCAATCCGGTGCCGTACAGATCTGCTGTGCTGAATCCCTGTCTTACCCCTGCAAAACCGTAACACACCTGTGCGAATGGAATGCCTATTCCGCCTGAGATTTCAACCGGCATGTCATTGTGAATGCCTTCCCATGAAGGAGCCTGCCCAAATCCGTTAACAGTCAGTCCAAAATCAATATTATCAAATAATTTCATTGCCAGGCCTGCATTGGCTGCAAAGCCGGTCCCGCCTTCTTCGGCAATAGATTCCCATACTGCTCCGCCTGAAATTCCGCCGGATAGATAATCAGTAATGGGAAATGCAACTCCACCGCCTGCGAAACCCGAAGAAAATGAATATTCTCCTATTGCTTCTCCGCTTGCATTCCTTCTAATCAATCCGGTTTTACCCAGATATCTCAGCCCGCCGGCACATATCAGGTTACCTGAAGAGAAGGCACCTGAAAAGGAAACTGATGTTGTAGAGAGATTCCATCTGCCACCCGCTGCTGAAAAACCGGATATCAGAAGAGCCGGGTTCGAAGTCAATGCAGTTGGTCCCGCTGCAAGAGACATGCCTGCCGGACCGAGCATCATCTGTTCGGGAAAGCCCGGAGAACAGAGCATCAGAAGACCAGCTGCTCCGGTGCCGGCATAGGCGGGAAGCGATAGAAACATCGGTATCAGCGTGAGACTGCAAAGTATTCTACCCATGTTTCACCCCCGCTCGTCGTGAAAACTGCTGCATAGAGTCCGGAAGACAGAATACTGTTGTTGTCCAGACGCATATCTGTCCATGTCCAGATGCCTGATGATATATTCGTTATTTCTTTGACCTTCTCACCATTCAAATTATAGATGACAATAGCTGCTGTTACCCCATCGGTTGCATCCCATGCAAATGTAACATCGTCAGTGGCGGGACTGGGATATACTGAAAATCCGGCTGGGGGATCCGGCTCTGTGCCGCCGGTCTCGGGCGGCATCGAATCATAATAGAGATCTTCTCCGTCTGTGGAAATATAGAATGTTCCGTCTTCGTCTGTCCTGTAAATGTCTATATCCCACATATTGAGTCTGTTTATGACTTCTCCATGGGGGTGTCCATACTCATTTCCCCGTCCCACACAAATCGCAGCGATGGATGGATCTACTGCAGCAAGCCAACTGTTGCATGTTGAAGTATAAGAACCGTGGTGCCCGACTTTAAGAACATCTGCAGAAATATTCTCGATATCTCCGCTTGCAAGAGCAGCGAGAATGATATCTTCGCCGCCGCTTGTTTCAAGGTCACCGGTGAAAAGAAAAGAAATTTCTCCATAGGTCAATCTAATCGTAATTGAAGCGTTATTTTCGTTCGGCTGTGCAAGCGGATCAACCGGATGGATAACTTCAACAGTTAATTCCGACCCCCAGTTGAGGATATCTCCTCTTCGCGGCGTAACAGAGTTGGATCCATTTCTGTAGATTGCATCGAGAAATTCTTCATAGGTCCATGTGCCGCCATAGGGCCATTCGGAATCATAAGCTGTCGTTACAGGCATATTATTGAGTACCGCTATCAATCCACCTATATGGTCGGCATGCGGATGGGTTCCAACAATACCGTCGAGATATGTGATATCCAGACTGTCAAGTAGAGGTAGGATTGTCTCGGTGCCGCAGTCCCAGCCTTGATCGCTGAAGTCGTTCCACAGCATGCCCCCGTCAATGAGATAATTTCGTCCGGCTGGAGTACACACCAGAATTGCATCACCGGAAAATCCCTGCGGGGTCGATGTGGGATCTATGAAGAATACTACCAGCGGCTCGGTTGCAGACAATAATGCAAACAGAGAAAGCAGCAGAATGAGAGATGTTTTCATGGGAAAGCAACCTTTCTAGTTCACAAAAGCCTTGATGAATGCCCAGCTGTTCTGAGCAAATGAGTTCTCGTATACGCTGTTTATCTCTCCGGGGGACCCAAGGTCTCCATTGCCGTAAACGGATGTACAGAAGTCCCATGTTGAAGGAAGTGAAGATACCCAGCCCGGATTGATCCGTTCACAGGAACATCCTGAAGTAATAGACCATTCACCTTCAGTGTAGGTTACTTCATCAACTAAAGTCTTTGAGTTGTCGTAAAGGGAAAACTCTCCGCTGTTATCTATGCTGAAATTCGACCAGATACAATCGGGTTCATAGCCGCCGTTTTTTTGTATATCGCTGCAGGCTCCTATGACATAATACCCGCCGGGGGGCAGTAAGTATGTTTGAAGGACTATCCGTTCACCGTCCTCGTTCTCTATTTCCCATCCGCCAAGGTTCACATAGCTGTCCGAACGGTTATACAGTTCAATCCACTCTCCGTCAGATTCGGTTGTGCTGGCAACAGGGTCAGGCATGAATTCATTGAAGACAATTTCATCTCCCGAAAGAACTCCTGTCTGCGGCAGTGAAAGAGAAAAGGCTATGAGCAACACTGTATGAAACATTTTTCCTCCGACATGGTACATCACAATAGCACACTTACTTATTACATAGACACATTATATATGCTTGTCAACCGTACTATTGGGGATATTTAGGTAGGTGCTTATGGGGGACACTCCTCTTTGAAGACAGGAACTTCTTCTGCAGAGGAATGTCCCCTTTTAGAACAACCCATAAACCAGTCCCAATCCGCAGATTGCCGCAACAGCACAGATCATCTTAAGCGGGAATCCTGCCTTGAGATAGTCAGAGAAACGATATCCGCCGGGACCAAATATCATCAGGTTGGTGTGATATCCTACAGGGGTGATGAAGTTGGCGGCTGCTCCGTAGGCAACGGCAAGGTAGAAAGGTGTTGCCGGAACGCCTGTTTGGGCAGCTGCAACCGAAGCTGCAAAAGGGAGAACTATGCATGCAGCTGCTGTAGTTGTAATGAATTCTGCCAGAATATTTGTGATAATATATACAGCGGCAAGAAGCCCAAGTACTCCAAGCGGTTTAAAGGCAGATACAACAGAATGCGACATTAATGCCCCGAGTCCCGTATTTTCAACCGCGCTTCCTACGGCTAATGCAAATGCTGCAGTGATCAGAAGATTCATATTCAGGCTTCTTTTCAACTCAGAAAGCGATGTAATGCGAAGCATCATAAATAATGCCAGAAGGGTAATGAGAGATACAAATAGTGGGACAAGAGAAAATACAGACAGAAGAATACAAATTAGACTGGTACCTACAATAAGAACAGATTTGCGAAAATCTATATTGTGAAGTTCCTTTACAAGCGAAATGACATGAAGGTCATCTGATTCATTTGCCCTTCTGCCGAATTCACTCCCGGTCACAAGAAGCAGAAGATCGCCCGGGTGCAGCTTGATACTGCCAATCTTACCTTTGAGTTTTTCTCCCTTTCTGTGAACTGCTAGGATAGCGGCATCGAAGTTTCCCCTAAAGCCCGTTTTCTTTACTATTGTACCAATAAGTGACGACCGACTGGAAACAACTGCCTCGATGACTTTTATTTTCTCTTCTCCGGGAAGTTCGAATCCGCCTGTCGGTTTCAAACCCCTGAATTTTCCTATCAGTTCAGCAATACCTGCTGTCGCACCGACAAGAACGAGTTTATCACCTACAGATAGTCTATCTTCCGGTTTTACAGGCGCGATTGTCCTTCCCTCCCGGATTATCTCCGCAAGAAAAAGCCCTTTGAGATTTCTAAGGTGTGCCTGTTCTATTGTCTTGCCGACGAGGGGTGAGTTCGGTTCGATTACTACATTCGCCATGTATTCCCGCGGATGTACGGCAACATTTTCGGCCGGGTCCTGTCTGTCCGGAAGCAGTTTGTATCCAATGAGAAAAATGTATGTTATGCCTGCAACAAGAATAATCATTCCTACGGGGGCAAAATCCAGAATTGCCAGACTTTCACCACCGGTACCTACAATCATCCCGTTTACAATCAGGTTTGTGGAAGTTCCAATTAGAGTTATCATTCCACCAAGAATGGCAGCCCAGGAGAGCGGCAGCAATAGTTTTGAAACAGGAATATCATGTTTCTTCCCCCAGTCTCGGACGAAAGGAATAAGCATTGCAACGATGGGGGTGTTATTCATGAAAGCTGATGTTCCGGCAGTGAACGGTATCATCTGAGCAAGGAATCCCCTGTACCCGGTGGAAAGAGGTATCTTTTTGTAAAACAGCCATTCGAGAACTCCTGTTTTTCTAATAATTCCACTTAGCAGAATCAGCATGAGCATTACTGCTATAGCTTCATTGGCAAATCCGGCTATTGCTTCTGTTGGAGACAAGATTCCGAATGACGCGAGAATGACTGCCGCAGTCATAAATACAACCGGAGCTGATACTCTGTGGGTATAAAGCGCTATGATAGTCAGTCCCAGTACAGTTGTAACAACTATTTGATCAGATGTCATTCTACTCCGTGGCTTGTTTCGTACGAGTCTAATTTTCTATAAGTATTGCCAGACACATTTAGTATATTCGTTAAAGTTTTCAAATATACTAAAAGATTGCTAATTGAGATTGAATGGAGAAACGAGTGAAAATATTAGGACAGAGATTAAGTGACGGTTCTGTTGAAATAATTACAGCCCCCGACCCAAACCTCCCTGCTAAATGTGTTCGGGTAAGAACTTTATACTCAGCCATTAGCCCCGGTACCGAAGGCGGAAAAATAATAACGGGCAAAAAATCGCTGATTGGTAAAGCAAAAGCAAAACCTGAACAGGCAATGCAGGCTATTCAGATGGTAAAATCTCTCGGCCTTCAGAATACAATAAGAAAAGTCCGTTCTAAACTGGAGGGTGCTCAGCCCCTTGGATACAGTACAGCTGGAGAAATAATAGAGATCGGTAATGATGTCACCGGTTTTGAAATTGGTGATCAAGTGGCATGTGCGGGCGGCGGATATGCGAATCATGCGGACCAGACAGTAATTCCGGTAAATCTCACTGTTAAGATTCCATCCGGGGTAAGCCCTGATACGGCTTCCTTTGCAACCCTTGGAGCAATAGCACTTCAGGGAATAAGAATAGCGGCTCCCACAGTAGGAGAAACTGCTGTAGTAATAGGTCTGGGGATAATTGGACAACTTGCCTGCCAGATACTGAAGTCGAATGGATGCAGAGTAGCAGGTGTGGATATTTCAGGGGAAGCATCTGCCCTGGCTCTAAAGGCAGGAAGTGCAGGCATTGCCTTTGTAACCGACAGTGATAGTGTTGAAGCCGGTGTTTCTGATTTTACAAGAGGACGGGGTGCCGATCTGGTTATTGTCTGTGCGGGAACTTCAAGTAACCAGCCAATCGAACTTGCAGGTAGAATTACCAGGAAGAAAGGACGTGTCGTTGTCGTCGGTGCTGTCGGCATGGATATTCCGAGAGAACCGTATTACAGAAAGGAAATATCCTTTACCGTTTCGTGCTCATATGGTCCGGGCCGGTATGACCCGCTCTATGAGGAAGGCGGATATGACTATCCGGCTGCTTATGTAAGGTGGACTGAGGGAAGAAACCTTGAAGCCATCCTCGATCTGATGGCATCAGGCGGTGTCGACCCGTTAAAACTCATTACCCACAGAAGAGAATTCGATAAAGCTCCGGAACTCTATGAATTGATAGGAAACGGAGCAGAGTATTACTGCGGTATGCTGCTTTCCTATCCGAATTCCATAGAGAGAATCCGGACCGTTGACATAACAACAGTGTCTCCTATCAAGAAGGAACGCATTGGAATAGGTTTTTTTGGAGCGGGTTCTTTCGCACAGACATTTCTCATCCCGCCTCTCAAACAGAACAAGAAAACTTACTTTTCCGCAATCTGCACTCAATCCGGGTTGACTGCTGCAGCTACCGCTAGAAAGCAGGATGCCTGCAGGGCTGTTGCCACACTGGACGAACTTGTTTCGGATAAAGAAACAGATGCAATAGTTGTTTCCACAAGACATGATATGCATGCACCGGCAGTTATCGAGTGTTTAAAAGCCGGAAAGGCTGTATTTGTTGAAAAGCCGCTTTGTCTTACGACAGAACAGCTGACTGAGATAGCTTCTATTCTTAAAACCGCTGACAAACCTCCTCTGCTTCAGGTTGGTTTCAACCGAAGATTTTCGAAAGCTGCCGTCAAGTTAAAAAAATATATGGGTGTAAAGACCGCTCCCCTCTGTATGATGTACCGCGTCAACGCCGGACATATACCTAAAGAACACTGGATACAGGGCTCTGAAGAAGGCGGCGGCAGGATAATCGGTGAAGTCTGTCATTTCATCGACCTGATGCAGTTTTTCTGTGAAGCACTTCCGGTCGAGGTTTTTGCGAAATGCATTTCTTCAGATGACAGTTCCCTCGTGAACGAGGACAATGTTATCATTACATTGCGTTTCAGCGATGGTTCGATCGGATCCGTCAGTTATTTTTCAGAAGGCTCCAAAAGCATGCCGAAAGAACGTTTCGAAGTTCTGGGAGCAGGTAATTCAGGGGTAATCGATAATTTCAACCGTCTGGAATTCTATGGGAATCGTAAACGGACAGGCAAGTTCTCCGGTAAGGGACATGCGGAAGAAATGTCAGCGTTCATTTCAGCTCTTTCCTCCGGTAATTGTCCCATTTCACCGGAGTCGCTGATTTCGACAACTCTGGCAACTTTCATAACCTTGAAAAGTTTAGAGTCCGGAAATCCTGAAGTTATCGATATAAAGGAGTTCATTGGAGATTAAACTGTGAACAGCAGCAAGCGTTTCCGGACAATAGCCGGGGTTATTCTAAAAAGCGCAATTCACGATAATTTCCGTGGAAGTGATCCATACGACGGCTTGAACAGTAAACTGCTCTCTCCCTTCATAAGACGCTCTCGCTTATTTCGCCTTGCTTTAATCCAGCTTGTTAAACGATGTCCCCTGAATTTAAGACCATTCCTTCGCATACGGGACATAACCAACCCGAAAGGGCTTGCTCTCTTCCTCTCCGGTATCAGTGATTTCCCTGAAATAGACAAGTCAGGAGAACTGAAAGAAGTATTAGGAGATTCTCTTCTCTCGATGGCTTCTAAAACGGATGGTTCTGCCGCCTTTGTAAAGAACAGAAAGCCGATCAGCGGTATTGTAGCAGGAATAGCAGAAAACATCAGTGTCCTATCTCTGGGCTGGGGCTATAGTTTTCCCTGGCAAAGCAGAGCATTTCTGCAGCCGGCATGGTTCCCTACTGTTGTCTGCACTAATTTTGTTCTTGATTCATTATCAGACTCAGCCAATCCTGCGGTTTCAATTATTGCAGGGGCTTCGGCGCAATTCGTTACCCGTTCTTTAAAACGTTACGAAGATGATACCGGAATCTGCTTCAGTTACTCACCGGATGACAGAACAAGGGTCTTCAACGCTTCCCTCTTCGGGGCGAAAATACTTGCCAATGCTGCACAATATTCTGAAGAAAACAGGAAAGAGTGGACTGCACTTGCGCAGAAGGCAGTAGAGTATGTCATTGCCAGACAGAATGATGACGGAAGCTGGTTTTACGGCGAAGACGAACACTGGCAATGGATCGATAATCTGCATACAGGATTTATTCTCGAATCACTCGCCGACATTTCAAAGCTCCTTGGCACTTCCAAATGGGATGACTGTATTACATCGGGCTTGAGTTATTATCGGGATGTTCTCTTCGAACCTGACGGAACGGCAAAGTACTATGCAACAAGAAAATATCCCCTGGATCCTCATTCTTTTGCGCAGGGAGCAATCACCTTTCTGAAACTCACAGACTATTATCCGGATGGTAGAGAAACGGCGAAAAGAATTCTGAATAAGGGTATAGATTTCCTGTGGGATGAAGTAAAGAGTGGCTTTATTTTTCAAAGGCATAGATGGCACAAGAATCCGGTAGTTCATATGCGATGGTCGCAGGCATGGATGTTCAGGGCTCTTTGTCTTTATTTGAAGGGTAATGATGAAAATCTGGTTTGATGCGGATAATGCTCCCCATATCCTTGTAATGAAGCCAATTGCCGAAGAGATAAGGAAACGCGGACATGATGTCATCTTTACAGCCAGGGACCGTTCTTCCACCTGTGAACTCCTGGATATGTTCGGGTTGAACTACATTAAGATTGGCGGGGTATACGGCGCGGGTATGTTGGGAAAAGTCTCCGGGACATTAGTGCGCGCCGTAAAACTTGCCGCTGCCATGCGCGGTAGTGAAGTAGTTCTCTCCTTTGGACACGGTTCACGGGCTCTCCCCATCGCTTCACGGATACTCGGCATTCCGTCGATAACAATGTACGATTATGAATGGGTGAATCCTTATCTTTTCAATCGATTCTGCACTAAGATTCTGCTTCCCGACGCAATCGACGACAATAGATGCAAAGATGCCGGAATATCATTATCCAAAGTGTCTAAATATCCGGGTTATAAGGAAAATCTTTACATCGGAAACATCGAAACAGATATTTCTGTCGCTGCTGAATTGGGGCTGGAGGCAGATAAGAAGAAAATTCTGCTGAGACCGCCTGCCGCAACAGCTCATTATCATTTTCCGGAAGCAGATACAGTCCTCGGGGAAATTCTGAAGGTGCTGTTGGCAAGAGACGATGTTCAAATAATCTGGATTCCGAGAAACGAACAACAGAACAGTCTGATAGAAAGAGGTTCAAAGGCTGATGTCATTGTCCCATCCAAAGTATACTCCGGACCAACGCTCATCGACTTATGTGACCTTGTAATAGGCGGGGGCGGTACAATGACCCGAGAAGCCGCTATTATGGGAATTCCCTCTATCAGCTTCTTCTGCGGGAAACAGGGGCGGGTTGACTCAAAACTCGAGAAAGACGGAAGGCTTGTTCTCATGCGGGATGCCGGCTCTGTTGAAGAAACGCTTTCTGCGGGTCTGAGGACGAAAAGGCGGGATTCTTGTAAATCCGAAAGCACTCTGAATTTTATTTCTAATCTTCTTCTGGGGGAAGTTCTTTAATCGCGCATATACAGAACGCATATTTGCCTGAGGCTGTTTTAGGTATATCATCGACAAGTTCTATCTTTACGCTTACTTCAGCGGGAAGCAGCTTTTTAAGTTTCCCGGCAAGAGCAATTCCATCCTCTTCTCTGTAATCACTGTCAGGTACGACCCTGACTTCTATGAGATTCCTCTGTCCCTGATATATCTGTGATAACTTTATATGTCCTACTTCCTTAAACGGATAGGTCATGTTGGAAGCTGACAGATAACTTCCGTCCGGCATAATAAGAAGGTCTTCCCGTTTGGTATCGATAGGTGCTATTCTCCTCGAATCCCGCCGGCATGTACATTTTCCCGGAATGATCCGCGTCATATCCCCTGTTCTATACCTGAGAAGCGGGAACCCCAAATTTGAAAAAGAAGTCCCTGCGAGTTCTCCATATTGCCCGTCATCGAGAAGGCAACCTTTTTTATCCACCACTTCCGGAAAGCAGTTTTCCCAGTTCTCATGAAGTCCGTTCCGGCATTCATATTCACTTGCCGAGGCTACCCTTTCAGTCAATCCGTAATAATCCCAGACATAGGTTTCAAATACTTTTTCAATTAATTCTCTCTGGAATTCCCTGAGCGGTTCGGCTCCATAATAGATTCCCTTGAGTCTATACCTGATATCTGCGGAATCAAGAGCAAGAGCCAGAGCATATAAAACAGATGGATAACCTTCGAGATATTCGATATCATATTTATCGAGTCCTTCGCGGTAGTCCCCCGCTGCGTCCGGGCTTATGTGGAATGTAGAAAAATATACCTGTTTTGCTTTCCTGTTTGTTCTCCAGAAAGGAGCAGCGGTTACACTAAGCGGTACTATCTTATGACCGCCGAGCATACCCCTCCAGGCTTCTCCAAAAGAAAGTCCTGTGACTCTTCTCTGTCTCCAGATGAGTGCTCTTTCCATATCCATGCTCTCTTCTGTCCACATAACCTGCAGAGGAGTACCTGTTGTCCCGCTTGTTCCATGTTTCATCATTTTGTCTGTGTACAGCGGGTTGATGAACTTTCTGAAGTTGTTTCTGACCTCTTCACGTTCCAGCACAGGAATATCCGCTAATACAGCAAATGGTTCTTTCTCTATTATCTCATCCTCGGGAAGTTCTCTTCTGTAATATTCTGTTTTTGCCGCAGCTTTAAGAACTGCACCCAGTTTGTTTTTTCTGTATTCGAGAATTTCTTCGCTCGATGCATACTGAATTCTGAGCAGCTCTTCCACAATAGATTGAAACTGTCTGCTGTTTTCATGCTTCCAGCGTCTACCGCTTTTGATACTCACTATCGCATTTTGAAGAAAAACCGGCAGATGTTTGTAAACTGAGTAGAATCTGTCCGGGCTACTCATATTCATCTCCCCACTTTCAGAAAACTGAAAGTCTGCAGTTTATACTATCTCTGAGAAATTTCTCTGCAATTCTTTCATTACATGGTCAATAGAATAAAATCGAACTGCCCTTTTCCTATTGTTCGCGCTCATTCTTTTTCTGATATCAGCGTCTTTAAGAAGTTCAAGCAGTCTCTCAGTCAGCATTTCTACGTCACCGGGTGTTATTATGTAACCGTTCTCTCCGTCACTTATGACTTCCGGTATTCCGCCCACATTACTGCCTATCATTGGTAATCCGGATGAAAGTGCTTCGATAATCACATATGGAAGGCCCTCATTATACGAAGGAAGTGCCAGAACATCACAGGACGCGTAGAGTTCGGGCAGTTTTTCATCAGCGACCCAGCCGATGAACTCTATACATCCATCCAAACCCATTTTTTCCCACTTCTTTTCAATTTCTTCGAAACTACCACCACCCGTAAGCACTAATCTCACATGAGGGTATTTCTCTGTGACCATACTGACAGATTCAAGCAGATCATAGATACCTTTTCTAAATGGATCGAGTCCGCCTACAAACAAGATTCTGATTTTCGCAGGAGGTGCCGGAAAAAGCCTGTCAGGAGCATTGAATTTATCGGTATCAACCGAGCTGGGCAATACACTCAGTCTGTCTTCCGGAATGAATTCCGCTGATAATCTCTTCACTTTTTCTGAAAGGAGCATAATTCTGTCAGGAATCTGCAAAACAGAACGAATGAGATATTTGTGAAATTTGCCTGCCGGTTCATAAAACTGGTCGAATGCTCCAAGATAATGCAACGTAACTTTTTTATCTAAAATACGTGACACTGCCATGTAATAGGTATTTTCCCAGAAAGGAAAAAAACTGACTCCGCATATGTGGACAATTCCGGCACCGCTATTTAAGAGAACTAATGGAAATCTCAGAAAATTACATAGAGTCACGAATATGCCTTTAACTACCCTTGAAGTATCTGTGTTGAATGCTTCGACATATCCTGTCCCTGCACGAATTTTCTTCTTCTCGGGTCTTCCGGTATTGAAAGGGATAAAGTCCGGAGAAGACGCAAGAAGGTCCTTTACATAACGTGTTACTCCGCCGAATTTATGAACGGGACCTACCAGGAGAACTTTCATCTTCTGTCTGTCTTCGTTTCGATGAACCACTCTATGGTCTTTCTCAGTCCTTCATGCATTTCTATAGCCGGCCGGAATCCCAGTGCTTTGAGTTTACCAATATTCGCTTCCCAGACGAGTGGAACTCCCGGACGTACAGATCCCTTGTACTCCATTTGGGGAGAAACACCTGTAATCCGACAAATTTCTTCCGCTATTTCAGATATCTCTACCGATTTTCCGGATGCAAGATTATAGACTTCACCCGTCATGTTGCTCTTTTCAGCGACTATTAGAAGAGCATCCACAATATCGGAAATGTAGATGAAATCCCGGGCTTCCATACCTGTTCCAAATAACTCCAGTTTTTTGGGATTGTTTTCGATTTTCCTGATTATGTCGAAAACTACCTGCTTTCCCTGCCCCGGCCCATATACTGAAAAAGGTCTGACTGACACAGCCGGCAGCCCATGAATCTCGCTGTAAACATGAAGATACCGTTCTGCTGCAAGTTTACTAATACCATATGGTGAAATTGGCACGGTTGCATCTTCTTCACTTATCGGTGACCTGACAGGATTTCCGTATACTGCCGCGGAGGACAGATAAATCAATTTAGGCAGATAATCTACCGTCCGCAGTGTCTCGAGCAGATTAAGCGTACCCCTCAAATTGGTTTCGAAATCAGTAAATGGTCTTTTCACCGAGAGTTGAACAGAGGCACTTCCCGCCAAATGGAATATATAGTCATAGTCGGTTTTTCGCAGATATGCTGTAAAATCCTCACCGATTATGTCGATGGCGAAATACAAAGTGTAATCAGCGTCAAACTCATCTACAGGCCACGCCGGAATTCTCTTATCGATGATATCGACAAGAGAACCCTTTCCAATCAGTTTACGGAACAGGTGGAACCCGATAAAACCGGCTCCGCCTGTTATAAGCACCCGTTTTCCTTTCCATATGTTATTCAAAGGAATCCAATCTTCTCTTGTCTCCGTTAAGCAGTTCTTCGAATAGTTCTTCGCGCCTGCGAATCATCTGCCTTAGTGAGAATCGGTCCGATACCGTTTTCAGTCCTTCATGTATCACGGACTTCCGCAGAGTATCACTTTCAAGAAGCAGAGCAACGGCCTCAGCCACATGTTCCGGACTTCCTTTCTGTATGAGCATTCCATTTTCCCTGTTCTTTACAGCTTCACGTACAGAGCCCACATCAGTTGCTACTACAGGTACGCCGGCAGCCATAGATTCAAGCACGGCGTTCGGGAATGCCTCTGTATCCGAACAAAGTACAGATACTGTCATCCTGTGAATTGCAGGAAGAACATCATCGAGTCCGCCTGTAAAAATCACATTGTCCCTGAGACCAAGATCATCTGTCATCTTTTCAACAGATTCCCTATTCAGCCCATCCCCCACTATCATCAATTTAAGATCCGGATATGTCTGCAGAAGGATTCTACCCGCCTTTAGAAAGACATCATGTCTTTTTTCGGGTTTGAATCGTGCCAGTATTCCAATAACCGGAACGTTCTCCGGAACTCCAAAATCGTCTTCTGTTGTTTTGTCTTTGCCCGGTATCGTTGGATGAAATACTGAAACGTCCACTCCGTTGTGAATATAGATTATTTTAGCAGGATCTATGTGTTCTGTTTGTATCAGGTGAGTCCGGTGAGTTTCTGCAACAGCAACAAACCTGTCCGTCAGGCAGTTTATCTCATTCAAGTACCGGTTAGTTGTGTCTATTGTGGGTTTTCCCGGCCTGTCCGTCGCATGAAGGCTAACTATAACATGTGAAACTCCCGCCAGTTTCGCGGCAATCCTTCCAAAAAAACCTGTATCACCGGTCCCCACCAGCCAGACAATATCCAGTTTGTCCTTCTTGAAAGACCGGACGAGTTCCGCAAATCCTGCTATGCTGTATTTATTGGGAATCAGATTATCCCGGTACGGAACTGTGAGTAGTTCTTTCAAAGGTCCTGTCTTCAGGATATATACACCAGCTTCATACCTTTCCCTGTCGAGACCGTTTGCAACAGCAACCAGTTTTCCTTCAGCCCCGCCCCTGTTCAATGTTGATATAACGAAACCAACACGGATTTTCCGCATCTGTCTTTGTCCTTTCATTATCATTACAAAGCCTTTGTCGAATTATCTATATAACAGTAGTTTAACTTTTGAAGAACAGCACTGTAACGAAAACTGTCACCCTGCAAATATAGCAAATCTCTCTTTGCAGCGGAGTGGCGGATTTCTGCTATATATAGTAATGTACCTGTATCAAACAGAATTGCCGCACTTTCGGCAATATGCATTTTTTCTCTGCAGCAAAGGATAATTCGCAATTGGCAATGAAAAAGAAAACGGTTCTGCATGTCATAAGCAATCTCGGGATTGGGGGAGCCCAGGCAGTAATTGCCAATATATGCAATGAAATGCAGAAACTGCCGGACTGGAAGACCTGTGTTGTCCCTCTGGAAGAGGGAACGGCTATGCTGCCGCGTATCCATGAAGGTGTGACTATCTGCACCCCGATTGCACACAGAAGGCGTTATTACCTCAGGACAATTATCCGTTTGTGTACTCTTATTATCAAAATAAATCCGGATGTTCTTCATCTTCATCTCTGGCTACCAAAACAGATAGGTACAATCTGCGGAGTTATTTGCGGAGTCCCCCTTATCATATCGACTGAACATAGTGGTTCTCCCTGGACGACTCCTGTCCGGCAGACTATCGACAGGTTTCTTTCGGGCTTCATTAACCGCAGAATCATGGTCTGCAGTTATATCGAAGATCTCTTTCTGAATGGGAATATTTGCAGCAACAGGCAATCGGAGGTTCTCTTCAACCCCGTCCCGTCAGTTGATTTTACAGGAAGTGAGGAAAGAAAGAAGATCAGGGCAACCCTTGGCATACCTGCCGAGGCAGTTGTATTTCTCTTTGTCGGGGCACTGCGCAAAGTAAAGAACATAACACGGCTGCTCAAAGCATTCGGAACTTATGTGAATCTCCCTGAGACTCCGCCTTCTCACCTGATAGTTGTGGGGGACGGGCCCGAATTATCTGATTCCATTATACTGGCAAAGCACCTTGAAATAGAAAAATGCGTAAACTTCGAACTGGCAAGGATCGAACTCGATGACTACTACAAGGTTTCTGATATCTTTGTTATGACATCGGAAGTAGAGGGTTTTCCGGTTGCACTTGCTGAAGCCATGCATCATGGAGTCGTTCCTGTCTGTACGAAGACGGGTGGAATTCCGGAACTGATAAAAGAAGGATATACGGGATTTTTCCTCGATATGACGGATTGCACTGATGACGGCAGGCGTTTGTTGATGGTAGCAAATTCTCCGGAGATTCGGAAGAAAGTTGGAAACAATGCACAAGAATTCGTGAGAGAGCTTACCTCTCCTGCTGAGTATATAGGTAAACTTGTCGGAATATACTCCGCTGACTTATAATCTCGCAGGTATTTTTGTGCAGATACACTAGCGATTGGGATGTCATTTGAAAATTCTGCTTTTCAGTTATCATTATCCACCAACGGGTGCAGTCGGGGCAAAACGGTGGATGTTTCTTACCCGGGAGTTCTTGAGCAGAGGTCACACAGTCCACATAATTACACCTAAAAATAGGTATATCACTAATCCGGATTTTTCAATTAAAGCTCCGGGTAATGTCAGTAGAGTTTCTTTCATGATGCACAGTCTTACCAAAAGATGGAATACACGCATGTTTAACATTCCGGGTGGAATCTGGTACAGATTTTTTAGAATGATAGATTCCAGGGAAGGCTGGATAATTCCTTCTCTCATAAAAGCTATAGAAATTATAGACTCAGGGGACGTTCAGGTTATCATAGCATCAGGTCCTCCCTTTTCCGGGTTTGTTTCGGCAGCAATTACAGCAAAAATAACCGGACTGCCCCTTGTTCTCGATTACAGGGACCCATGGTCTAATAATACGGGAACTTCCTACCCCCTTATGACCGGTAGGGCGGGGGCCGGAATGATGGAAAGACTTATTCTTCGCACGGCATCGGCAGCTGTTTTTTGTTCGGATCGCATGAAAATTTCTTTTCAGGACTTATTCGGGTACTTCATACCGCATTCAGCTTTGCGTACTATTACGAACGGTATTACCGGCTTACCTGAACACTCTGCACCAAAACCACCTTTGGCCAACACTAAGACAATACTCTATGCCGGCTCATTTTATAGAGGCCGGTCTATTAATCCAATTGCTTCCGCACTTCAGAAATATTCCGTTCAGCACAAGCCCCTGATTATGAAAGTACTTGGACCGAATCTTCTGAGTTCGGAACATATGCAATTCACTGAACTTGCTCCGGATGTAGAACTTGTCGAATTAGGATGGCTCGATTATGACAGAGCAAAGCAGGAAATAGGAAGTGCAGATGTCCTGTATCTCTCTTCTGTACAGCAGCATTCATATGCAATTCCATACAAATTTTTCGATTATCTGCAGTCCGGCGTTCCCATACTGGCAGTATCCCCCCGGGAATCTGCAGTTTATGATATCGTAGAGGAAACCGGCTGCGGGAAATGTATTCCGGCCGATGAACCGGATGAAATAGAGAAATCTCTTTTCCGATTGCTTTCCGGAAATATCGTTGATTCCGTTTTTAATGCGGAGGATTACTGTTGGAGTAACCTTGCTCTGAAGTACCTTAATCTTCTAAATAGTATAACTGTGGAGTAATATTATTATTCGGAAGGGTAGTACCTCCCTGTCTTGATCGAATAGGAGTACAGCTGTCTGTCGAGTACATCTTCAAGAACATTTCCCGTTTCGAGCAGAGAATCGATATCAAGTCCTGTTTCTATCTGCATTCCGTCGAGCATCACGACCATGTCTTCTGTTGATGTGTTGCCGTTGAAGTCACTCGATGTATATCGTTTACCCGTACCAAGTCCCGGGATTCCATCAACTATGAACGCAGGTTGCCCGCCAATGCCCCCAAGACTTGTTTCAATGTGATCCACACCCGCCTGCAGCGCGGCATAGAAATTTGCTGCCGCAACGCCTCTGTTATTGTGAAAATGCGCATGATGAACATTCTGTACGGGAAATCGCCTGCGCAATTCTGAATAGTAATTGTACACTATCTCCGGTGTGGCCTCGCCGGTTGTATCACAGGGAATTACTTCCGTTATTCCCATATCCAGAAGTCTTTCAATCAGATTGAAACTATTTTCGAATGAAACTTTCTTCTTTGTCACAGGACAACCGAATACAGTGCACAATTCGACTATTATTTCTAGTTCAAAATCCCGGGATATTCTTATCATTTCTCCTAATTCATCGAAAGTGGATTCCCAGTCTTTTCTGATATTGACCCTGTTATGATCTTCGCTTGAGGATATTATGTAGGCAATCTTGTCAGGCGGATAGCCTTTTTCTTTGGTTTTTGCAGCCCTTTCGACCGCCCTGAGTGATGTTGTCAAAGCTTTAATCTTCGGTTTTCTTTCCAAATCGAGTTCGCTGAATCTCTTCAGCAATTCTTCTATGTCCCTGTATTGTGGAAGGTAATAGGGATGGGCAAATGACCCTATCTCTATCTCTTCGAATCCGATTTTCGCAAACTGCTTTGCAAAAAACAGTTTTGCATCTGTAGATATCGTCCTTTTTTCATTTTGGATACCGTCCCGCAGAAGCAATTCAGTAATTCTGACTATTTTCGGGCATTTCTGCTCCATCTACTCACTCCTCATTTATATGTGTTTCCTGAAATACAGATACCATCTGGATGGAATATATAAGTTAACTGTTTTCCCCGCTGACTTTATTCTATACACTTTTCCTATTCTCCTGCCGAGTTTATCATTATCCTTAAGGGCAGGGACATTGTCAATATATACAATACTGTATCCGGTCTTTTTCCCATTTTGTCCTGCAATACGAACTCTCTCCCTGACACACTGTCTATGCAGACCTTTCCCTCTATGTTCCTTCACCACAAATCCATCCATCGGATAAAACACATCTTGCCCCGAAGGATACTTTTCTCCCCGGCTTGAACCGGGCGGAAAGAAATATACCCATCCAAGAGATACAATTCCCCTGTTTTCGAACATAATACACAGCCCCTTTGCCCTGTCGGGAGTACTCAGATTTGTGAGAATAGAGCGTTCAAACTGACCAGGTTCCCTGTTACATGTCGAAAAAGTCTTCAGGACTTCCAGAGACACCTCTCCGGCCGGTTTGAATGTATATCCATCCGGAAGCACTCCCGTATCTTTCTCGGATTCCATCTCATCGAGCCTGTATTCATAGATAACTCCATGCAGGGAGACCGAATCTCTGACCTTTCGGAATAATCCGCGGATCCCCCCCTCCGAAAGAGTGTTGATTATTCTTCCCATCCTATTTTTCCCTATTATCTTTCCGGATATTAGGCAAACAGATTCCCGCTGTCGCTTCATATATATCCAACAGATCTTCTATGCACCCGCGAGAGACCACTTTGGACACCCTGTCTCTTTCCCCATCGATATTGTCTATTGTATATTTCACTTTTTGAAAGAGGTCTTCGATGTTCCTGTTCTCGAACAGGGTACTCCCTTCCGAGCGGCAGCATACATCACTTACAATCGCGGGTTTGCCAAGAAACAGTGCTTCCTGAACGGAAATGCCAAAAGAATCCGTGTTTGTCGGCCGAATGAATATGTCACTCAGATTCAGTATTCCTGCATAATGAACCGCTTCTGTGAGAATGCAGAAGTTCTTTTCCATCTGATATTGTCTTATCAGTTCTCTCATTTCAGCAATGTACTCATCGTCGTTGCTGCGGCCGATTACATACAGAAATCCGATATTCTCATAACCGGCTTCGAGCAGCCTCTTAGTCAGTTCTATTGAAATATCGATGCCGTAAAGGTCAGTGCCTTTATGAAAAGCTACCTTTGAAGCATTTGCCGTAATCAGTATTCTATGCTGTTTTCTGGCTTCGTATGCTATTTCAGGCAGTTCTGCATTAATCTCTTCATCAGACGGTTCTATGTATGGAGTTGCATTTGCTATCTTCCTTTTATCGACAAACACGTATTCAGCGTCTTCCTTTGCGGAGATCAAAGTGTCAATTCTCCTGTATAGTGCCCGTGTGAAAAACCGGTCATACCTGTTCATTCTATTGTAGATCTCCCCGAACCTGTCATTGTGATAGGTGATGATGATGCTGACTCCGGAAAGTGCCATTATCATGAGGTAGCGGAAAGCAGCGTTCCCCTTAATCATCCCGTTCAGATGAAGAGCCTTTATATTATTCTTTCTTACATACGCAATCAATGAAAACACCTTTAGTTGTCGCCCTGCTGATTTTGTATCGATGAAATCGAAATAAGGTTCACTGCTGAGTTTGTCAGTTATTCTCTTTACATAAACAGTCACTCCCCCCGGAGGCGGGGGGCCGGTTCCAATAAGAAGGACTTTACGCGGATTTTGCTGTGGCATTGATCTCATTCGGGAATCGTTTCCTGAATAATAAAAAGGGCGGTCATATCATTTGCCTTTCCGGCTGTTAGCACCTCTGTGCTGGTCCGGAAGTTTCTCATGCAGTTCTTCAAGCAGGGCATTTTCTCCGATTCTCCGGTCTCTATCGAGCCGTGCAAATGCAATCCTACCCTTAACAGTGTTTCTTTTCTCGAGGAGATAATACAGCCGGCAGGTCTGTTTCGTAAATCTCAGTTTATAAGAATCGATACCTGTTCCAAAACTGAATTCCGGAGTTTTGGATGTAATTGTATCCTCGATTAGTTTGTCATAAATCAGATTTCCGATAGAATACTGCTTCAATTCCGGGATATTCCGGTTATAGGCGGCATCAATGGCGGTGTACTTACCGGCATGATAGAACCCAAGGTTATATGCACAGAGAACACCTTCGAAGTACATGAAAAGGCACTTGGAATTCTCTCCAAAGTTCGAGATAAGATCCATAATGAAGTCAGTCTTTGTCTTCGACCGGTACACGGACTGCTTGTCAGAATATTCCTTGGATATGGAAACTTCTCCTATCTCTCCAAAATATTCGAGTATGGCTCTTCCTCTTCTGCTTTTGTATTCGATATTCAGGCTGTTTCTCTCTATCTTATTGTGAATTCTGTTCAGTTTGTGTTTCAGGTTTCTGGAAAAGTACTTCTTTCGAACACCTTCATAATCAGTTCCTTCGATTTCCATGCATGCCGAATATTGAGTGTATTTTTCACCCTCGGGAGTAAAATAATTTGAGTCTTCGGGGATGTAGCGAAAATTGAGTATGTCATAATTCAGATGTTCTTCCATCCAGTTCCTCAGCCATTTCGCCTGTTCGCGAGTAAGCCCGGCTGATATGCAGTCAATGTAATTACCTGCCCACTGCTGTGAAATGAACTCGATTGCCGTATATCGAAACAGTCTGTTGATTCTTCTTCTGACCCTGCACAACGGCATTATCGCAAGCAGAAAATCTGTATCATCATAGATAAATAGTATCCGCAACTTCTTGTCATATCCCAACTTATGTGTTTCCTGCCTGCTAAAATGTTTCCACCATGTGCGTTGCCAAATATAGGAAGATGTGATATTTGTATCTTCGGTCTCTTTTTTGAATTGCATCCATTCGCTTTTCACACTGTCGAATTCTTCAGGTGATGTGATGACTCTTACTCTCATAGTTTACTCTTCTTGTTTATCCACTCGGCAAGTTCAGAGCCTGTGCAGTACCAGACATTCTTTCTCTTCAAATATTTCAGAATAGTTCGAAGGCTGTCTCTGTCATCACGGATATTCATTCTCTGCCGTTTCCCGTCGCCCCTGACCGGACTTATGTGTTCTTGTATGGATATAACCAGGTTATGTTTCAGCAGATACCTTATCTCCCGAAGTTTCCACCATAGAAGAAGCGGTTTAAAGTACCTCTTCAGGAAACCCCTGATTCCATTCTGTCTTTTCAGCACATTGCAGAGTAATCTGCCTGATACCGTAGTAGGGATATCAATCACACCATTCAACCCGAAATGTTTAATATCGAATGCTGTCGTCGGATTGCTGTCCTCTCCGCTGTAATTGACATCAGCAAACCCATTGACTGCAGCATTGTTATAAAACCTGCACCACCAGTCGAATCCTGTCGCATCAACACTTTCATCCGAAAGATCATTCGAACGATAGCCGCAGTATTTTCCACCGGAAGGAGCAGTACCAACTGTATCTTTGAAGATATTTATTCCTTTCTCGATATTATCGACTGCTTCTTCTGCTGATTGAAAAGTTTCCCATTCGTGAGTAAATTCATCTGTAGTCTCGCCGGGCATACCGTGATTGAGTCCATGATATGCAAGTTCATATTCGGGTTTGCTTTGCAGGTTCCGGAAGAATTCTCTTTTTTCCTCATTCTCGTTCATTGGATACGAATGACATATCTCCCTGGCAGTTTCATTAGGCGGGGACATCGAATCCACAACAGCAAAGAATGTAACCTTTACGGCAGGATTTTCAGACAGTATCTCCCTCTCCAGATAGGATATTGCTCCATCCTGTTCATTCCCCAGAAAACCATAGTCCCCCTCCGACCGAATGATTCCGTCTCTGTTATCATCGACCCATCTGTTTGACAAGTCGTCCACAAAGAACAGAACCGGTGAGCAGGCGTTGTTTTTCCATTTGGGTGGGTCCTCTTTTCCGGTGGACACTAAAACTCCAAACTATGTCTACGGTTCATACTGATTTATTGGTCTGCAAAATTACCGTTATTCCCCAGCGGATTTTTCATAGACAAAAATATCGGAATATGAACCGCTTCTGTCATCACCTTCATATGGAAACCTGTTGGGAATGTGCTGCAGAAGTTTCCAATTTTCAGCATTACGGTCAATCCATTCCGTGAATTTTCTATGCCTGACATGATCTCCTTCCGATATGGAATCATATTTGCGGTTGCTCGAGTAAATGATGACATATCGGGTTGATGCTTCGAACAGCATTGTCATGTGTGCTTCGAATACCGGATCTTCCACGAGATGGAATATAATATCCATCGACAGGGTCAATTCTGCAGTTTCCCCGGAATATTCGCTCAGCATTCTGAACTGCTTTGTATTGTCTGATCTGAATTTCTTTCTGCATAGCACAACTGCTGTTTCGCTTACATCGAATCCTACGTATTTCGGATATTCGGATAAAATCAGCTGGTTTCCGTCTCCGCAGCCGAAGTCAATCACGGATAGGACATTATTTTCTGATACAAATTCATTAACTACTTCTGCCTTGAATTCGGCAAGTTTCGAATAAGACCCCGCTCCGGAATTGTCTCCGGATGAATACCGTTTCTCCCAGTATTCACCTGAATTGGAGAAGTCTATTGGAACCGATTTCTTCTTCGTTATTCGTCGCAGTCGGGTAACAATCGAACCAATCAACGGAATATTTTTTATGAAGCTCTTCAATTTTTCCTGCCTTGAATTATGGTAACCCACATATTTTCACAGTCTGATGTACTTGCTCATACTGTTTCCATTGAAACACATACAGACAAATATAACATCATTCTGACAGAAGTATTGTACTTTGATCATACAGGGCTTCGTACCATATTCCCACGCATGAAGGAACACAACTGCCGGACTGAAAGTTGTATATTTACTCCTGCAGGAAAGTCCGAATACGGCCTTACATGATGTTAAGGATAAAATGACCAAAGACTCCGGGAAAACCACACACCCTTCAGAAGACACAGAGTTTCCGGGTCTTGGCAGCAGAATCAAGAACACTGCAAAACACACTGCAATTTTCGGTGCAGGCGGTGTCCTGCAGCAAAGCGCTAGCATCCTCCTGCTTCCTGTCTACACACGGTTTCTTACAGTTGCCGATTACGGGATACTAAACCTAGTTCTCATCGTAAAGCCTGCTATATCGATGCTTACTTCATCCATGATAGGACCTTCGCTCTTCAGGTCATATTATGACTATGACAATGAGGATGACAGGTCCATGGTCGTCAGCACTGCCTTATACCTTGCGCTATCTATCTCTTTCTCTCTTTTTCTTGCCGGCCACCTGGTTTCGGGTATTCTGGCCGATCTGCTTACCGGTTCTGCTAAAAATGGCTTCCTTATCAGTCTTGTTCTTTACACCGGGGCGCTTCAAAGTGTTACAACAGTCGGAATGGCTGTCTTTAGGGCAAAACAGCTTTCAAGGAAATTTGCTATAACAAATATAGTTGGTTTGTTGGTAACTCTCGGAGTTACAATCTATCTTGTTGCCTTCCGCCGCATAGGCTTTGCAGGAGTAATCTACGGAAGCCTGGCAGGTAAGTTGCTAACATCTCTCATAATCCTGCATATGATAAGAAAAGAGCTTCGACCCGTTTTTAATTTGAACGAAGTAAGAAAAATCATTTCATACGGATTGCCGTTCATACCGCTGAATATACTGACTCTAATCGAAAGATCCGGAATTCGCATTATCATCAAGTTAATTGCAGGTCCGGCGGCTGTGGGCATTTTCGCTCTTGCAGACCGGTTTGCCCGTGTCATTCAGACTCTAGTCATAATGCCAATGAAACAGATCAGGCCGGCCGTAGTGTTCGAAGCAGAAAAGGATCCGAATGCCCGAGAATTCTACAGTAAGTTGATTACATACTATTTACTGCTTTCCGGCTTCATTGCTTCCGGAATTGTCGCTCTTTCCGGGGATGTTCTTTCAATAATAGCCAAGCCTTCCTATATGTCCGCTATTCCTGTTATCCCGTGGATGTGCCTGACTATCATTGTCTTTGGATTGCAGGGATATGCAAGTATTGGTCTTATGCTAAAACGCAAAACCTACTGGTTCCCGATCTGCACTGCACTTGGACTTGTTCTGACCTTTGCTCTGCTTATTCTTCTGATGCCCGTCATGGGACTTTCCGGAGCAGGACTCGCTCTTGCAATGGGGTACGGCTTAAGCAGTTATGCAAGATACCGGGCAGGACAGAAATTCTATAGGATGAGTTTCGAGACCGTGAGAATTTTAAAACTCGTTCTTGTTATTGCAGGTGTTACCTTTGCAGCTGTTTCTCTTCCTATGTCGCCGGCTGTTTTCTCCGTTGCTGTGCGGGGTTTGTTTGTTACTATCGGGGTTCCGGGATGTCTGTATCTCAGCGGCTTTTTCGAGAAGCGCGAACTCTTTCAAATAAGAGATTTGGTAAAAGGAATTATTAAGAGAGTCTTTAGACGCGGTTCACTGTCAGAATGATTCTGTGTGTGATTAAAGTAGGCAACTTCAACGTACCCGTGAATGAGATCCTTTCTGTTTCTGTAACCGAAGCGTATCTGTCGGAATACGGCACCATGCAAGTTTCAAATGACATTCCGTCCGGGGTGGTAATGGAGCACAATTTACCTGATCTATGGAAAAGTCCAATCTTATTTTCCTCCACTCTTGTTTCAATGGAAGGATGCAAAACATAGTTTAGTATAATCCTGTGTTCTCCGGAACCTTCGACCGTGTCGGCAACTACGAGTTCATCGGCAACTGGTATAATACACCTTTGCAGGATTCCGACTCCTTGAAGCCGACAGTATCCATTATGCTCTGCAACAACTGCTGTTTCCCCGTTATTCATTTCTATCCCAATTGACGTTTCTACCGGTTCCGGTACTGCAAATACCATTGCGGGATCTATGATTAGTTGCTCTCTGTTGTCAATCTCTATTGTGTTGTGGGCTCCTGTACTCCTCAGACGGTTCCGCATCTTAGGGTCAAGGGTATAGCTGCCGGTTCCGGATTCGACCAGAACAGGAATGCCCCCTATGTCGAGTACAAGACTGCACTTATCACAGTGATTGTGCCCTCCCGCCAGCCTATCGACTGGAGTTGAGTACAGACATGTAGCGTAATTATCGTTAAACAAGATTGCTATTCCCGAATCAGAAAATATCCTTATTCCCTTCTCCGCCGAGTCCGGGTGAGAATCCGGTTTCTTTCCAAAAACCGACTCATACATCTCTATTATATAACTGTGATCATCCGGATTCCATCCGAAGTAATCCCTGTAAAAGAAAACTCTCCCGTCATCCCTGTCCCCAATGTCAGGAGCGTATGCAAATTTATTATCATACAACTGTACAAAGTACGCTGCCTGTTCTATCCGTCGTATCACTTCACTGTCTTCCCTCAGTAACCTCACACATGAGGGTATTGTCTTTCCGTCCAGCGAGTCTATGACTGCAAAAAGGAACAGAAGAGCCTCCAGTGTAAATCTGTGATAATTCACAGATGACTCAAAATTAATCCCGTCGTATCTGAACTGTTTTTTTATCTCATGTCTTAAGGCGGTGCAGGCACGGGTCAGCAATTCATCGGGTTTGCTACCTTTGAAAGCCATAGACAGCACTATCATGCATACAGTAGACACAAGATAGTGGTTGTGTCGTTTCCCGCCGGGTGTTTTCAAGTCCATTTCATAGATTTCGATAACATGCTCCCAAAGAACTGTACTGTAATCGTCCGGATTATAACCGGAGTTTCCGGTGGTTATCCGTGCTGTGAACAGAAGAATATTGACGGCTCTCAATGCGACTTCCATTCCTGAGACCCAGTTGACTCCAAATCCACGCGGATTATTAAGAATCCAGTCTGACAGGAGTTTCTCGGCAGTACGTATATACCCAGTGCTGCAGGTGCGCTTTTCCGCTTCAAGGAGAGATGGTATGAATTGAAATCTGGAAAGTTCCCAGACTGTTTTTACATCATATCCCTGTCCGTTCTTCCTGCGTATGAGAGGAGCGGGTTTCATCGGAAAATGATGATTATTACCTGCAAGATGCCAATCCGGTTCGATACCGAAATTTAAAGGAACTGTTGAGAATATTCTGAATTTGCCGGTATTTATCGATTCCGCATCTTTGATTGCGGATTTACTTTCCGACAACAAACGGCTCATAGGAGATTCATCGGACATGATCTGCATCAGATATTCCCTGTCTATCGGTATATGTTTCCGGAGAGGAACCGCTTTCTGGACGATTATACGTAATCCGTGCAGATGCCTTCCTATTCTGATTAGGGTATTACGGAAAGCCTTCTGTATCCTATGCATGACACTTATTCAACCAAAAAATATCGGTTATCTTTACTCATAGATTCCATACTGCTGTTTGATATATCTGAATGTGTCATTGATATAATCGGAATTCCCTTTTTTACCGAATTTGTCTCTCAGTAACCACATAAACTGGCCCGGAAACATTCTGAACAAAAACCGAAACAGTTTTACCATGAACTTATCGGCTCTGGAAAAGAACTCCTCCTTCTTATCCTTCCCTGTAAATCTGGTATTCCTATAAAGCGAGATCTCCAGGATACTGGCATCGAAGGGAATACTCAGATAATCGCAAATTCTTTTCAATTCCTTTTCATTGTCCTTCGCCAGGTCCTCATAGCAAACACTGAATGAATCTATCCTGCTGTTCTTTTCCATCTTCCTGATGACCCATTCGTCAGATATATAAAGAAAAGTAAGCCGCATCAGATCGAAAATGTTGAATTTCCTTTTTTTCAGGTCGATGACTTCTCTTTTCAGTTTCGAACGCAAATTGGTGATTATATCCCTCTTGATGGCAATGAACTTCGCTTTTGGAATATGATTCACTACATCTCTATAACACCTTGGAGTCGTTTTCTGAACCCAGTACGGACTGCCTTCTCTTTCTGCATAGAGATTCATTGCGTCCGTGAAGAGAGTGTAACAGTTCTCCGGTCTGGGATTCAGTTCGTACAAATCTCTCTTTTCCAATTCCATCGATTTGAAGTACTGCGTGGTAGCCCATTGCTCGACCATTGCTATGTACTTGTTCAAAATCGATATATTTCCATACATTTGCGGAAATATGCTGAACATATTGGTTTCGAGAGCAAGGGCTCCGGGGTTTTCTTCGTTTATGACCCTTACTCCTGCTATGTCTCTATGACATGTCAGCAGTGCAGTCAGCCACCTTGTTCCTGACCTGTTCATTCCAATTACTATAATCGGGATTGCAGAATTCTCTCTCAAATAATCACCTCCGTGGAGTAGTTATATTTTCTTTTCTTCACTCGCAAAATCCGTATCTTTCTTTAGGTTAGTTTGTTCATTGGATTCGTCGTCTTCTCCATAGGCTTCAGAAAAGTATTTCTTCCTTATAGTCAGCCCCGCGCCGGATGCTAAAAGAAAGAAGAAGGATCTTGAAAATAGTGCATTATGGAATGTATTCAGCAGTATCTGGAAAATCACTCCAAAGAAAATGCAGTATTCTATATTCCTAATAAGCGAGTCTGATAATGAGAAGTTAAACTGTCTAATTGAAAACCACACTGATAGGAAATACAATATAAATCCGACCAGCCCGTATTCAACTAATATTCTTAGCGGCTCATTATGTGCTGCCCATACATAGCCAATAGTTCCCAATTCTATGCCTACTCTTTCCTGCCAATGTCCGTATCCACCTCCAAAAAAAGGAGTATTTGAGAATGCTCTCATTCCATAAACAAGATGCCTTACTCTGAAGGCAACATTCTCCGCCTGTTCTACATCTTTTTCTCTTACAAGTGAAAATATCCTGTCATATCTCTCTACGAAAATATCTGATTCCGTTAAATTCACCGCTGCAGTGATTACGGCAATCGAGATGACTAATGCAATAACCATCTTTTTTGGTTTTCTTTCCCAGAAGAGCAGCATCAATATGGAGATGACACTCGGAATTCTTGCCCCTGTCGTAATTGATACCGTCAATAAAGTTATGGTAATCAAATACAATATTAATTTTTTCATTTTATTTAATGTGTGTTTAAGCGAAAGGAGAAGAAATGGTAGCATGAACACGATAGAATGTCCTGCTCTCTGATGATACACAGTCCCTTTGTAAAACCCGACACCTTCGAGTATCGGTCTTGTCACAGGAAAATAAAGCAGAATTCCTGACATTTGAGTGATTACGGCAACAATGAACATGATTTTCATTTCACGTATGCTACAGGTGAATATGTGTGAAGCTACGAGAAGAAAGTATATGTAGTTTCCAAACGTCTCGAAAACGAATCTGGTTTCTGACGGGGCAGATATTAGCACGTAAAGTAGTTGAAGCAAAGTCCACAATGAAAATAACAGAAGGATTTTGCTCCTCCATAGATATGTACTTGTTCTAATAATACTTTGCAAATTACTGATTACCAGAATTACAGCAATGGGCAATCGCAAAGAGAATCTACCCAGAGATTCCGGTCCTATAGAGAGACTCGACAGCGATAGAAATATCAATGCGAGAAACAGAAACTTCCTGATTCTGACAGAGAAAACAGCGGATATTGTCGCCAAAAACAAAATTCCCAACGGAATTATATATACTGCCATTATTTTATTTTCTTATTGTCGGTAGGAACCGATACAAGTCAATATTTCCCTTCCTGAGAAGTAAACTCTGTAGTGTTGCGTATTCCGATTATGAATAGGATTATAAGAAATATAACGAAATTCGACATGTTCTCTTTTCTGTATCAATACGACTTGACTGCGATGACTTTGAGAATATACTCTTATGTTAAACACTTCACTGATACAAATAAACAAAACTTCAATGGAGATAACCAATGATTGAAAATTCTTCAGCAAAGAAAAATACAAAAATACTGTTTATCTATCCGAACATCGGACAACCGATGCAGTATCATCATGGCATTGCCAGTCTATCTGCAATACTGGAACAATCCGGATACGAAACATCATTATTTATAGTTGATGATGATTCATATTCACCCCTTAAGGAAAAAATTTCCTCGTTTGCCCCCCGGATGATCTGTTTCAGTATTGTTTCGAACTACTGGGAACTTTCAAACTCTCTTGCGAAGAGGATAAAACAGGATTTTGACACTCTAATTTTCGCAGGCGGTATGCACTGCTCTATTTTTCCTCAATCATATACTCCTGAGAGTTCTTTCGATGGAATATGCAGAGCCGAAGGAGAATACGCTCTTTTGGAACTGGCGGACAGAATCGAATCCGGAGAGGATTTTCTGACCGTTCGGAATTTCTGGTTTAAATCCAATAGAAAAATCATAACGAATGACATTAGACCCTTAATCAGCAATTTGGATGACCTGCCTTTCCCCAATCGGGATATCTTCCCTGACAACCCTGGTTTGGGAACATCTTTTATGTTCTCTCGCGGATGCCCTTTTCAGTGTACATATTGTTCCAACAAAGCATACAATGAACTTACAGCAGGTAAAGGAAAAATCGTTCGCAGCCGTTCGGTGAATAAGGCTATCGAAGAAATCGTTCAAACAGTCAGCAATTATAAGCCTCAGGCATTGCGTTTTGATGATGATTCCTTCAATAAGAATCAAGAGTGGTTCAAGGAGTTTGCTGCTGCGTATTCTAAGGAAAAATCGCTTCCGGCTTATAGATGTAATACAAGACCGGAGTTAGTCTCTGAATCGAGTATTCAGTTATTTAAGGAATCCGGATGTTATCAATTGAACATTGGCATCGAGTCAGGTGATCCGAAAATCAGGCAGGAAGTCCTGAACAGGCATATGACCGATACCCAGATCATTGAAGCATTCCACCTTGCAAAGAAATGCGGCATTCAACGATATTCTTTTAACATGATTGGAATCCCGGGAGAAACAATATCTGCCTTTAAGAGAACAATCCGTTTAAACCGGATTATTCAACCGGACAAATCACAGATTGCTATCTTCTTCCCATACCCGGGGACCGAATTGGGAGATTATTGTGTAGAGAAAGGATATCCGTCTATAGGAGATGATGTATATAATTATTTTCATCAGTCTTTCCTGAATTTACCCGGTTTTTCAAAACGCCGGATCCTGATAAACAGAATCTTCTTCAAATTCAATGTCTACCGTGTCAGTTCACTTTCCAGAGCTCTTTACTATCTATACAGGGATATCCGGGAATTTCTGGAATACAGATCTAAGATCTGCAGGTGGTTTTTTAACTTAATTTCAGTACCTGTCCGATTTCTTAGAAAATAATTTCTGACCTTGTTATTACATACGCTAGTAAGTATAATGATAATGTAATTATTAATGTGGAGGTGTGTATGCGTTGGAAGTTATTTTTCATACTTTTCTTTAGTCTTTCTATCCTTCTCTTTGCCGGCTGTGTAACAGAACCAGAAGAGGTAGAGAGTTCAAACACGGGCGATCCTGTCTTCTCCCCAAACGCCAAAGTCTTGGATCATATAGGCAATGTCAGCATAACAAGCGTCACGGAAGACGAAGTCGTTGTTTCGTTTACGGGAGATGCACCGGATATAGAAGTGGATGATTTCATTATTTCAAGTTTATACACAAGTGAGTATTTCGGTTTTCTTCGAAAGGTAACATCGAAGTCTGTAAGCGGAAGTACCATTACTTATCAGACCACAGACGCACGCCTTACCGATGCCGTGCGGGAGTGTTCCGCCGATACTACACTTTACATCTCACCCGGAAAAAGCAAGAACAGCCAGTACACAAGAATAGAAGCGATGGACGGTGTCACGAGCACTGATTTCGGTTTAGACCTTTCGGGTGTTGTTCTCTATGATGGGGAAATAGGCGGGGCTGAACTATCTGTGATTATCACGCATGGGTATGTAAGTTTCGAACCCGGTCTCGACATTGGTTTCGATATCGACTGGTGGGAGATTGAAGAGTTTCATGCGATCGCCAGCGGGGATTTCGACCTCGATGTCGACCTGAAGGCAGAACTTCTCGGCAACCTGAATTACAGTGCAGACACTACCCTTTACTCATACACCGAAGTATTTATTCAGTGGATAGGGTGGTTTCCCGTTGTGGAAGTTGTAACCCTTTCATTCGATGCCGGTTTCGAGATAAATGCTATTTCGGATAACATTCTCACGACTGGTTTCGACCATAATACATATATTGCCCTTGGAGCCCAGTATGATAACGGATACTGGTCATCCGTCTGGGACTTCAACGTAACTCAGAATGCACATCCTACCACATGGATAAGTTCATCAAAATTCGAGATTCGCGGGTATGTGCAGCCGAGAGTCTCTGTGGATTTCTATGGAATTGCGGGGCCTTACATGGAGGCAGAGCCATACCTTGGTTTCCTGGGTGAACTTGAGATGGGCGGCGGCTGGGACGGACCCCCTCCTTTCGTTGAAATCATCCACTCACCGCAGGACTGGTATGAATATTATTGGCAGTTGTATGCCGGAATTACCGGAAGGCTTGGTTTTCAGGTTTCGGTATTGGGCTACACGATTTGTGACTACTATACAACCCTTATGGACTGGTACCTGACAATTGCAGAAGGAAGCGGCAGCAGCGGTGGGGGCGGTGGCGACATCTACTCCTGTTATGAAATACAGGGGCAGCAGCCATCCTCTCCTTTTGAGGGTGAAGAAGTTGTTGTAACCGGAGTTGTAACTACGGGCTATGGAGAATACTGGGGTGAAGACCTCGTGATAATGAGTGACAGGGATGGCGGTGCATGGGGTTCTCTTCCTGTACGCGGTTCGCAGATATCTTCTCTCAACCGGGGAGATGTGATTAACATTTCCGGTACAGTCTATGAAACGAACGGCATGACAGAACTTCTGAACATCACCGCCGTAGAACTTCTTGCCTATGGTGCAGACCTTCCCGACCCCATCATTGTTCTGACAAATGAAATCGGACAGGGTTCCAATCCCGAACGTCTTGAATCTGTGCTTGTTCGAGTGGAAGAGGCTATTGTTACTGATATAACCCCCTGCCTTTTAGATGACGGTTCGGGAGAATGCATGATGGGTGATATGGGTTCATATTCCTGGAATCCTGCCATCGATGATACTTTATTCACAGGGAAGGGTCCCCTCTTCTATACATCAGGTGAGTGGAAATTCGAACCGCGAAACAATAGTGATGTTTATGCTTCAGGTAGCGGGGGCGGGTGTTCTCCCTATCCAGATAGCCTTATTGCCACAGTCACCCTGAGTGCTGCACCGCAGGATATATGTGCGTCACCTGACGGCAATTATGTTTATGCAACAACCACTTATCCCAGAAACATGGTTTCCCGCATAAACACCCTGACCAATTCTGTTGAAACATCTGTTATGGTAGGGAGCGAACCCCGTGCGATCTGTACCGTACCGAGCGGGGAATATCTTTATACGGCAAACCATAATTCCGGAACAGTCTCGGTTATCAGGACTTCTGATTTCAAAATAGTCAAGACTATCAGTGTCGGGGGAACTCCGCAGGGAATCTGTTCAGTGCGTGACGGAGCCTATGTTTATGTTACACGGAGTGATGCGGGAACCGTTCAGGTCATACAGACTTCAGATAACAGCGTGGTTGCTTCTGTGGATGTAGGTGACAGCCCTGTCAATATATGCAGTGTACCCGGAAAGAACGTTGCTTATGTCGCAAATTACGACAGTGACGATGTCTCGGTAATCAGAACAACCGACCACTGCATGATAAGGACAGTAAACCTCGGGCTGGAACCGTTCAATCTGTGTTCTTCTCCCGATGGAGAAAAAGTATATATAACCCGAATGGGTTCTGACAGGGTAGGAATCATCGACACTTCCAACTATACGGTATCCAGTATTACTCTTGAGAGCGGACTGCGGGGAATCTGTGTTCTTGCTGACGGTAAATATCTCTATGTCACCAGTTGCCTTTTCGATGATCTCTGGGTCATAGACCTCTCTGATAACACAGTTGTCCGCACAATCCGCGGTTACGGTGACTACCCGTGGAGTGTCTGTTCACTGCCTTCGGGAGACGCTGTATACGTGACAAACAACTATGACCGTACTGTCTCCGTCTACAAGTAATTATGTAGGGACATGACTTTAGTTGTGTCCTGTTACTAAGGAAGTCCATGAAAAAAGCACTCATCACCGGAATTACCGGGCAGGACGGTTCATATCTTACAGAACTGCTTCTTAAACAGAATTATGAAGTTCACGGAATCGTCAGAAGAGCAAGCAGTTTCAACAGACAGCGCCTCGAACACCTGATACAGGATACCGACATCTACGGCAATACCCTTTTTCTTCATTACGGTGATATGACTGACAGCAGCGGGCTCAACCGTATTTTAGAGAAGATAGCACCGGATGAGGTCTACAACCTTGCAGCCCAAAGTCACGTCAGAATTTCCTTCGATATGCCGGAGTATACGGGAGATGTCGATGCAATAGGTGTTGCGCGACTTCTCGATGCCATCAGAGAAGTCGGTCTGGCCGGTGAATGCAGATTTTATCAGGCATCCACAAGCGAGATGTTCGGCTCATCACCCGCTCCACAGAACGAAGATACTCCTTTCCGCCCTCAGAGTCCTTATGCCGCCGCAAAACTCTATTCACATTGGATGGTGATCAATTACCGGGAGGGATACGACCTTCACGCTTCGAGCGGTATTCTTTTCAATCACGAGTCCCCCCGACGCGGTAAGAATTTCGTAACTCGCAAGATAGCAATTGCCGCAGCACGGATAAAAATGGGAATGCAGAAAAACCTTGCTTTGGGAAACCTCGATGCAAAACGCGACTGGGGACATGCAAAGGACTTTGTGAAAGCCATGCATCTGATGCTCCAGCTGGATAAAGGTGACGATTTTGTTATTGCAACAGGGGTCACTCATACAATCCGCGAACTTCTGGAGTTTGCCTTCGGGCGCGTCGAACTCAACTGGGAAGATTATGTAACGGTCAATCCAAAATATTTCCGCCCCACGGAAGTCGATTTTCTGCAGGGAGATGCATCGAAAGCAAAAGAACTGCTCGGATGGGAGCCGGAAATCTCCTTTGAAGAACTCATTGCTGAAATGGTCGACCACGAGATGAGATTATTATCAAATCAATAACCCCTTCCTTTTTCCTTCTTCTTCTACTTTTCTTTTCTTTCTCTCATGCAGACGAAATTGTTTTCGACTTTCAGATGAATCCGGATGATTTGTGTTTTTCTAAATGGCAGGGAATGGACGCTCTTTCTATCCCAGGCGGTGTTTCGGTTTTCGAAGAGGGCGACCCGCTCCTCGAAGGTATCCCATACAGGTTCGTTCTTCCACAGGGAACGGTGATCTCTCACATATCAGTCGACATCATAGAAGAAGTACAGCTCGAAGGATCCTACGACATTCCCCCCGTTCATTATAGAATACTCAGCCAGTCTCAGCCCGTTTTACAGAGATCTTCGGTTTACTTCTCGAATAGCTGTTTCCCCGAAAACTCCGCTGTCGGGATGAATACTTCTAATCGAACGGGATTCCGTCTTGGTAGTTTCTGTTTTGTACCTATCAAATACTTCCCTTTGGCAAGCAGCATTTCTGTCATCACTTCCGCACAGATAACTGTTGAGTACATTTCATCTTCTTCGATTCCCCGTCTTACCCTGACTGAAAAGCAGATAGACACCGCTCTTAACGGCCTTGTGAATATAGTTTCCAACCCCGAAATGCTCGAAACCTCCGCCCCCCTGCAGCGTGACTGCAGAGATACCTGGGCAAGCTGGGTAGTGATTGGTGCTCCTGACATGGAAGACGAACTTCAGCCATTGGTTGATCATAGAACCGTAACTGCGGGTTCCGCTGAATTTGTCAGTCTCGATTGGATATACGCAAATTACACGGGATATGACACTCAGGAACAGATTCGAAACTTCCTGAGAGATGCCTATTACAATCACGGACTCATATATGCACTCATAGTGGGTGACTACGGTGAGACCACACGGATTTCTTCGCTTCTTGTGGGTGAGAATCTGCTCAATAATGTGACAGACCAGTATTATGCAGACCTCGATGGTTCGTGGGACCTCGACGGTGACCACCTATACGGAGAACGAAGCGATGGAATAGACTACTGCACCGATATTTTCGTAGGCAGGTTTAGCTCCGATGTTCCGAGCTTCATAAGCAACATGGTTGAGAAGACAATCCACTATGAAACCAGTTCTCCCGCAGGTATGTGGAGAACAACCGCCATTCTTCCGGGTGCAGGACTCTGGCCCGACTCCGACTACTGGGGCAGTTTTGTCAGTGACAGCATTGCTGAGCGAATCCCTGAAAACTGGGTTGTTAGAAAATTATATGAAACCGAAGCCTGGCATCCCTCAAACCAGATACATCTCCTGAACATCGGGGCTTCTTATATAGCACCCCAGGGGCACGGCGGTTCTAGCGGTGTTTACTGGTATTACAATCCGCCGACTGATATCATCAGCAATAGCAACTATACCGAACTTGATAATTACGATGCATTATCTGTATTTCATTCCATCGCATGCATGCCGGGAGAACTCACAAATATCGGATGCATTGCAGAACGGCTAATGATCTGGCCCGACGGCGGCGCTATCGCTGTAATGTTCAATTCCAGTTACGGATGGGGAACTCCACCATCTACGGGGCCGTCTGAATGGCTGGAGATCCGTTTTGCAGAACAACTTTTCATATATAATCAGAATGAACTCGGTGTTGCACAGGCTTTCGCAAAAGACATTGTGTATTTTACACCCGGGGTTCCTCTGCTCGACTGGGTGATACAGGAGAATAATTTTCTTGGCGACCCTGCCGTACTGTTTGCAGCCGGACAGACCGGTATTGGATATGAGAGCGGTTTTCTCTCATCCGTGCGATTGTACCCTCCTTTCCCAAATCCTGCGCAGAATAATTGTACATTGACCTTGAATATGCCCGGTCCGATCCGGGGAAATCTATCCATATATGATATTTCAGGAAGAAAAATAGTCACTCTGACTGACAATCTGTTTCCAGCCGGAGAAAGCAGTATTTCTTTCGATTGCAATAATGATGATGGCTCGCCACTTCCGAATGGATGCTATACCGCTGTCCTTAAAACACACGAGACTTTAACGAGCAGGCACTTCCTGATTTTGAGATAGTTTTCTGCCCCTTTTCATAGAACTTCAAATACTATATTATTTACTTATCTATTCTATATGATTGGTGATTTATGGAAAATTCACAAGATGTTCTGAATAAACTCAAGAATTTACTTTCAGAAGACATCACTTCTGATAACCTGCCAAGATTCTTGAATATTGTAGAAGAAATCGAATCCTGTGCAGATTATTCGAGCCGGTTAATCAGGGATCAGGACATCCTGCTCGATTCCATCTCCCTGCAGATATGGTTTGTTACTGCTCCGGATACCTATGGAAGAGTAAACAAGGCTCACGCGGAATTCAAGGGACGGAATAAGGAAGACCTGCAGTTCAAGACAGTAAGCAGCTTTCTTTCTAATCATGTTGGGAGTACCTGCTCGGAAGACAATCTGAAAGTATTCAAATCAGGACAGCCTGCTGAAAATGAAAAATGGGTCGATAATGCTGTAGACGAATCCCGCCTTTTGCACATAACAAGAATGCCCAAGCTGAATGAAGCAGGAGATGTGGAATATATCATCTGCACTGCTGAAGATATCACCAAAAAGAGACAGGCTGAAATCAAAAGCAGGCAGGAACAGGTTTTTCGCGATACGCTTATCAATACCTCGCCGTCCTTCATAGTCAGTATAGGCGCTGACAGCAAAATTACCATGATGAACGACTCTATGCTGAATGCTGTTGGTTATACCCAGGAGGAAGTGACGGGGCTGGATTACATCGAAACTTTTATTCCGGAAGAAAACCGCGAGAATGTACGGCGTGTTTTCAAGTATCTGATTAAGCAGGGGAAACCCACATTCAATGAGAATAAACTCTTGACTAAATATGGAGATATACTTCTTGTCGAATGGCACGGAAGACCTATTCTGAAGGAAGATGGTGAATTCGATTACTTCTTCGGTACAGGAAGAAATATCACAAAGGAGAAAATGGCGCTGAAAGCCCTGAAGGAAAGCGAAGAACGCTACAGAAAACTATTCGATTCTTCCAAAGATGCCATAATGACTCTTGCCCCTCCGGAATGGAAATTTTCTTCAGGCAATCCTGCAATACTGGAGATGTTCAATGTGAACAGCGTGAAGGAGTTCATTTCATTGGAACCCTGGGTTCTGTCACCGGAAACACAGCCTGACGGACAGCCGTCTGAAATAAAAGCAAAGGAAATGATTGAAATAGCCATGAAGAGCGGTTCCAACTTCTTCGAATGGATGCATAAGAAGAAAGACGGTGCCGCCTTCCCTGCAACAGTCCTGCTTACACGGGTGGATTTTTCCGATGGTGTGTTCCTGCAGGCTACCGTAAGAGACATAACAAAGCAGAAAGAAGTCGTAAAGGAAAAGGAAGACCTTATCGCAGTACTGCGAGCTTCCATACAGGAGATAAAGACACTTACCGGCCTTATCCCCATTTGTGCCAACTGCAAGAAAATTCGCGACGATGGTGGTTTTTGGGATAATGTGGATGTCTATATTCAGAAACATACCGATGCCGACTTCTCGCACAGTATCTGCCCCGAATGCATGAAGAAACTCTATCCTGAATTTCCGCAATCCCAAAGCGAAAAGAAACTATAATCGACCGGACTTGTTATATTATCTAAGTACCGTGACATCTTAATTAGAAGAATTAAGTGTCATGGTACTATGAATGACATTAACCTTATTGGAGTTTTATGAAATATTTGTTCCTTACCCTTTTGATTACATCATTCGCTTTCAGCGGTGAAACAACCATAGATTTCAATTTGCCTACCGATGGTGTAGAAGCGTCAGTTTTCGAGGGGCGTGATATACTGTCTATGCCCGGTGCATTGACATCTTTTTCTGAGGGTTATCCCAATCTCCCGGGGATTCCTGCTTCCTACCTGCTTCCGCAGGGAACAACTCTCATTTCCGTAGATGTTGAAATACTCGAAACAATGGAACTTCCCGGAAAATACAACATAGGCCCTGTCAGATATCACCCGCTCAATCAGATTCCCGGGCCGATAACCGAAGTATTCGAAGTTTACAGTTCAGACATTGCTTTCCCTGAATCCCCCATTGCAGGTATTCAGAGCGGAAACAAGACAGGCTTCCGTGTTGGGAGCTTTACCTTCATCCCCTTTCAGTACAGACCTTTGAGCGGGAGAATTACTGTAATCACTTCTGCTAAACTGACGCTGCATTACGAGGATGATGCTTCTGTCCCGCTACTAACTCTGACTGATGCTCAGATATCTCTTGCCAAGAACGGACTTGTCAACATCGTTGACAATCCGGATATGCTGTATAACTGGGCACCGGTTTCTCGGGGTGGAACCGACTCCGATGTCCACTGGGTTGTTGTTGCGGACGAAGGCATGGAATCGGTACTTCAGCCATTGGTAAATCACAGGAACAACACAGCCGGTTCAGCGGAGTTTGTAAGTGTACAGTGGATACAAAGCAATCAGAGCGGATATGACACACAGGAGAAGATTCGAAATTATCTTAAGGACTGTTTTCAGAACACCGGTTTGATCTACGCTCTCATTGTCGGGGATTACGGCATTACAACGAGAATCTCCTATCTGAATGTCAATGGATATACTCTCGGTTCGACTGCCGATCTTTATTACAGCGACCTTGACGGCACATGGGACGGAGACGGCGACCATCGCTATGGTGAAAACTCTGATTACATCGATTATTACAGCGACATCTATGTGGGCCGTTTCAGCACTGACATTTCATCGAGACTTCAGACAATGGTAGATAAAACGCTTGATTACGAACAATCTCCTACCCCCGGATCATGGCAGACCACTGCCCTGCTTCCCGCAGGGGGACTGTGGCCCGAATACGGTTACTATGGCAGGATTGTTTGCGACTCCATAGCAAAGAGAATTCCGGGAAGCTGGACTGTGTACAAACTGTATGAGAATTCTTCCTACCATCCCAACAACCAGATTGCCTATCTCAACGCCGGTGTTTCTTTCTGTGAACCGACAGGGCATGGTTTTGAATCCGGTGTCTACTGGTATTACAACCCGCCAACAGACATCATCAGTGCGGCCAATTACACCGACCTCACGAATATTGACAAACTCCCCATCATGTCCTCTATTGCCTGCCTGACAGGAAAAATTTCCAATATAGCCTGCATCGCTGAACGACTGATGATATGGCCCGACGGCGGCGTGGTCGCAATAATGTTCAACTCTGATAACGGATGGGGTACTCCGCCCAACATGGGACCCTCTGAGTATCTGGAAATACATATTGCAAAGCAATTGTGGATCTATAATCAGAATGAAATAGGTGTTACTCTCGCTCTCGGCAAGGACGGATTCCGTGCAGCCGGCGGGATGTCCTTTCAAAACTGGGTTCTGCAGGAACATAACCTTCTTGGAGACCCTGCGCTTCTCTTTGTAGCCGGACAGACCGGTATCGAAGAAGAAACCGGCACAAGTCCTCTTCTCCCTGAACTTTCCACCCCATTCCCAAACCCGATGACAGAATCCTGTTCAATTGCCTACGATCTGTCGGTTGATGGAGAATACTCGATTGCGATTTATGATTTGTCGGGCAGGTCTGTCAGGAGTCTCCACAGCGGCATGCTGTCCGCAGGATTGGGGACAATATCATTCGACGGCAGGGATGGTTCGGGTAATACACTTCCATCTGGTTGTTATACCGTCGTCCTGACCGGACAGAATGGCAGCACTTCGGTGCTAATGGTTGTGGTAAATTAGCAATTAGTACAGTACGGTACTGATATTAGAACAGCCCCGTTACATTCCCGTCGGCATCGACATCCATATTCTCTGCGGCGGGTTTTGTCGGTAGCCCGGGCATGCGCATAACCGAACCTGTAATAGGGATTAAGAATCCTGCACCAGTAGCTATTTCAATTTCCCTGACTGTAACAACAAAATGTTCAGGCCTGCCAAGCAGTTTTGGATTGTCTGACAGCGAATTCTGCGTTTTTGCTATACAGACCGGAAGATTGTCATAACCGAACTTCTTTATTGTTCTGAGGTCTTTCTTCGCAAGTGTTGTCATATCGATATGCTCCGCACCGTAAACCTTCTGCGCCACAATTCTTATTTTTTCTTCGACGGGTAAATCCCAGTCATACAAAGAACTGAATGTATCGGAACAGTCTCTTGCTGTGGATTTGACTAATGAAGCAAGCTCTTCCATTCCCCTACCACCGTTTACAAACCCGTCTCCAATTGCGATTGGAACATTCAACTCTTTCAACCTGTCAATCACTATCTTAATTTCATCTTCGGTATCCGTTGCAAACTTATTCAGGCAGACAACTGCAGGAAGTCCGAACTTTCCAATAGTTTCAATATGCTTTTCCAGATTGGGTAGACCGCGTTCTACAGCACCCGCATCCGGTTTATGCAATTCCTTTCTCTTTTTTCCCCCGTGCATTTTTAAAGATCTGCAGGTAGCAACAAGAACGACAAGACTCGGGCATAGCTCTCCATACTGACACTTGATATCAAAGAACTTCTCCGCACCAAGATCGAAGCCGAATCCTGCTTCCGTTATTGCCCAATCCGAAAATGCCATCGACATCTTTGTTCCGAGAATGGAACTGCATCCGTGTGCAATATTCGCGAAGGGACCGCAATGTACAAAAGCGGGATTCCCCTCCAGAGTCTGTACAAGGTTAGGTTTGATTGCATCTTTAAGGAGCATTGCAACAGCTCCGGTAACACCCATCTGCTTCACAAGAACCTGCTCCTTGTCATAGGTAAGCCCTATGAAAATGTCATCTACTTTCTGCTTCAACTCATCTATGTTGTTGGAAAGTGCCAGAATTGCCATTATCTCACTTGCGGCGGTTATGTCGAATCCGCTTTCCCGGGGGACACCCTGAGTTCGTCCGCCAAGCCCTATGATGATGTCGCGAAGTGACCTGTCATTCATGTCTATGACTCTTTTAAAACTGATGGTTCTCGGATCGAGACGCGATGCATCTCCTCTGTGCAGATGATTGTCTATCACTGCTGCTATGAGGTTATTTGCCGCTGTGATAGCGTGCATATCCCCCGTGAAATGCAGGTTTATATCCTCCATCGGTATTACCTGAGAATACCCGCCGCCTGCAGCACCCCCCTTAATTCCAAATATCGGACCCAAAGAAGGCTCCCTGATAGCACAGCTTACAGATTCTCCAATACGGGACAGTCCCTGTGTAAGACCTATTGTCACAGTGGTTTTCCCGGCACCTGCCCGCGTGGGAGTCATGGCTGACACAAGAACAAGTTTTCCGGGTTTTCGCCCTCTTGTCGACAATGTATTGAGATGTACCTTTGCCTTGTATTCACCATACAGGTCAAGATCCCTCGGTCGAATCCCTAACTTCTCCGCTATTTCAGTTATCGGTTTTGGTGTTGCTTTTCCCGCAATTTCAATATCTGTTAGAAAGTTGCTCATTGCTCCTCCTTATGCTGTGGTAATATTAATATATATAAAAAAAGTGCCAGGCACTTTTTGCTATCAATGAAGTAAAAATACAGTACCGTACTCCACTTATTCCATCTTTAGTCCGGACTGCTTTGCCGCAGTCAAAAGTGGGAGAAGTGAAGTACGGTACTATATAAAGAGCAAGGAGATAAGGTGCCAGGCACCTTAATTATATGTTAGTTGCTGTTCCTGCCGCTGCGGAATCAACCTCCAGAACCACCTGAACCGCCCTGATCTGAAAAGTTCCCTGCCAATTCAGCCAGCTCTTCCAGTTGTTCATCTGTAAGAACATCATGAGCTTCAACCAATGCCTGGAACATTATGCCCCTGATCTCATTTTGAAATTCATTTTTCTCTTCGAAGTAGTCTTCAAGGTCGGAAACGCTCAGGTTGGGGGATGTGTATAATTCTATCAATCCGCTCCCCATGTCTTCTTCTGGCATATCGTCCATGATTGCCTCAATCCGGTCACGGGCATTTTCCATGATGTCTTCAATTTCATCCTCTTGATTATCTGTCAAATCAAGGTTCCAATACAGTCTCATCAATCCGACGGACATTCCGTATCCGCCCATACCGCCGCGACCACGCAACCCGTTGCCACTGCGACCGGACATTTCATAATCTTCCATATTGCAGTCCATTCCATTCCCGCCGCCGCGTCTGCCATATCCCTGTGCAGATACAGCCCCGACAAGCAGAGTTGCTGCAAGTACGACGATTCCGATTATCTTCATTTTCTTTTTCACCTTGATCTCCTAATTTTCTTTTCGTGCAGCAATTTTCCATGCACTTGAATCGTAGTCATCTTCATCTTCATCGAGCATAGTATCAGCATCGATGACATCGGCTGCTATGTACCAGTGTTCAGATGAGCCTTCTATGTACCACTCATACGTATAGATTCCATCACCTTCCGTAACATCTCCCCATAGACCAAAATCATTCATAAAATGACGGGGCCATATTGGGCAGGGTCCGTGCACATATACATAGAATTCGGGGTCATACTGCGGATTTGTGTGTTCTACTTCCACTTCGAATCTTGCAAGTAAACCGGGTTCCATTACCGGCAGCCCGCCGTCGACAGCATAGAAAGTGTCCGGTGAATCACATTCCCACACAAGTTCATCTTCTACATACAAGGTCATTTTCGTGATGAACACTTCCTGTGTGAGTCCCGAGTTTAGGGTGTATTCAGCCAGGGTTATGTGGGTGAGTTCCCAGCCGCCGTGACATTCAGGGTTGTGCTCGGTTCTTTCTACAATGGCCCGTCTGGTCCGTTGAATATTGATTGGTTTTATCGATGGATCAAGGATACCGTCATGCACCACATCAATATTGAAGTTTCCGTAAAGAGTTCGTGTAACAGTAACCGTACATATGCCTGTAGAAAGGTCTCCGTGGAACTCTACATCGAAAGAGCCTTCAGCAGTTCTTTCACGCCACCAGTATTCAGGGTAGTAAGTATCTTTCCCTGCTTCTCCGGAACCGGCCTCACCCTGCCCGTCAAGAGAACCCATGTCCATTTCACTTCTCGTTGTTAACAAGTTCCTGATATGCTCGCGGTCGGTGAGTTCCTCTTCTTCCGGAGTAAAAATACAGCCGGAAAAGAGTATTGCGGCTATCAGAATTGCTGCAATTGTCAACTTTTTCATTTTCGCACCTCCTTTCTTTCGACCATATACTAAATTTCGAATATGAACAGAGTATGTGCGGTATGTAACTGAATGTAACAGTGATTTATGACTGATGTGCGTGCAGAACCATCTATACTGAGCCGTGTATAGCTTAGTTTCTACCCCTTGCAAAAGACAGCAGTAAATTGACAATTGAAAAAAGGCATCCCGTCGATCTTCCCGGTGTCCTCTCTAATTTTTTCTGTCTGCGTGCGGCTTTATTCCGTTCCTTGTGTTTCCGGGCAATAGCATCCTGTTCCTTGTGTTTACGGTCGATACTGCCGTGCTCTTTATTTTTCCGTGCAGAAGCGTCTTTTCCTTTCTTTTTTCGGGCTTCTCTAATCTGAAACTTCTTTTTCTTCCTGTCGTTCATCGTCCCTCCTTTATTCCGGTGCTGCAAATACTACAGAGTATTGTGGAATTATCAGGGAAGCACTCCCGTCTGATCTTCCTTCTACCTGCATTTCCGGACTTATATCACTTACCGTGAAAGGTGTGTATTGGTTACCTTCCTTCATAAAACACTGAGGTAGGTGTTCAATGACAATCTCATTTGATGTACTGTTTGCAATCAGTATGGCTGTCTGGCTGTAGGTGTTTTCTCCTGCAATTGCCCAAACACCTTCTATCTCGTCTCCATCGACTCTGGTAATGTTGATTCCAACTCTCTCCGGGAAAAGTCCCATACGTCCCCACAGGTCCATTGCAAGTGCCATTCTGCGTGGCGCTCCCGTTGTGTCGAATAAGCCGAAATTATATGATACAGGCACCTGTTCGAGCGGTTCGTTCCCCCTATAGATAGTTGCGACCTTTAGGGGAACATCCTGCATGGTTATCCATATCCCTGTCACAATCGATGCACCCAGCCCGCCGGTTTTCAATGCCTCATACTGCGGGTTCTCCAATGCAGCCAATGTCGACCACTCTGTATTGTGAAATTCCACATCGCTCAGTCCCAGACTTTGAGCAAGGGAATCGTAGTAGAGTGCCGCAGACTCGAATTCGAGCGGTTCATTTGTGTAGATATGCCATGAAACAAAATCCAGCGGGATGTCGTTGTCCCTTATGTATGTCAGAAATTTCAGCGGCATATACTTCCCATTTGGGTCTGCAAACACCTTTGGCGAAAAACCGGGACCGCCGATCGAAAGTTCCGGAAATTCATTCTTCAAAAAAACAGATGTGCGGGAATACAGCCGGCAAAAGTCTTCTACAGTTCCATTCCAGAAAGCCTGAGAGTTTGGTTCATTCCATATCTCTACATATTTCAATTTTGTTTCATTGCCCCAAAGCAAAGTATCTGTATAGTGTCTTACTACTTCGACTGCAGCAAGTGCCCAGTTTTCGAAATTCTCAGGTATTCTTGGCAAAGGCGGAGTGTAATTGTCCGTCGGACCCCAACTGTTACCGAGCCGGAGGTAGGGAATAAATCCGCCGTCTATGATTGCAGCAAATACCCTGTCGCTTTCAGTGAAGTCATAAGAAGCAGGATCTAAAGGGTCTGCAGACTGGTCCGGATACATAATGCACATATCGAGTGCACCGTAATAATCATTGGTTCTTATCAGGCTTACACCTATCTCATTGTAACCGGCTGTTACATCGAGAGAACGGAGTGTATCCGTTGTGGATACGGGACCTGCATTCACTCCCATGAGATTTTTAATGTCCCTGTCAAGTGGAGCGCCAATCTTCAATTCTGCCTGAATCTGCTCAATTCCGCCGCATGACAGCATCAGCACGGAACATAAGAACACCAGAGACACTATTCTGTATTTAGATGGGTGCATTCAAACTCCGAATAAACATCGGCAAGGGACTTGTTTTCAAACTAAAAACTGATTTCGGTGCCGAACGCCAGTGACCACACATTCTTGCGGTAGGTACAGGCATCGAATGGTTCTTCACCTGTTTGGGTGAAGTAGATAGTATTCCCGCCTGCTGCTGTGAAGGATAATCCGTCGAAGATGCTGTATTTCAGCCCGCCGCACAGAGTGCTGCTGTTCAGCGAAAAATCGAAGTCTGTATAGGCACTGTCCTGTGCCGCATTGTCTGAGTAGTTCCAGGCAAATCCCACTTCCAGTTTATCTGACAGCGAACAGTCTATTCCTGTAGACAGGTCCCACCCGTTTCCAAAGTATTCATCCGAACCGCTGCTTGCCGTGGCAAAGTAATAGTCCAGAGATAGACACAGGGTCAGTTGTGGAATAATCCCGTATTCGAGTCCCCCTGATATCATTGCAGGCAAATCCTTGCGCTCCACATAGCCGTCCATATATGATGAGTCCGGAAGGATTACTGACCCTGAATCTGATTGATATATCCAGTCATTCCTGTTCACATGTGTTGTGTATTCGAGGCGTGTGGGAGTTTCGAATCGAAGGGCTAAATTCAGATTTTCAGTCGGAGCGATATCGATGCTGAATATTCCGCCGAACCCCTGTGCAGTTTTTTCGACATCCAGCATCCTGTATGTAGTGTCATCGGGTACTATATAGAAGTAGATTTTGAAGTATCCTTCTCCATCAAAGGTCGAGGTTGCATTGATGTATCTGCCGGCAAAAGAGAGAGAGATTTTGTCATTCATAGCATAGGCGATTCCCGCCGTACCTGCGAGCCCCATCGAAGTCCCGTGTATATACCCGCTGTCCATTACTGCGTAATACGCCGAGTCAGCCGGACCCGGGTCGATTATTGCATATAATTCCTGCATGTATTTACTCTCTATCAGCGACATCGCATAGAATCCTTCGGGGTAATCGAGACCGCCGCCGCCGGACACGACTGTAAATGCTCCAAACAGAGCAAGTTCATCCATATTGTAGGAAAGGTAGAAATCAGGAAGCAGGTATGTGGGTTCTGTAGATTCATAGTATAGAGTTGTGTCATCGAAAACAAAAAGAGAATCCCACCAGGGATCCGTCGTTATAGAATAGTTTTTGAAGATCATCTGATTGCCAAAACTGATATGAAGTCCGTTCTCGAGATATGTAAGCCCCGCCGGGTTATAGGTAATTATATCGGGTGCATCTGTAGCTGCACTCCGGGCACAATTCATTAGATAATTGGCACTCCTGTTGGACAGATAATCCGGATTGCCGGCAAGAGATGTACTCGTCGTCAAAAAGAGAACTGCAGACAAAATTACCGCTGATTTCATTTTTCTCCTCATCTGATTCTGCATAGTATTCACAATCTATAATTATACTCATTTTCTCGGTAAAAGAAATAAGGAACAGAAAAGGGGACAGTCGCTTTTAGTTAAAAAAGAGGGACTGTCCCCATTAAATGGCGGTCCGGACGAGACTCGAACTCGCAACTTCCGGCGTGACAGGCCGGTGCTCTAGCCGATTGAACTACCGGACCACTAAATCCTGCAGATTTTGAAATATCTGATTTTTAAGATGAATGTCAAGGATAGCGAGTATAATGGGTATTTTGATTATTTCACATTCTTCATATATTTAATTTAGCGAACTTGAAAAGAAAGGATTAATATGAAAGCAAGTATTCTAATGCTGGCAATCGTTGTGGGATTGTGTCTTTCGGAGACCATTGAGATTGGAACCCCCGAATTACCGTCCAACGATCCATGGTGTGGTGATTGAGCACTTTCCATGCGCTACCAGGTGGTAGTGCTTGCAGATGAGATAAACAGCGACATTACTATTGAGAGTTTCTCCTGGATTCGTGCCGTAGGGGGTGATCCCGTCGGGATATTCGAAGATATGAAAATTCATATGGGTGTCACGGAGAACAATGAACTGACAGTTGTATATGAAGATAATTATACTCCCGGAACTCGCGTCCTTGTTTTCGACGGTTCCCCATCCTGTATGCTACAGGCAGATAACACAAACGACTGGTTCGATATCACACTGGATACGCCTTACTGGTATGACGGACAGAACAATCTCGTTATTGAAATAGAGTGGAAGTCAGGAGAAGGCTCTTTGTATACCTGGCATTGGGACAGCGATACCTCGCGGCGTGTAATAGGCGCATATGGAGCTTCATCAGGTGATTATGTGGATTACGATGTTCCTAATCTAAGACTGAATGGAACTCTCTCTCTTGAGAATTCTACATGGGGAAGAATAAAAGCCGCATATTAGAAGCTGTGCGAATGAAAGACCGGCTGCTCAGACAGCCGGCTTATCTATATACTCGGGAAAAGAAAGGCATTATGCGTGCAGTAATATTATTACTTTTGGCATTCTCTCTTTCTGCCTTTTCGGTCTGTCCGCTTGACCTTACCCCCAGCGAAGCATGCTCTGAAGACAATCCTATATGTACTCTCTACACTGATACCGGTGGAGATGCTCTTTGTGACAATCCCGAGCCTGCTGCAACTGAAGTCGAAGACACTGTATCTGCTGCTGTCGAAGATACTGTTGCAACCGATACTGCCGATATCAGCGAAGAGATTATCGAACCGGATTCAGCTCTACCTGAAGAAATTCCTGAGATTCAGGAAGCTGGTCCGGTTGATACGATTCCGGAATACACCCCCGAGGAAATAGAAAATACAGATGTCGTTTCTCAATCCGATGACACAACGGAAGAACAGATATCTCAGGGGGCTGATGATTCAGAATTCATCTTGACTGAGGTCGATCACTCAGAAGCAGATAGTGTTTCCGTGACTGTTACAGGTGGTTCCACTGTTGCAGATACAGTGATTACCGAACACATCGAAGTCACATTTACTCCCTGTCCGCTGAAACTCACCCCTGAAGAGGCCTGCCCGGAGGATGACCCGCGCTGTACTTTTTTCTCAGATGCAGATTCCAGCGGTTTTTGTGATAACCCTGAAGGTGCCCTGACAGTTACAGAAGTAATAACCGTTGATAATAGTTCTGCTTATGCTCTCGAAACTGGAGCAAACGGATGCCCTCTTGAGTTAACCCCGGAGACAGCCTGCCCTTCCCCTGATTCCCCACTTTGTCCGCATTACACAGATGACGATTGTTGTGCAAACCCGTCGGGTGAAGGTATTAGACGGACATTAATCGTCCTTGCTGCAACTTTCCTCCTTCTTGCTGCATCTTCCCTTATTAATCACTTCGTGCGTGGAAGAACAAAGGAGATTCGCAAAAGAAGAAAACTGCTGCATTTTCTTATCCAGATGGTTTCTTTTCTCATCCTTGGCTTCTTTGTTCAGGCGTGCTACTGTCCGCTTGGAACAATGCAGTATCTTCTGCTCCCCGGAGAATTAGGTTTCCTCGGCGGTATGGGTATTTCCATATTGGTTCTTCCGATTGTCTGGGCTCTGTTCTTCGGCAGAATCTACTGCGGATGGGTCTGTCCCTTCGGAGTTTTGCAGGATTTTCTCGGAAAACTGGCTATTCCCCGTCCCCCGAAGTTCCCGAGTAAATTTCACAGGTATCTGGTGCTACAGAAGTATGTCCTGACGCTACTGTTTTTCATTGCCGTCTTTCTTGCCGGCAAAGGTGTATTTGGCAGTATGAATCCGGCTGCTCTGTTCTGTCAGATTGATCCGTTTCACACAATTTTCTCATTTTTCATTGTAGGCTCATTTATCGGTGCTGTACTCATGCTTCTTGCCATGCTGTTCTTCCCACGATTCTTCTGCAAATACTTCTGCTTTTACGGAGCAATCCTGAGTCTGTTCAGCCGTCACAACTACTATCACGAAACCCGGCGGGAATCTCCTCATAAACTTCCTTCCGGGGACTCGAAAAAGGAAGACAAAGATAAAACCTGATGGGGTTGACATTTTCCGCATCGACATAAAATAGTTAAGCATTGATATTTGAATCGCTGTCATACTGACTGAAAGGATTATCATGGCTGGAATCAGAGAAACATGGAACAGCAGAACTGCTTTTCTCCTTGCAGCAATCGGTTCGGCAATAGGACTCGGTAACATTTGGAGATTCCCTTATGTCACTTATGAAAACGGCGGCGGTGCTTTCCTTGTTGCCTACTTCATCTGCCTTTTTCTTGCCGGTATTCCTTTGCTTATGCTGGAATTCAGCATTGGACACAAGTACAATCAGGCAGCTCCCGGGGCTTTTAAGAAGATTTCGAAAAGACTTGAGTGGTTCGGATGGTTCGCAGTTGGGGTAGGGTTCATCATTGTTACCTACTATGCAATTATCATGTCCTGGTGCGTGAACTACACTTATGAAGCTGCCACTCTCGGCTGGGTGCAGGAAGATACAGTGGATGTCGACCCCGCTCTGGCAATAGCTCCGACAAGCCTCGAAAACATGGAAGTGCAGACTTCCATTCCTGATTCTCTGATTGGCAGATATTTCGTTTCCCCCGTGAGAGATGAGGTGGGTCTGATTTCCGCAGACAATGGAGATAAATACGGGACTATTCTGGTTGCTTTCGATGGTAATCTTTATGGATTTGCCACTGTCGACGGTGCCAATTCATTTATGGGTTCTCCCGGAGACTACTTTTTCAATGACTTTCTGGGGGTTACGAGTGAACCCTGGGATATGGGGAAATTCAAGTGGCCGCTTTTCATCGGTTTCTCTTTAGCATGGATATGGATAGTTGCTTCTGTATGGAGGGGAACAAAAACGGTAAGCAAGGTCGTTTACTTCACAGTACTCATTCCATGGGGACTCCTGTTGATGTTCGTTATCAGAGGTCTCACCCTCAAGGGAGCGGGGGTTGGATTGGAATACTATCTAACGCCTGTCTGGTCTAAACTCATGAATGCTGAATTGTGGCTTGCGGCAATTTCACAGGTGTTTTTTAGTCTCAGCGTCGGTTTTGCCATCATGATCGCATACGGAAGTTTCCTTCCAAAGAAGACCAATATAGCGGGCAATGCAATGATAATTGGTGTGGCGGATGCCATGACAGCATTTTTCGGGGGTCTTGCCGTATTCTCCGCCCTCGGGCATCAGGCGGATAAACTTGGCGTTCCTGTTTTAGAAGTGGTTCAATCAGGACCCGGGCTTGCTTTTGTCACATATCCGCACATTATTTCTTCACTTCCGGGTGCAAGAATATTCGGGGTACTCTTCTTTCTCATGCTCCTGACCCTTGCAATTGACTCCGCCTTCAGCCTTCTCGAAGCTGCGACTGCTTCTGTCAAGGACAAGTGGAAAATGTCCCACAAAAGGTCTAATCTCATAGTTGCGGGAGCAGCATTCATACTTGGGCTGCCGATGCTGACGGGTATGGGAATTCACATTCTCGACATCGCCGACCATTTCATGAACAGTTACGGACTTACACTTGTCGTGCTTGGGGAAATTCTCATTATCGGCTGGGGAGTAGGTGCAGAGAAGCAGCGGAAATACATCAATGTAAACTCAAATCTGCAGATAGGGCAATGGTGGAATATCTGTATCCGTTGGCTTATTCCAATGAGCATTATCTGGATGATTTACACCGACATTATGGCAAGACACACTCCTTACGGCAACTTTGGGCTGCGGAGTCAGGAATTTCTTTTCGGATGGCTGCTGGTTATACTGCTGCCCATTGCGGGTGATCTTCTGGCAAACATGAAGGGAAATACTGAATAAAGTCTTACCCAGGGGTGTGCATAACCTGCCGGGATTTGCGTCTATCCAAACGGGCTTGTAAAGTTCTCCAGCAGTTTTGCAATAGTGTGATGCTCAGCGAGGATTCGGTACTCCATGAGTTTCAAGACAATCTTCAGGTGACTTAGGTTTTTCTTGAGTTCTCCCTGCTCTGTAAATAGATCGCGCACTTCCCGCATGCTTTCTTCGAGATATTCACGGGATGTCATAGTCAGAAGATCCTCTTCAAGGGCATCGATGATTTTTGTGAATTCGTCCTTATCGAGCCATATACCGCCACATTTAATGCAGTATTCTATTTCCACTCCGGTGTCTGCATACCCGACTGTGGGCATACCTTCACCACAGGAAGGGCATACTGTCGATTTGTCTGTAACGACAAGTTTATCGTTGTCCACCCACAGGTCGAATTCCATCCAGCTTAAATCGGTATCTTCTGCATTGCGGACTTTTCTTAACTCGTTTTTATCGAACCATGTTCCCCCGCACCCCGAGCAGTAGTCTATTTCAACAGTCCCCGATTTCCGCTCTTCCATCATTTCTTTGCATTTTGGGCATTCCATTATTTTCCCCTTATTCCTGTGCTTTTTCTTCACGCCAGTTTTCTGATATCAGTCCGAGATTTACAGCATTGTCGACAAGTGTTTGCGACTGCCTTGCAACGGGTGCGTCGACCATTTTGGAGCCCACTGCCACGGCACCAAGCCCCCTTTTTTCTGCATCCTCCATGGCAAGCACAATCTTCATTGCTTTTTCGACAGATGGCATTCCCGGAAGAAAACCATCGTTGATAACAGGCACCTGCATCGGATGTATGCATCCTTTACCTATGAAGCCCAGCGCTTTTGCCCGCCTGACAGATTCCTTCAGTCCTTCGAAATTTTTCACATCCGCATAGACCGTATCGATGGGTTGTAGTTCGGCAGCTCTTGCAGCAAGAATTATCAGACTTCTCGCAGTAAAACTCTCAGTCCCTTCAACGGTGGGAACTACACCCATTTCTGCCGACAGGTCTTGAAGTCCGAGAGTAAGTGCACATGACTCGGAAACTGCTGTTGCTATTTCAAGCGCATTGAAGACTCCAAGCGGACTTTCTATTATAGGCATTAACCAAACTGCTGATTTTCTCCCCGAAAGTTCTGCCATTTTTTGGCACATGTCACGGATACACTCCACTTCGACTCCTGTCTCTACTTTTGGCAGGAGCATGTGTTGAACCTTTTGGGGAACAATCCACCTTATGTCATCGATTGCGAGTTCTCCCTGATTTATCCGAACCATCACTTCCATGTCTCCAAAATCGAGATTGGCAAGGGCATGAGCGACCATTATGCGCGCTTCCAGTTTACGAGACGGGGCAATACTGTCTTCGAGGTCGAGAATTATCCCGTCAGCTCCCGATGAAAGGGCTTTTTCGATAAACCGCGGTCTGTTTCCCGGAACATAAAGCCTTGAGCGCCGCGGTCGGTCTTTTGCTGACTCTGTTATGTCTAAAGCCGGTGGAAGCGGATTGAATTCGTCTCCGAGTACTTTCATGACAGATGCTTCGAAGCGGGCTGCGACTGCAAACGAAGGTGCCCCACAGTCGATTACATCTACTTTACCGTTTTGTACACCCATCCGCTGAGCCGTCTGTCTGACGGTATCTTCAATGACAGAACTGTCTGCTGAACTTTCTATTTCTATGGTCAAATCGCTTTCGCTTTTTTCAAAACTGACAAGACAGTCTGATTTTACCTTTGGCCCTGAATATCCGCTTTCTGCTTTATTCGGCATTTTCAACCTTTCTGTATTACTTACAATATTCATGGTGCTATCGGACAGGTGCCACAATCCACTGGAGCACACCCAAGCGTATTCAGCATCAGAAAACTAAAGCCTGAATCCGGTTCGACCCGAAAACTGTATCTCTCAAGGTATGACTTCACTGCTATCGCCCTGTCCTCACAATACGGTTCATATTCTATGGCAAAAATACGTATTCTCGAAAATGTAATTTTTTCAATCAGACTATCCTGCCAGGGTGATGTCTCCGCTTCGGAGCGGGAATCCACCCAGTACGGTGCTATCAACGGGGCAAGTTCGGGAATTCTATCAATAACAGTCTTCCACGCGGTTGAATCTGTTGGCAGATGCGCTATGACGGGAAAACTGTCACCGGGCAGATATGCCGCCAGGTCAGCTCCCCTGTCAAGCGGATCATCCGGAAACGATATGACAAAAAGCGTGTCGGCTTCCCTTACTGAGAATATCGAAATTGCTGATTCATGCCCGTGTCCATCGTCGGTATCCACGCTTATCGAATCCATGGGTTCAGATATTATGTACTCAGCCAATCCATGAATACCGAGCGCACCGAAATACACTGCCACTATCATTCCTATTATCCTCGCTCCTTTTGTAATCCAGTCCTTTGTGGTGAGAAGTCCGAAAAGAGCAAACGGCAGCATATATACTGTTGTGCCTACGAAGAATCCGGCAAAGAGCATCATCCCGCTGAGGGGTCCGCTCGACTCGAATGCACTTGTCAGGGCAATCCAGAATGCAGGACATATTGAGAAGCCCGTCAGAATGCCCAGAAGAAACGGGCTCTTCGTAATGTTCAGGAATTTACCTGTGTGGCAACCTGTGCAACTCTTCGATGTGCGAATTACCGAAGTGAACATATAAACCGAGAAAAGAATATAGCCGGAATATGCAACCGGAGTTCTTATTGTAGCCGGTAGTGAGTCGCCCAGGGCTCCGAACAGGGAACCAAAAAGTGTATATGCTATGAAACGGCCTGCATTCAGAAGCAGGATAACCCAGAGAGCCTGCATACCCCTTCGCTTTTCACCAAGCAGGTAGGCTGCATAAACAGGACCGCATGAAGCAAGGCACGAAACTCCCGTGGCAAGTCCGAGTGTTACGCCGTATGTCAGCCCTTCAAACAATATGTATCCCTCCTACAATCGGATTATCTGATTCATGTGATGGACCTATGAATTATTCTTTGAAAAAGTAGTATTCTATTCCTGCCCGAACCCGAAGCCAGACTTCTACTTCTTCCAGATTTGTACGCTGTTGCTCGATAGTGCTCCACACACGCAGCGATGTTCCCATCTGATATTCAAGCCCCGGCCCATAGGATACTCTCTGTCTTGTGTCATCTGCTCCAGGTACTGAAGTCGGTGTTTCCCGGGCTTCGCCCTTGAGCAGAAGAGACAGTCCCCTGTACAGATTTATTCTCGAAGACAGGGAAATGCGCCCTGTTTGGGTAACAAAGGATGACATCTGAGCCGATACCGTTATGCTCGATGGAACCGTGCGGTCCTGCAGAAAATGATAGATGGCTCTAATTTCTCCGTAACTGCTGGCAAATCTCGTGACTTCTCCGTCGAAATCGACTGATGCTTCGAAAGTGCCGTTAACGGCGAATGACGGGGATATTGTCTTGCTTACACGTATTCCTGCAGTAAGTCTGTCTGCAATATCATTCCCGAGAAAATCTTCCCCGTTATATATGGAGTATTTAAGCCTGCCGGTCAGATATGACCAGCGATCGAGATTTTCGGGTCGGTATATAATAGAACAATCTACCCTGCTCCACTCCGGGATATCTTTCGCTTCTGAAGCAGAAGACTGTGTTGCTCCAGTGACAGCATCTATCTTAGAATGATACTCTCCGGAGAAAGCAAACATGGGACCAAGCGGAGATTCCCACATGACACCGCCGCCGAATGCATACTTCTGCCGGGTGTCTTCACTATCGTCATAGTCATCATCATCATCATCATCTTCTTCTTCTTCATACCCGTATTCGTTCTCAAGCGTTCCTATCCAGAACATTCCGCCTGCCTGAAGAGTAATGTTGTCGAATGGAGAAGTTTCGATATTCAGCCCTGGTCTCATATATCTTGTGCGGGATGCCATGCCTTCGGCATTTGGAAGGACAATATCTGCCCCATCACCTAAAAACAGATTGAAACGCAGGTGGGGGTTTATCACTACAGAACCCAGTGCCATCGTAAAATCAATATCGGTCTGACTGTAGGATGTTATGAAGCGTGGAAAGAGGGTTGTGCTGTCCGTATTTACAAATTCTTCGCTTACGAGAAGATTCCAGTTTTCACCTTCCAGTATACCGCCAATTTTGATTTTTCCAACATTGGGTAAAAGGCTGTCGCCGCCTGTCTGATAATCAACCCAGGCATCAAATGAAACCGAAAATGCTGCCAATGACAGGATACATAGAAGCAATATTGAATATTTCATCAGTATATCGCCCCCTCAGGACAGGCTTCTACACACCGGAGGCAGAAATGACACTGTGCGGGGTCAATTACCGCATCGCCGTTAATGACTTCTATGGCGCCGTACGGACAGACTTCTACACATTCTCCGCAACCTGTACAGTCTTCCGTATTGACTGTAAGTTGTGTGTTTTCTGTGGGTCCTTCACATGCAAATACCACAAGCAGCAGTGCCAGTAACAAAAGTTTAACGAATCGCATCATAAGTACACACCACCTGACAGAGCCCGCAGCCTATACAGACAGCGGGATCAATAGAAGATTTGCCGTCAACTATTTCAATGGCATTTACAGGACAGACCAGTTCACAGTCTCCACAACCGGTACACTCCATACGGTCGACTCTATAGGCTACTTCAGCAAATACCGCTGAAACCAATACTAGAAGAACGATTATAACTAACAGTTTTTTTCGATTCATGGCTGATACTCCTCAATTACTTCACGCGTACCGTCTTCGTTTACTCCCACAAGCACATAGTAGGTAGTATCCGTGAATGCGAAAATCGTCTGTACCGGACATGCAGATGCACATATACCACAGGCAATACAAAGGTTCGGATCAATTACTGCTTTATTATCTTCATCCATAGTAATGGCTGCAACCGGACATGCCGGAACACATATCTGACAGGAAATACATCCATCGGGGTCGACTATGAATACTGCGGGAAGCTGATACGAACTGCGGAAGATTCCCGAAGATGAATCCGGTTCGAAGACCGCAACAACAACTCCGGCACTCTCATCAGCAAGGTCATATTCCGTATTGGAAGCAATCAGCACTACTTCCGTATATTCTCCATCGATTGGTGTCCACTGTATAGTCCCGCCGTAAAGTCCTGGGGCAAAGTCAATGTCAGCCAATGCAAATGCTGTCAGACAGCATAGAACAGGCATGAGTATTTTCATTCAGGAACCACCTCTTTTTTAAGTGACCAGATACCGTATTCATGACATTGGATGAAACACTGTCCGCAATTGATGCAAAGGTCGTAATCTATGTGTACCATTCCTGAATCCACGCCCGGAGTTTCCCAGTCAGGTGTGAACCAGATGGCATCGACGGGACATCCGGGTCCGCAGGAGTCAAGGAGGATAAAACACTCGTAAGCACAATTGCCGCACCACGTTGGATCATTGAAATAACGTAGGCGATGTGCTTCTGCAGAACAGGAAACATCAGAATAATTTCCATCGGCATCAACTGCTTTTACTCCGAAATAATAGGTCTGACCGAAGCGGCTGTCAGCTATTGCAGAAACAGGACACACTCTAACACATTCCCCGCAGGACGTGCATTTATCGAGGTCGATTACAGCATTGCCGCCTATCAGGTGAATTGCACTCTGCGGGCAGGCTTCAACACATTGACCGCACTCTATACAAGTGTTGGGGAATACCTCCGGTTGGACATAGACCATTGCGTTTACAACCGAACTGTCTCCCCCTGCAACTGAATCAGCAAAGAGGGCGTTATCCCAGTTCGAATTATTTATAGGGGAAGGATATATCCGTACTTCATAATGGTCTGCATTCCCAGCTGCACTCCAATGCAGGCTAAATGCCGACTCGAGCCCGTAACTACCCCCTGTATATCCCGAATCCACATATATCACAGAAGAAAACTCAGGTCCGTCGCCGGGTGTCGGTGGCTGAGACAGGCAGGCAAAAGCAGCAGACAATAAGACCAGCGTTGCAATGGTAATTTTGAGTGTCAATGTATTCCCTCCTGATTAAGTCGTCTATACTCTAAAGTAATTATAATTCTTATAAGTTCCATTGTCATTTGTTTTGGCAGTTTGAATTTGTCAGGTTTTCTGATAAGCAATCGGATTTTGATTCTTGTTTTCATTAGTTTCTCATCTTCTTTTTTTGTATCTTATCATCCTGCGGAGGGGTGCCGGAGTTGGTCGATCGGGACGGTCTCGAAAACCGTTGACCTCTTTTTGAGGTCCGTGGGTTCGAATCCCACCTCCTCCGCCAATCGGGGACACCCCTTGAAAGGGGTCTGACCCAGCCCAAGGGGTGTCCCCATTAAGAATGGAGTAGACACATGAAATACGCTGTCATTGGTTTTTTGATTCTTCTTTGTGGGTGTTTCGGCAAATCCCCGGACCAAACATTCAGGGAATACTATCATGCCTGCAGTACCAATGATATCGAGACCATCCGGTCATACATTTCAAGCGAATGGATGGATATTTACAGGGCGGAAATGGACTACCTGTGCAGATATCCCGAAGAACTCATGGAAGAACTTGCCTATTTCGGCATATCGGTTACGGAAGAGGAATTCAGTACATGGACAGCAGATGACTATTTCAGGGCTATGGTCTCATCCCCTTTCATAAAATCGCAATTCGTACATGGAATAGTGGTAAAAGACTGCAACACAGACGGAGATGTTGCCACTGTTACTTTTGTTCGTCAGGGAGAATATTTCCAGGCTGTATTGATCAGGGAACTTGGTGTCTGGAAGGTCACCAACAGGACTGCTGAATAAAACTAATCCCTTTGTCTTTCTGTGATATAATAGAGAAGAATGGATGCTGAAACCGCAGCATTAAGCGATTCCACATTCCCTTCCATGGGAATTCCCGCAACGCCATCGAGTTTTGCTTTGATTTCTTCTGAAATCCCATGGGCTTCCGAACCGACAACTAAACCAACTGCCCCTGAGAAGCCCATCTCATGCGGCAGGTCTCCTGATACTTCTGCTCCGATGAAGTGAATTTCCCCGTGTCTTTGCATAAACTCAGTCAATTCAACATCTGCGAATATGGGTATGAGCGAATTCATGCCAGTGGAAGCACGGGTTGCCTTGGGAACAAACGGATGACAGCATCCTTTGCCGGTAATCACAGCCAGGCAACCGAATGCAGCAGCAGAGCGGATTGCTGTTCCAATATTACCAGGGTCAGTGACCCTGTCGAGAAGCAGTATTGCACCTGCAGAGAACTCTTCAGGTTCTAAAACAGCCGGCAATGGACAGACTGCTATGATTCCCTGGGAATTCTCAGTATCAGATATCTCCGAGAAGGTTTCCTGTGGAACTTCCAGAATGTCGATGCCCCTTTTCTCGAGGGCCGGCAGCAACCCCTTCGTAACCGGTGACGGCTTTTTGGACATTATTATCCACTTTGGAATGCTGTGAGGTAGATAGTCACTTATGAATCTGGGACCTTCGAGAAGGAAAGCACTGTGTTTCGTTACACCGGTTCTCGAATCAAGATTCCTTGCTGTCTTCAGGCGTGTATTGGTAAGACTATTCACTTTTATAATGGGCAATGTACTGCTTTCTATTTTATGTTTGTTTGCGGGGATGAAAGTATTCTCCTGATAATCTCATCCAGCGGTATTTGCGGCGATGCCCCTGTAATCGACTGTAGCAGTGATGTATCCGGAACTCTCCTCGACATATCTTCAAAATCAGCGGGATAGGCTTCATCATAGGGTATCAGTTCTATTTCAGACTTGGATTTGGTGATTTCCTTAACAAGTTCTGCCAGTTCAAGAATGGATATTTCCTGTGTGGAACCCACATTCACTACTTTCCCTATGGCCTTCCCGTTATCGATAAGAGAGTAGATAGCCTCAATTACTTCAAAGACCAGACTAAAACATCTTGTCTGCTTGCCATCTCCGTAAACAGTGATGGGTCTACTGCTGCATGCCTGTTCTATGAACCGGGGCAGAACCATACCATATCTTCCGGATTGTCTTGGTCCAACTGTATTAAAAAGCCTTCCGATAACGACGGGGAGGTCCTTATCTTTCCAGTATGCAAGAGCCAAAAATTCATCTATTGCCTTTGAACAGGCATAACTCCATCTGCTTCTGCAGGTAGCACCAAGAACAATGTCACCGTCTTCGCAAAACGGTATGTCGGTGCTTTTCCCGTATACTTCCGATGTGGATGTGACAAACACCGGTGTCAGGTTTTCGAGTGCAGCAAGGAGAATGTTCTCTGTACCCTTTACATTGGTTTCAATCGTTTCTACAGGCTGGCTTATGATATTATCGACACCAACCGCAGCCGCCAGGTGAATGACTTTTCTGCTCTGAGAAACAAGTTCCCTCACCAGACTCTCATATAGGACTGAACCGGTAACCATCCTAAAATCCGAATTCTCCACACAGCATTTCAGATTAGACATGGAGCCGGTCGATAGATTATCTAATACCAGAACGCTCTTGCCGTTGTCCAGCAGCAGTTCGCATAAATGCGAGCCGATAAAGCCTGCACCACCGGTCACGAGATAGTCATATTTCTTGTTTTTCAGAATTTTCTCCTTCTATTACTTCACGAAAATGTGTCTGTAATCTAATGTATTTTAAAATATTGCGTTATTTTTATCAAAAACTGAGATTATACCAATTTTCGGAAGAGGCACTTTCTTAATTGTACAGATATGACCATAATACAAGTGTCCTTTTTATCATTATTGTCTTAATCCATAGGGGGGATGTTCAATGTACGGAGATATTGCCATCTGTGCGGGCCGGTCAAGTCAGAAACTATGTGAGAAGATATGCAGGATACTTGGTGTCGAACCTGAACCTGTCGATTTTGTACAGTTCTCGAATGGTAATCTGATGGTCGATTTTCACAGCCGTACCGTACGCGAGCAGGATGTTTTTGTGATTCAGTCCGGAGCAAGGTCTCTGCTGCAGGACAAGTTACTCGGCTTCGGGCAAATCTCAGGTGACATACTGGAACTTCTTCAGATGATGTATGCCATCAAGGACAGTGCCGGAAGAATGACAGCGGTCACCCCTTACTTTCCGTATGCAAGAAGTGACAAGAAGGACAGACCGAGAATTGCTATATCTGCCAAGATGATGTTCGACCTTCTCGAAGCAGTCCGGGCAGACAGAGTACTTACAATGACACTCCACTGTCAGCAGAGTGTAGGATTCAGCAATAAACCGGTCGACCAGCTTCATGCAGACAGTGTGTTCCTCGATGTAATCCTGTCACTCGGACAGGACAATTATGCTTTCATTGCACCTGACTCCGGAAGCATCCTGAACAACGACTTTCTTGCCATGCATACTGCAAGAAACATACGGGAAGACGGTAAAACTCCCGATATAGTAACCGGCTATGTTAAAAAAGTCCGTGTCGATGACAGTGAAACCCCGCATGTCAGAACAATTGAAGGTGTAGAAAACCTCGACGGCAGAATCGTAATCATAAATGACGATGAAGTACTCTCTGCAAAGAGCCTGGGGCTGTCGGCCAATATCGCAATGGAGCGAGGTGCGAAAGAAGTACACGCATTTGTCACCCACGGAATTCTTTCAAAAGATGCCATAAAGAGAGTAGAAGAGAGCAATCTCACAAAACTCTATATCACCGATACGGTTGAATTCGATATTGAAAAGGCTGAAAATATCCTCGGGAAACCGCTTGAGAAGATAGAAATCCTCTCTGTTGCCCGTGTCTTCGCAGAAGCCATCAAACGCATTCACGAAGGCAGGAGTTTGAGTACGCTGTTCCTGGGCAAATAATTAAAGGGACAGTATACTTAATTAGGGCTTCCTGAACAATTCAGGTTCTCTTAAACGATTCTATAGCAGCATAATG
>CAYRQP010000006.1:27035-112464 GCA_964426545.1 uncultured bacterium | reverse complement strand
ATATTCCACTAATTTCGCTGACTATCTGACCAGCACCGTCCTGCCGCAGACCTGTCCCGATTCCGTATCGACGACAAGCAGATACACCCCTGGTGGCTGACCTCCCAGATCATAGGAGAAGACAGTACCCCCTGAAGGAAAGTACCTGTCGAAATCAGCAATACGTCTTCCATCAAGAGTATAAATAAGGACATTTGCCATTGACGGAACGGTTAGAACCAGATTTGCCGAGAACAGTCCTCTTGTAGGACTTCCAATAATATTCAATGACAATTCCGCCGGGAAATAGGTTCCCTCTCCGTCGTTTACCCCGGTTTGATATCCAAGGAACACCTGCAGTTTATCATTTGTAGTGTTTCCCACTATAAGGTCGGGAATGCCGTCCTCATTCCAGTCATTGATTGTTTCTCTTGCACGGGCACCGACGTCTATTGGCGTTCCATTGGATTCAAGCTGGTCGTAACTGCTGAAAACGGGTGCGGAATTTGTACCTTCGTTATGAGCAAAGTAAACCTGCCCCATCTCATAACCGATTATCATGTCCTTTGCGCCGTCACAATCAAGGTCATACATTTCCTGTGTGCTTCTCCAGAGATGGTAGAAGTTCAAATCCGAAAAAGATGTGTATATCAGAGAATCAGCATGAGTATCGCTGTTCATATACAGATGAAGAAAGCCTGCATTTGTGGTTTCAGTGTAATGCCCCCCGACAAGCAGGTCGAGGTAGCCGTCCTCATCCCAGTCGACCAGCAGGGGAGAACAGTTGAAACCGGCATTGATAGCACCACTGTCTGCAAAGATGCTCCCGGCGGCATCGAGAGAACCGTCGGAATTTCTTTCGAAAAGCCACAGATCTCCATCCCTGTCTCCTGCCATAAGGTCTATGTAACCGTCGTTATTGTAATCCACAGCCTGCGGATTGGTTGCACCCGTGCATCAACCATACGCCATTGTGATGTCGATACCGCCGGCCTTCAGGAAAGTGTAACCTGTGAATACGGGATTCGCATTGGTTCCGGAGTTGGGGTAGAACCGTATCTTCCCATTGCTGAACTGACCGACAATGAGATCTTTCAGACCGTCCCCGTCCCAGTCAATGACATATGGGTCGGGAATGCTCCCGTCTACGACAAGGTCGACTCCGTTTACCTGCACAAAAAACGGCTCCTCGAACTCAGGCAGAGCAGTCAGTGCAGATGCAACAGCAATGAGAATTATCAGTAACAGCAGTTTCATAGTTTAATTTCCTTTCTGCATTAGACCAATTCAGGCTTTTTCCACGCAATTACAATTCCCAGATCACCTTCCTCTATCCGTATTATTTCGTGCGGCTTGGGGTTTACAATCGGATCTCCGTCCCTGTTAATGCCGACTAAGAGGAAAGGATTCTCAGAGTCTCTATTTTCATAGATATACTTTCCGAGTTCTGTAAAAGTATATTTCAGGAACTTCTTCGGGATCTCTATCTGATAAAACTCATTGGTGCTTTTGGAATTGGTTACAAGCCTTCTGTAAATCTTGCTTAAGTTGTGTGAGAGAGCAGACTGAGCAAGCAAACCCATTCCGAAGTCTTCCGAACAGATTATCTCATTCGCATCTGCCTTTTCCAAATGCTCTACATGCCGCAGGTCAGCTCCTTCTACACATATGTGAATATGGATATCCTCATCTTCGCTCTTCGACTCCAGAGATCTAACTGCAAGGCAGATGAGAATTGATTTAGCATCACCAAGGTCTCCAAGCGTCCTGTCCGCAAGTACAATGACGGAATGAGCACTCAGAGTACCGGCGCGTTTGAGGATTTCCTCTTTAGTAGGATCACCTTTGATAATGAAGACATCTTCGTAAACACCGGAATACTGGTTAGGAAAATTTCCTGCATTGTCATCCTGACTGATGATGACAACGGGGCGTTTGTAATCTACTACATCCGCATGAATCTGTTCAATGAGAGGAATCGCCAGTTCATTCCAGTTACAGATGACGATATGGTCCTTTAGTTTGTACTTTGGAAGGTTCATTCTACCCCTCAACTTTCGTTCGATGAAGAAACTTGCTATCTGTGCCGTGAATACAGCTACCACTCCAGCACTTAGAATTAAAACAACTGTTGCTACAATTTGACCACCCACAGTAGTCGGGTGTCCGCTGTCCAGACCGCTGAATAGATATACTGCTATATTCCAGAATGCCTTTGGAAGCGAATTGAAATCACTGTTGGTGTCCCGTTCAAGAAAATACAGCAGAGATGCTCCAATTAGCCATATTATCAACACCCATATGATTATCCGCAGAAATTCCTTCTGCTCGAAAAATTTATACACCATACGGAAAATTAGGTCTCTTCCCCGCCGAACACGAGTTAACGTGTCTCTCAAGTATCCCATCTCACATCTCCGTGTAGAGCATATCTCTTGTAATCAATATGGTGTCTCCTGCAGCAGGGACATTCAAATTATCGATATTGACCGTTCCTGCAGTACCTTCCAGAAAAATATCATATTCACCCGGTTCGAGCCTTACTAGAATCCTGTCATTAGTCCGGAAAAAACCGCTATCGAAGTCGACGGTCTCTGCAGAACCATCCCCCCCGATAATCTCGGCATACACTCCCGTGAAATCCGGGATTTCATTGATTATGACAAGTTCAGAGTTACCGGAGCCGCATGAAAAAGTCAGCTTGTTTCGGTATTTTTCGGAGATAATCCAATATGTGTCTGAAACGGGGCTGAAAGACTCCCTCAGGTAGATATTGTCTCCCTCTGCGAGTATGTCTGTAATTAACGTATCAGTCTTCAGCATGATGGATTCGCCTGGATGGAGAATATGTACTCCCAGAAGGTCCTCTCCCCATGCATTATTGAATCCGGTGTTTCGCGTCTTGAGAAAAAGTATGTCTTCCAAAACAAGGTTGTTCTCGATGTATATGACTGAATCTCCGTGCCCCGCTGCATACATGCCGTCGAGTATTTCTACAGAGGTAGGAAATGAGTCGCACATATATGGCGTAATGGAAATCTGTTCTTCGTCACGGGGGACAAAATCCTCGATTGAGTATTCTCTTGCTTCGCTGTCAATGATTTTGAGAAGATATTCACCGGCCGCCATTTCTATTGTCTCCGATAGGCCAGGAGTAAGGGAATATGTGAGCATATTCGGTCCGGTTTCAAGACTGTCAGTCATCAGATATACGGCACCTATAGTAGTGTGTGTCATCATGTTCTCTACTGTTACCTGAACTGTTTCTTCGCATGAACACAGCAGGAATACGAAACACAGTAATCCCAATAGTAATTTCAAATATCTTCTCCTGTACAAAAAAAACCAACATAGTAAATACAGTGTTTTTCAATTATATACTATACGTTGAATAAAGAAAAGGATAAATTTAATTAGGGACACCATGGAATTGGTGACAGGCGGCTATTCTATGGTGTCCCTAATTCTGATCTTCCCTGTTCTTGCGAAGTGTGACAGAAGTCCTTTATTGCAGTATCTTTTGGGTATGAAAGACATTAGAAAACTATTGGTGGAAAAAGAAGGTCTCTGCCTATTGCTGATCTTCATTGTCTTTCTCGGGCTGCGGATTACGGTCATTTCTCAGAACCCTATTGCTGTCGGAGACGGAATAGCATCCAATCTCGAAATGGCTGAGAACCTGTCGCAAGGACATGGTTTCTCGACAATGAGGAAATGGACTTTGTACAGCCCATCTATGGAACCGATTCGTCCCGAAGCAAACAGGCAGCCTGTATTAGCTGTACTCTTGTATGCAGTGTTTCTGGTTACCGGCACTGCTTTTCTCCCAGCTCAGATATTATCCATTTTTCTGGGGGTATTCTGTATCTGGGCAATATGGCGATGGGCTCGAAAAGTGTTTGGGATTATTCCTGCAATGATTACAGCACTGGTTCTGACCATCAGTCCGCTCTTTATCTGGTATTCGACTCAACCAGACAGTCTACTTCTCTTTACCGGAATATTATTTCTTGCACTGCATTCTGCTGATTCACCAGAAATCTCATACAGGAGAGTTCTGCTATTTGGAGTGATTGGCGGAATTGCCTACCTTGTGCGAACACAGGGAGCGCTTCTCGCATTGTCTTTCGGTGTCTGGATATTGATAAAAGGCGGGAAGGGAAGAATTCTTAAGGCATTTGTTTTCTCGTTGATATTTTTAGTCATCTGCATACCCTGGTTTATGCGTAACATTCAAGCATTCGGTTCTCCGACTTATTCACAGAACAGCCAATTCTTCCTGAATGAAAATCATTGGGCTGCTTGGGAAGTGCGGGAGACTGCACCGGCGCCGACAGATATGTTCGAACATCAGGGGCTCGCAGCGGTTGCTGTATATATTGCCCGCGGCGTTGTTCGGATCTTCGAACCAATTACAATAGGTACACTTCACCGGAGTGAAATATTTGGGTATCCTCCTCTCATCGGTTTCTTTCTTCTTGCAGTCCTCGTTCTTCGCCGAAAAGAAATACGAAAGAAGATGCTCTTTCCACTGATAGCATCTCTACCTGTAATGGCTGTGCTTGCACTTCACGAACACAGCGGAAGGTATCTGGCGTTTCTGGTTGCAATCACGGTAGCGCTTGGGTCCTACGGCTTGGCGGAATTATCAAAAACTGCTAAAAGGAAAATAATAGTATTCATTCTCTTTCTGCTTTTCGTGCCGTTCATTGTTCCTGTCATTCAGGTTGTATCTGCTGATTCAGGGGCAAAGGCTCCGGAGGCGGAAGAAGCGTGCAACTGGATAATCGAAAATACCGAACAGGATGACTGGGTAGTTACTTTCCCAAATGTAGAACTTCTAATCTGGAAGTACAGGCGGCCTACCCTGACAATGCCCAATGATTATGAGATGCTTCTTTGGCAATGCCTCGAAGATCATAATGTAAAGTACATTGTAATCGATGAGTTTACACCACTCATGCGCCCCCATCTAAGCAACAGGTGGAGCAGAACACCGGACGGAACAAACTGGCAACGAAGAAACCCTCCGTTCTTTATAGAAAAAGTATTTGAAAGTTCGTCCGGCAAGACGATGATTTACGAAATGACCGACACCGTCCCTGATGGATTCATGTTCATTGATTCACTGCCCCGTGACAATATGCGGGCTTTACCACCGAGCGGCTGAAAAAGTGCCTGGCACTTTTATTGTTAGATTAAGTACGGTACTAATACTATCACTTTACAGCGGTACTATTAAGACTCGCGGATGGTCACCTTTGCTTCCCTGTACAGCTTCGTCTTTTCCTGTGCGAGAATCAGTTTGACATCTGCCCAGACGAGGCCCTGGGATTCTCCGTATTTTCGAAGGAAGGATTTTTCGGCAGAAGTCAGCTTTTCGTCTGCAATGAGCATTCGTGCCATAACGGCAAGAATTTCTCTGCCTTCTACCTTTGTTGCAGGTACAGGAAGCGCTTGGCTTCCAGATGCAGCTGTTGTGATTATCTCATTCAGAGTTTCAGGCGGGATGTTCCGCGAAGCGGCGAAGGATGAGAGGAGTTCGGTTTCCTTCGTATCAATAACACCGTCAGCATACATTGCTGATACCATGGATGCAAGAAGAACATCGGCCTTAACGATGGACTTCTTCTTTCCATAAGTATGCGACTGTGTTGTAAGCCTGGAACCGGTGAATCTGTTCACAGATTCGAGAATCCAGGAACTGCTCCCGTCATTTAGGGGTTTCCCGCAGTATTCGCATTCTCCGCCTTCTGCTTTTCCCATTGGGGCACCGCACCCCGGGCAGTGTGAAGAGCGGAAGGACTGTTTGACATCAGTTTTTACATTGTGTTTTCGTACAAGGGTGAATACCTCCGGCCGTATCGTCTTTCTGCCGGTGATCTCGATTTTACCGTTCTCTTTTCTTACTGCATTCCGGGCTGACCATTTTATGAGTACTTCTATCTTCGACATCCCCCCGGAGATTCCAGGAGTAATAGTCTGTATTTCTACCGCTCCTACAGCCGGGCGGTAAAAGAAAAAGTTCTTTCCGCGTTCAGATGCATTTGAATGTTGAATTTCGAGGAGTTTCAAAAAAGAGGGGAGGGCTACTTTGTCTGCAGGTGCCGTGTCATGCTCGAACCATGAACGCATCACCCGCCAGAAAATCATTGAAGCGGTGTCTTCAATCAACTCAGTGCTGAAGCCGGGGTCACGCCGAACAATGGCGGCATACCCCGGAATGGAGTCTGGGTCGACGATATTCCACTCTGATAATTGAGTTATCTCCGTCAGAAGCCAGTCATACTCACCGCTGATGATGAAGGAACCGCAGTTTTCACAGGTGCCTGTATCACTAAGTTCCAGTGGAGCACCGCAGTTGGGGCAGAATCCTTCAATCAAGCCGTTACCTCTGAGAGTTTTGGCACCCGGTTTTCTCAGGAAAGTCCAGTATTCTGCAAAAGGGGCTGATGAATTGAGTTTGATAAGTTTTCCCGTTGAAATTTCGACATTCCTATCGTTAGCGGAAGCATGTATCTCGAGGTGAATTATATCGAAGTGGTCGGAGCACTCAACTCCCACAATTTTTGAACTGATTACCTCTATGTTACTCATGTCATTGCGGTAGCCTTCTTCTTTTTGAATATCGAACTGAATCGAGAAGCGCTCATTTATGCCGTCTGAAATAAATTGTCTGACATTGCTGAGATCCTGAGATGACCACGATTTCTGAATTTCAACGAAAGCAGTGTCTACCCGCTTAAGAAGTGCACCCTCGGAAAATGCGGGGTCGCGAACCTTGATGGAAGCAAGAGCATCCTGTGTTTTCTGTTTATCCTGAGTACCCGTAAGTTCCCGGGCTTTCGAGATGGTCCTTGTCTCGTGCCCTCCTTTGGCTTTCTTCCCAAATTTAATGAACAGGACAGTTGCAACGATAAGAAGAGGTACTCCTATCACCGGGTACTCTATAGCCAATCGTATGAGAATGTAGTAGAGGTAACCTATTCCGCCGCCACCGCCGCCACCACCACCACCTGAAGAACCGCCGTACCCTCCACTACCTCCGGCTCTTGCCCATACTATGGAAACGGCAAAAACAAAGACTATCAACAGGAGAATAGCAAGAGTACCAGAGTTTGTCTTTCTATTTTTCATCGTAGTCCTTTACAGAAATAAACAATACCTATAGATAACGGTAAAAACGGATGGTGACTTTGTCGAATCTGCAGAACATCTTTGATAATAGTAAATGCTTTGGAAATTTACAAGGAAATTCAAGTATATTTCTGAATGTAAGTGGCGAAGCGCCTGTTTTCGGAGAGAGGTGTTTGCATAATGACGGGATATAAATGAGAAATCTGTTCAGAATCAGAATAGTCTTCTTTCTGATAGCAGTGATATTGATCTGGATATTTCTGTGGTACAGTCACTCTCTTGTGCTTCGGCTCGAAGAAACTCGCACAAGAACAAATGAGACTATTGCACGATTCTGGGCAGGAATTCAATCACCGCTTGTTCTGTATAAGGAAGAACCTGACATCATAGTCTGTTCGCATTGCGGATCGCATTTGCCCCTCGGCGAAAATCATGCTGACTCCATCGTCAGTTGTTTCTGCGGGAACTGCAATGAAAGAACAGACTGGTTCGTTGTAGAAATGGGGAGTACCAAAAGAGACTCCGTCATCAGCAACACGATTGATCTGTTTCAGGAATTGATAAAGAATCTCGAATATACTTCCATTCTCACAGATGACTCGCTGGTCCCGCAGGTAGTGAATGGAGTTCCGGTCAGCGATTGTCTTCCGCGGGACAGCCTGGATTTATATGCAGCAATAATCAAAGAACTCGACAGGGTAAATGAACCTGTTCCAATCGTAATTTCATCAGGGGAGACTATAGGTTACCTTCATTACGGGACTGATGATCTTTCGATGGAATTGGCATATGTACCGTATATCGAACTTGCAATACTGCTTCTTCTGGCAATTCTCCTTCTTGTGATGATAAGGGCTGACCTAAGCCGTGAAAAAGAGATGTCATGGGTGGGTTTTGCAAAGGAAACAGCACATCAGATAAGCACTCCGCTTTCTTCCCTGCTCGGTTGGACAGAACTTCTGAAAGAGAGACCCGAAACAGAAGAAGACCCTGAATTCAAGGAAGCTGTCGAGTATATCGAAAACGACCTGCAGCGATTGGGGCAGATAGCACAGCGATATGGACAAATGGGTAAAAGACCGATGATGAAAAGAGGTTCGGTAAATAAGGTTATCCTGAATATTGTGCATTATTTCAGCGGAAGCCCCGGACTTGTGGGCGAAAATATCGAAATAACCACATACCTGCGGGCAGAGAAGAACATTGAAATGAATGAAATTCTGCTTGGATGGGTATTTGAAAATCTGCTCAAGAACGCACTTGCTTCCATGTCTGAAAAGGATTCGGGAACCATAACTGTCAGTACTTGTGATATTCCTGAAAGCGGTGGGATGGTCGAAATAGAAGTGGCTGACGATGGAAAGGGTATTCCGCATAAATTCCAGAAGAAGATATTCAATTCCGGCTTTTCCACAAGGCGGGGCGGATGGGGGCTGGGACTTACATTAAGCAGAAGAATAGTAGAAGAATATCACGGGGGACGCATAAGACTCAAAGTGAGTTCTCCGGGTAAGGGAGCCACATTCGTAATTCATCTCACATCGGTGAAAGGAACATCAAATGACAACAGTTCTATGGGTCGATGATGAAATAGAACATCTCACGAGTCATATCAGATTCCTCGAGAAGCGCAATTATACAGTACTTACGGCACGCGGCGGGCAGCAGGCACTCGAAATTCTCAGTAAGAACCAGGTAGATATAGTACTGATGGACCAGATGATGGTAGGGATGGATGGGCTCGAAACTGTCTCGAAAATACGGGAGAAGAATCACACAATTCCGGTGGTAATGGTTACCCAGAGTGAGGAAGAGGAACTAATGGACCGGGCTATCGGCGGTGATGCCGATGATTATCTCACGAAGCCCGTGAATCCAAGCCAGATATTAATTGTACTTAAACGAATACTGACAGGTGAAAAACTGAGAACAGAACGGGTCTCACAAGAACTTTCCAGCCAGGCTCTGAAAGTTCTCGAACTGCAGGAAGAGGAAATGAGCTGGGAGAACTGGACTGATATCTATCAGTTATGGACACGGAATGACATTGCTGCCAAGGACGGAGTTACAACAGGGATGACATCGCATCAGAAATCGAGACTTCGAAGCCTGACGCTGACATTTTCGAGATATGTAGAGAGTAAGTACCCAGACTGGATATCAGGCAATAAAGAAAATTCTCCTGTAATGCCCCATAACTACCTGGAACGCATGGTCATTCCTGAACTGGAGCGTTCCGGCGATGTCGTACTCATCGTAATGGACTGTATGAGGTACGACCAGTGGCTGATGATGGTGCCTGTTCTGGAAAAATGGTTCGACATAGATACAGGATTCATGTTCTCGCTTCTTCCATCGGCCACTCCTTACAGCAGAAATGCTCTTTTTGCAGGGTTGCTTCCCCGGGATATAGCCAGGTTCTACAGACAAAACTGGGTTGAGGGATATGGAATTCAGGGATTGAACAGGCATGAGAAGTATTTTCTTGGAGAAGCTCTCAGTAGATTGAGATGGAACAGGAACAATACTCCGTCTTTTGCAAAAGTCAGCACCGGCCGAGAAGGGGATAATGTCATTAATTCTCTTTCGAAACTCATGCAGAGCGGTTTTCTTGCAATAGTTGTCAATTACATAGATCATTTAACTCACGGCAGGTCTGAACTCGACCTGATTCGGGACCTTGCTCCTGACGTAATGAGTTTTCGGAAACTTGCGGAAACATGGTTCAATTCATCTTTTCTTAAACGGTTATTCCAAACCCTTGCAGCCCGTGGAACAACGGTTCTTGTAACCAGCGACCACGGTTCGGTGTTTACGACCAGACAGACTACTATTGGCGGAGGTAGAGGAATGTCCGGAAGTTTAAGATACCGGTTCGGTCACTCTCTCTATGTCGATCCCAAAACAGCAGTGACAGTTAAAAATCCGACTGAGTGGGGGCTTCCCGAGGATTCACCGTCGAAGGCTTATGTTTTTGCCCGATCCGACTATTTTCTGATGAAGAAAGGTGTTCAGCGGCATGAACTGGAAAAATTCAAACATACATTTCAGCACGGCGGGATATCCCTCGAAGAGATGATTGTGCCGAATGTAATTCTGCGTCCCAAGAAAACCCGATGAGATAAAAAGATGATACTATGCAATCAGAAATCACTCGAAGAACTGGCAGAAAACATCGCAGAGAGTATCTTACCCGGCGATGCAGTGTTTCTGGGGGGAGAACTTGGAGTGGGAAAGTCTGTATTTGTGCGGGCATTTCTCCGAAAACTCGGAGTGACAGGCGATATCCCCAGCCCCAGTTTCATTGTGAATGCTGTTTATCACATCGATAATCTGGAACTTCATCACATAGATATGTATAGATTGGATGGTACTCCTGCAGAAATGGAACTATACGGAATTGCTGATGCGCTCGTATCGGATTCCGTTTGTGCAGTGGAATGGGCAGACAGACTTGAAGAGAATATGAAACAGGAAGGTGTCATGATTTCGATAGAATTCACAGACGATCCTGAGATAAGAAAGGTACTTATCGATGACAGGCGTATGGCTGGGAATTGAGACCACTACGGCAAACGGGGGAATTGCACTTGTGCGTGAAGGTATTGTCGTTCGGGAAGAATTATTCTCGGTACTGGCAGTCCACAGCGAGAAAGTACTTCCCGGTATAGATAATATCCTGCGGAACTCAGGTATAAAAAAAACTGACATATCAGGCATTGCTGTTTCAACCGGTCCCGGTTCATACACGGGCATAAGAATAGGAATTGCCACTGCTGTTGGCTTAGCAACAGGATGGAACATACCCGTTACAGGAGTAGAGACTCTTCGTGTACTGGGAGCTGAATGTGCTTCGAGTGAACCTGTCCTCGTATGCATCGGAGCCCGCAAAAAAGAGGTGTACGGAGCAGTCTTTGCAGATTCGGACATAGACTCGAGGGTTTTACTTCCGCCGGGGATATATACTTCCGGAGCAATCGAAATGGCTATTGTCGAATACATGCCTTCTATTGCCGTGGGAAACGGCAGAAGTGAACTGAATTGCAGCGAGACGCTTGAGTGGCTTCCCGTAAAAAACGACACACCATCTCCGTCTCAGGTGGCTTCTCTTGGATCCATCGCTGCCGAAAGGCACGGAATCAACGGAACAGTCACCCCCTGTTATCTGCGGAAATTCATGGAGAAAGCCAAAGATAGTGTTATATAGAATCGAGTTGGCTGTCAGTGCGGATATACCCGAAATGAAGGCAATCGAAAAAGAGTGTTTTCCTCTGCCGTGGGAAGATAAAATGCTCAGTATCTGTATCAATGCTGCACATTACAGAACCTGGAAAATAACATCAGACGGAGAAATTGCCGCATATATTTCTGCCCAATGTCCCCCCGGTGAATTACTGCATATTGTTAATCTTGCAGTTTCTCGGAAACACAGAAGAGGGGGAATAGGCACATATCTCGTTAGGTATATTATGGAATGGGGGAGTCGCCTTGGTGCACGGGGTGTCATACTCGAAGTAAGAGAATCCAATGCATCTGCCATTGAACTGTACAAGAGCATCGGATTCACGGAAGTTCAAAGAAAAAGCGAATACTACCCTGGTGGAGAGGATGGACTGTTAATGTATCATTACCAGCAGCCGACTGAGAATCTGTCTGGCCTTGCATTTGAGCTGAATAACAGAATTAAAGAAATGCCGTCGATTGGAATTGTACTGGGATCCGGGATCTCCTGGCTTGTGGATGAATTCGGCAGGGGAATGGAAATTCCCTTCTCAGACCTTCCGGGGTTTTCCGAAGAATCGCTTCGCGGGCACCCGGACCGCATAGTGATAAGTTCCTGCGGAGAATACCTGTTCCTGCTTGGGAGAAGACATCATTATCAGGGTTACAGCGGAGATGAAGTTTCACTTCTTCCGGGGGTTCTAAGTGACCTTGGAGTAAAAACCTGGATACTCACAAGCGCATCAGGGGCAGTTGCTCCGCATCTTGAAGTTGGTGATGCCGTGATATTCAGCGACCATGTGAACTGCTGCGGATGTGTACCTGGAAGTGCTTTCAACAGGATTGGAGGTAGCGTTTATTCGAAACGGCTACAGAAAACAGCTTTAGAGACGGCACAGGCCGTGGGTTCCAGGGTTGAAAGTGGCGTATTTGCCTGTGCATCCGGGCCTTCATATGAAACCACTGCCGAATTGAGAATATTGAGAGAAGCAGGAGTCTCGAGCGTTTCCATGTCAACTGTCCCCGAAGCACTGCTTCTAGCCGACAGGGGATGTGAAGTTCTTGGTATATCGCTTATTACCAATTCCACGGTGCCCGGAGCTGTAATCACTCATGATGAGGTTCTGGATGCGAAGGAAATTGTCATGTCGAAACAGTCTGAATTTCTGGTGACTCTATTGAAAGAAATCTCTTCAAGTGAATTATAACGACACTTTAGAGTATCTGTTCAGCCGCAGGCGCATGGGGATGAAATACGGTCTTGAGCGTATTACGAATTTACTTGAAGTATGCGGATACCCGCAAAGATCCTTCAAGACAATCCACATAGTAGGCACCAATGGAAAAGGCAGTACGACCGCCCTTCTCTCTGAGATTCTGATGCATGCAGGATTCAGGGTCGGCAGAATAACATCTCCGCATCTTCTGGATTATCGCGAAAGAATTGCCGTGAACAACAACTGGATTCCAAAGGAAAAAGTAGTTGAGTTCATGGATACTTTCAAAGATCGAATTGAAGCGGAACAGGCTACATTCTTCGAGATAATGACTGCGATGGCAGCCTGGTATTTTAGGGAAGAGAACACAAATGTGGTCGTGGCTGAAGCAGGGCTTGGTGGAAGGCTCGATGCTACAAGGCTTCTGCAGGGAGACATTACCGTATTCACGGGAGTGGAGATAGAACACAGGAGAATTCTCGGACCAACCTGTCCAATAATTGCAGGAGAAAAGACGGCAATTGCAAAGAAAGACTCGACTTTCATAGCATGGAAACAGACAGATGATGTCGAGTTTGTAATAGAAAGTGCTGTTTCAGCAGAAAACCTGCAAAGAATCATACCTCTAACGGTCAAACCTTCACCGCTTCCCGGCGAACATCAGAAACGCAACGCAGCCCTTGCCTTTGAAGCTGCACGAATCTTTACGGGAATGCCGGCGAAACAGTTGGAGTCTGCATTATTGGCTGCATGCGGGTCCCTCAAGTGGCCTGGAAGACTCGATATGCACGCAGGGGATCCACCAATCCTTTTCGATGTGGCGCATAATCCGGGTTCTATCGGACAGCTTATCGAATACATAAAAAGTAATTACGACACACCTATAACGGCAGTTGTGGGTTTTCTCGAAGATAAGTTCTGGCATGATATGGTGAAGCAACTTACTGCAGTTTTGGATTCAGTAATCACCACAACACCGCTGAATGAAAGGGCTCTCAGTGCACGGGAACTTGCCGATGAATTTACCCAAAACGGTATAGATGCTATCCCGCGGGAGAGTATCTCCGAAGCGGTTAAACTGGGCAGAACTCAATCAGGGGGAATACTGGTTGTTACGGGATCATTCTTTGTTGTGGGAGAAGCAATGCTGACTGCATGGCAGAAAAACTGGATTTCACAGCCGGGCGGAGAATGCAGGCAGATATTTGGGTAATTGCGGTTGACAAATGTACATATGTGTAACTATAAGTAGTATGTACGAGATAACTTAAATATTACTAAAGGAGACTCATGGCCAAGGATATTACAAAGACGGCAGAAGAGAGCATCGAAACAGTTCCGCAAGAAGATGTGCGCGCTCCGTTCTCTCTTGTGAACTACATTTTATTCGGCAGCGGACTTCTGGATATCATCATAGGATGGCTTCTTCTCCGCGGGGGGCATATCACAATTGCACCCGTAATGCTAATATTGGGATACTGCGTGATAATCCCGTTGGCAATCATCCTGAGAACGGGTCCTAAAACAGAAGCGTCTGAATAAGGTGAGATTCGCATATCTTTTGGTATTTGCGACATTTGCATTCTTTATGGCATGCGGTGATTCAAAGGAAGATATCGATATATCGCTGCTTGTTCCCGTTTCGATTTCGGATGAAGATACTTTATTTGTTTTCATCGAAGGCGGCACATTTATTACTTCTACCGGTGATACGGTTGAAATAGAAGATTTCCGGATAAGCAGATACGAAGTAACTAACCGACTTTACCTGTTTCTGGCTGATAAAGCAGGGATAGGTCTTCCACCGGACCCGCAGTTTTCTGGCATAGAAAATTACATTTACAATTATCCTGATTACCCCGTCGTAAATGTAAGCGCATTCGATGCTGTATCTGCATTGGAAACTTTCAGCTGGAGACTTCTCACAGATGCAGAGTGGGAATATGCAGTTTCCCGTACAACTGACGGGAATGTAAGTGACTTTCCGTGGGGGGAACTTGCTCCCGAAGATGCAGAATATCCTGCAAACTACCTTGCAGGCGATGAGTGGGAAACCCGTGATTATGATGGGTTTCTCTGGACAGCACCTGTCGATGCATATCCCCTGAGCGACAACGGGCTTGCCTGTTTAGCGGGTAATGCTGCTGAGTGGACAACGACAGACGATTCCCTCTTTGCTGTACGCGGAGGCAGTTGGGTCACACCTGCCGCACGGCTCCGCATCGATTCCCGCAGCGAACTGTACCCCGGCGACCGCTCCTGGTCAGTCGGCTTCCGCCTGGCGGGGACGTTGCTAAATTAACTAACTTCTACAACCCTTTTGACAAAAATATAATATATAAAAAGAAATTAAGTCAAATTAAACATGAATATTAGAATAAAATCGACAGCGGTATTTACACTATATCTACTTTGCTTTTTCTCTGTACCCGGCGAAGCGGTATCTGATTCTGAAGTTGAGTGGGACCTTCTCATTCCACCCGGCGGTTATGCCTATGTACCACTAGATGAGAATGGTGTCGGGGAATTTACCTGCGTGTTTCCTTTTGCCCCGGGGCCATGGTTCGGACCGGATGGTCCTGCATTGAATCATGTTCTCACCGATACAGTTCTCGAAACTCTCGAAACTGTTCCCTTGTGGATGCGGGGATGGCTTAGAATTCGTCTTGGGGATCTACTATCTGTTCCTTTGGATGCCCGTTCAGATGCAGTTCCTGTGTTTATCAATGCCAATCAGGATAGTGTGCCCGATCTCGCAGTATACAGCGGTGATGGGTCGAAACATGTCTATCTTGCACCATACTGGACAGAAACTGACTATTACGGCGGGGATTTCATTCCTGTTCTGGTAGACATAAATGGTGATGGAATCGACGACATGCCGTTTGTAGGAAACAGCGGGGAAATAGTTGTTTCTGTTGAGGGTATGGCACAGGACACTCTTGATGATATCATTATAGAAACAGCATCCGGAGCGGCTTTTGGCGATATAGATTCAGATGGATTACTTGACCTTGTCATTGGAACTGAAAGCGGCAGGATTATTTATTACCGTAATCGCGGAACTTCCACTTCTCCGCTTTTCCTTCCGTTCAGTTCTTCTTATCAGGAGTGTTTTCCGATGAGAGCCGGTTCTGCTGTTGTTCCCGCATTTAGTCTGACGGCAGATTCTATTCCTATTCTACTAACCGGAAATGCACAGGGTGAAATAGTGGAATACACTGCAGAATACACTGATGGATATTCGCTGCCGCAGTGGTATGAGAAAACAGAGGGATTTGTTGGATGGTTGAACGCAGCTCCCTGTTATTGGGAATCAGGAGAAGGTTTTTTACAGACGGTTATTGGTTCTAAGCAGGGAGACCTGCTCATAGTAAGCAACGGTGACACATTGTTGCTTTCCGCCCCCGGAACTTACACTGTTCCTGCAGCAGTCGACATATCCGGAGATGACGAGGAAGAACTATTGATTGGCACCCGTGAAGGTGGTGTGTGGTATCTGGATTCCGAAGAGGGTACTTTCGGAGGAGACTGGATTCAGATTACTGAACTGCCGGATATTCCATCGGGAAATCCTACTCCTTGGGGAGACGGCATTGTGTTCGGGTGTGCCGGCGGTACACTCAGATACTTCAGGTATGACTCGGTATCCGGAAAATGGGATGAGGAAAGAGAATTATCTCCGTATGCAGGTATTTGTGTCGGTGAATATTCATCTCCGGCATTTGCAGATATAGACAGGGACGGAACTGAAGACCTCATTGTCGGAAACGGCAGGGGAATTCTTACACTGTTCATGCTTGAAAACGGGGATGGTGAGAAGCCGCATTTCATCGAAAAGCACTCATGGAGGTTCAGCCCCAATTCTTCGGTGATGAATGCAGATGATTACTACGGAAGGTATTTCCAGCCGTTTACTGAATTACGGACACCTTCTGATACTTCAATAGTACATGCCTTCTGCCGTTCTATTCTGAATGCAGATTCTTTATATCGCGATGAAATCGCCTACTGCATTGCAAACTCGCCAACAGAAGTCCTGAGAGAGATGTACAGGAACAATGATGAAGATATTTTTGCCCGCAATGCCGAGATCGTATATGAAACAGCAGAACAACTCGATTATGTAAACCTGACTGAAGAGACTGATGGCAGTACTTTTCTTTCTCTGTTGACACTCGGCGGTTGGACATCGGTTGGAGGGGGAAACTACTACAGATACACGGTTCATCCGAGAGTTATGTTCGAAATTCCGGGGCGTGTAAATGCAGAATACTGGCTCGATTCTCTTTTTAGCGACAGTCTCACAGAAGAAGAGGTAATGAGATATGAAGTCGATAGTCTTTACGGCAATTCAGAGGAACATGTATTCTGGCGCAGTTTCATACCATTCGACAGTACCTATGGTGCTCCGCTGATGGAGAGCTTGCAGGAAGCCCGTACCTACGAGGAGGCGGTTTTCAGATTATCCAATTATCTGTCATGGTGCCAACCTGGCCCCTTCATGAGTTTCGGCTATAAGTCCAATGACCTACAGCCGATGGTGATCTATGCTAAAGCCTATGGTTCCTGCGGGGAGCAGTCCATACTCCAGACAGCTCTGTGCCGGGCAATGTTCATTCCGTCCTATGTCGTGGGATGCAGGGGAGAAGACCACCAGTGGAATCAATACCTAGACCCCTCCCGGGATGTATGGGTGCAGTGGGATATCAATAATCCGACAACTGCAATAGGGCATACCTGGCTATCAGGTGAGGGAGTCGGACACAGGGGAAAGACTATTTCCACGATTACCGCATTCAGTCCGGACGATGTCATCAGTTCTGTGACCTCAAACGCCGCAGGTCCTGAAAATTCCGGATATATGCAAGGCGATTCGGGTTATACGGAAACAGCACATGTCAAAATAAAGGTGACGGATTGTACCGGAGTGCCTGTCGAAGGAGCAATGGTCCTTGCCCGTTCTCACTGGGACAACCGAAATATGGTATCGGGCATTAAGTATACGGATACCGAAGGTTTCTGCTTCTTCGACCTTGGCTGGGAACCCTTCGGCGGATACACCATCGACATTGTCTCACCTTTCGGCATGAGCGGAAGTTCGAACCTAAATGTCAGCGAGGGAGAGGAATACACAATTCACTACAGGGTTCCCGGATTGATACCTGAAAAACGGGTATTCTACTTACGGAATGTATCAGAGGGCAGCTCTGATTTTCAAATCGAATTTCTACCCGCGGAAAACCAGGGAAACGGTTTTCTGTTTCCGCGTTCCTTCTATTCCGGTCAACTTTATGTGCTCAATGACACAACAGAAAATGAAGAATACAGCGGAGCAAAGTGGTTTCCCCTTGAAGTTGCTGCTCCTTCTTCGCCCCCCCTCATGATGGATGAATATAACCTTACTCTCTTCCAAAACGGCTTCAATTGTGAAGTGATTCCGTTTGGAGGGATTGAAGACGGTATAAAGTACATTGTTCTGGATAACACCGGAAACATGTTCTATTGGAGAGAGTTCTCAGGCTCCTGCAGTGTTTCTCCATTCAGGGGTATTTCGCACATAACCGGGCCCAGCAGTGCGGGTGCTGAAATACGGGAAAGAGCTCCTGTATATACTCCACACCAATCAGCGGATGAAGACACGGTAACCGCTCCGCAGATACCGACAGTTGCGTTATACGAGAATCAGATACTTGAGCAGGATGACCCGGAAAATCCCCTTTCTTCGGGCTGGGTACTGGGACCATTTGTCATTGAAGAAGATGTGAGAAGTATGCTTATAGTCGCATCGGGAGAGACATCCGGTTTGGACATGGACCTTTATCTCTTCTCTGATAAAAACGGGAATCGCATGATAGACGGGATGGAAGAGTTGGAAGAGAGGTCAACATCTCCAACGGCAAATGAGACAGTATTCATCCCCGAGCCTGACCCTAATGGAGTTTACTGGATACTCATGCAGGGATGGAATGTACCGGATGACACCGGATATGTGAATCTGGGATTGTCATTCAATCCCGTCCCGCTGCGGATAACATCGCTTACTCCGTTCGGGTGCATCTGCAGTAGACCCGAAGAGTATAGTTTTCAGTTAACAGTAACTCCTTCGGCAGAAGAAGAACTTCAGGTATATTTTGGAGACTCTCTAATAGAGCCTGTGTTGAATGAAGGTATCGCTTATTTTGTGCATCCCGACAGTGTGACAGGCAATCTCCTGCCAACTGCAATTCTCATAAATGCAGATGGCGTCATACTGGAAACAGCTGAGTGGAGCGTTGTTGTCGACAACACCCTGCCTGTAGTCCACAGCATTGAAATATCAATGGATTCGGTATCGATGCTACTGAACGCGACTATTTGCGGCGAAGATGATACTGCAATAGAATCAGTCATGATGCATATTGAAGGCTCAACAGAATCTGCTTTGAAAAAAGCCGATGACTCCAACTGGAGCGTCATCGCGGATGTTATTGGCCTATCCGGAGAAACCTGCACAGTTTATTTCCAATTGCATGACAGCGCCGGTAATGAGACACTGAGTGAACCATGTACACTATCGGTTCCCGTACGTCCGAAGGTTCTGTTTTCTTCTATATTTCCGCAGGGAATCGTCTTTGATCATTATCCTGTAATTCAGGTTATGATGGATATCGAGGATGGCTTCGTTGTCCAGAGAGCAATGGCAGTTATTGCAGACTTGAGCGGGAATACAATCTGTGAACTGCAGCCTATTGTTTCGTATGCGGGTATGCTTCAGTTCCTCCCAGCACAATATATTCAGGATGGGAACTATACGGTGGAGATATTATTATTCAATGAACGCGATGAAATAGAATCAGTATTCGAGTGGGACTTTGAAATAGATACTATGGAAGATGCAGGGTATCAGACCGTATGGGATTAAAAGGTGGTGGGCGAAGAGGGACTTGAACCCACGACATCCTGCTTGTAAGGCAGGCACTCTAGCCAGCTGAGCTATTCGCCCACGGTACCCGGTTGCGTTCGGGTTTATTGGAGAGCATATATGCTCTTATAAGCGTCTTTTGTCAAGGATATATAATTAGGAGATTTTACAGCGGTGAAAAAACAAAAGAAAACAGAACCACCCATACGCAGTGAAGACAGCTGTCCTGTTAGCATTATCCCTGCGAAAAGGCGCAAAGCTATATACTCAGAACTTATCAGCGGAGAACTTACATGTGCAACCCGGGTGGCAGTTGACTGTACTGATGACAATCTGATGCTGGTTGGTGTTTCAGCACTGGATTGGCCCGGACTGGCAAGCATAGTGCTGGGCGAATTTCATCACAAAGGATGGAATCTCGATGTCCTCGAAGGATTTACCGAAGAGGAATACGGTGTCCGCCGCGGATTTGTAATCACAGGGATAATTGAACCGGACAAAGAGCAAAGAGAGAAGTTCCGGGCAGATGCAATGGCACTCGAAGATCTGCTTCAGCGATTGGCAATGGGGAGAATGGGAACAATATCTCTTCTTTCACGTGGAGCCGAACGACTCGAAATATTCGAAGATGTAAGACTCGCTCTTACCGGTCTTTATAAAGACAAGGAAATACCCCACGGAATACTCGCCGAGAATGGAGAACTGGTTCTCTTTATTTCTTCCCGGTCAGATGAATATCTTGCCGAAAGAAAGGCTTCCGACCTGGCGTGGATAATCAAAACTAATTACCAACTTGTAAGCAAGGTAAGAATATCAGGCGGAACAGCGGTATTCAGGATTAAGAATCTAAAAACAACGAGAGAACATCTGACAGGAGTTAACATTGCAGGTTATGAAAGAGACATGTCATTTCAGGATTTTGTAACGACACTGATGCATTCGTGGGAAGGTGCTACCATAAGACACCAGCGAAGGTACACGACAGGAGACGGTATTATTTCGATAAGAGTAGAGATGACCGGCCCTGAAGAGATGGGTGCTTCTAAGGAAAAACAGATGAAAATCCGTCATTACCTGAAGAAACTGCTGGTAAAACACGAACTTGAAAAATTACACAGAATACATCACTATGGAGGAGCTGAGCAATATGCAAGGGCTCTTATTCCACTTCTCATGAAGGAATGCAAGAGTACAGGACAGATACAGGCATATCTGGCAATGGTATCCCTGACAACATTTACAGCACAGTTGAAACTGCTTCTCGTCTCAGGCCGTTCTCCCAACAGTACGCATGATGAAAAAGTGATAGAACTTGTTGGGAAAATCAATGACATACAGGGAATAGCAGTTGTCTCCTTCAAGTCCCCCAGTCACAGGGGTGATACCTGGGTGGACATTCTTAACATCAACATCGAACGGGATGACTATAGTGAAATGGAAACAGCATACACGGTAATCAAGAACAGCATTAATGATGTTTTCGGAGAATTCAGGGACTTCGATCAGGGAATGAGACTGAATGATGTTCAGCGTCTGGCCGATATCCGCGAGGAATTGCAGGACATACCTAATAATACAATTACTGATTTTTATTACAGCATAGAAGAATTCTTGAGGGCTAGCATTTCAGTGGGTGAACTTGTTCTTCTGATAAAACTTGCATACACTTCCATTACTGATATGCTGAAAAATAAGCGGGAGATCAGCGAATCTACTGTGTGTGATTACATGGATGGCGACCGGAAAATATCGACTCTATTCTGTTGTACGATGCCGGCCCGGGATTTATCTTTCGATGAGATGCTGAAACCTCTTATCGAGTATACTGTGAATGTTACATCCGTCGAGAAATCGGGTATCGCATCAGTAATTCTTCGAGTGGAAAAAGACGGGCGTGGTCTCGACAGTACTGATGCTGAAGAGATACTCAAAAAATTACTGAAACTCAGAATGAAGAATAAAGAGAAATCTTCTTCTTGACAGGTGTCTTAATCTGTTCTATTTTCCGACACCGTGGCGGCGTAGCTCAGTTGGTTAGAGCAGCGGAATCATAATCCGGAGGTCGGGGGTTCGAATCCCTCCGCCGCTACCATCGACAGGTATCTCAGATTTTGTTAAGTGCTGTCAACCCCACCAGGGATAATTCTCTTGCGTTTTGAAAGAAGAAGCAGGTCCCGTATCTCTTCAGTGTTGCGGCATTTCATCCATGCAGAATCAAAATGCGCCTCACCTGTGAGTTCGGCAATGGCCATGAGTGCCTTGAGATGAAAATTACGCTCGTCCTTTGTTCCTGCCAGTACAAAGACCATTTTGACAGGTGAGTTTTCGCCACCGAAATCGATTCCCTCCCTGCAGCGCGCAAGCAGGATTACAAACTTCTTAGTGCCCGGGACAATTATGTGGGGAATAGCAAGTCCGGGACGAAGCGCTGTTGTCGATTCATCCTCCCTTTCAATAAGTAACTCACTAATCCTCTCGGGTGGCAGATGCAGATAGGAAGCCATAGAGTCAGCCACGGAGTCAAACAAATCAGAAATATCAGGAGATCCGTCGATGTCGAGAATAATGGCGTTGTCAACGAGCCTGTCGAAACGGTCTTCGAGAATATTATCCCGCTCCTTCAGGACATCTGCAAGCTCCTTTATCAGACCATCTCTCCGGAGCTTCTTCGGAAATACACGGGCTGCAAGATGAAGAAGAGCGGATTCGCGTTCCGCACGTATACGCGCATAGGTGAAATAAAGAATTATTCCGGCTGCTGTGATAAAAAGGCAGGCAAAAAGAGCAGATTGCCCGAGCATTACCAGCAGTATAGCCATCCCAGTGATTCCGGCGATCTGTACCCATGGATATCCCGGAGATCTGAATATTGGTTTGTATGTATTGATTCGGCTTTCGCGCATGATTATGAGTGCAACATTTACAAGCAGGAACAGAAACATCTGCATTGCAGAAGCCAGCTTGACTATACTCTCGAAACTGAAAAGCAGGAGGATGGAAATTGTTATGCCCGTAAACGCTACAGAAACCCACGGAGTTTTGTGGCTGTATGAAATTCGAGAAAGAAAGCCGGGCAGCAGTTTATCCCGGCTCATGGCAAACGGGAACCGTGCAGCAGCGAGAATTCCTGCATTGGCAGTCGAAAGAAAAGCAAAAACTGCTGCAATTGCCATGACATAGAACCCTGTTTTACCCGCAATAGCCTGAGCAGCATCGGAAATTGGCATCCGGCTTTCACTCAATACAGTATTATCGAGAACACTAACGCAAATCAGAACCGATACAAAATACACAAAAGTTACGACAAGCAATGCGAGGAACATGCTTAGCGGGATATTTCTCCCCGGGTTTTTCACCTCTTCCGAGATACTTGTGACTTTTGTTAATCCACCGAAGGAAACGAAGACAAGTGCCGATGCAGTAAGCACACCCCGAAAACCATCCGGGAACATTGGTTTGAAGTTATCAGGATTGAAACCGGTAAGGCCGAAACCGTCAAAGATCCCGATAAGAAGAAGTAGTGCGACAACCAGGAAGATCTGTGCTTTTCCTGCATGCCCGGCTCCTTTTAAATTCACTGCTGTAAACAGAAGACAGGCTGTTATCGAGAATACATGAGCATCCACATAAGGAATAAGGTCCGCAAAAATTCGGATACCCACAAAGGCGAAAGCTGTCTTGACAGTAAGGGAAAACCATGCTGACAGTCCCGAAAGCGTCCCTGCCAGGGGACCCATCGCTCTGTCTATGAAATAATATACCCCGCCGGACCGAGGCATAGCAGTCGCTAACTCTGCCTTACTCAGCATTGTAGGCAGAGCCAGCAATCCTGCAATCAGGTATGAAAACACTACAGCAGGTCCCGCTATTGAAAACGCATATCCTGGAAGAATAAACAGTCCTGAACTTATCATTGCACCGGTTGAAATGGAGAAGAGCCCGGCAAGCCCAACGGTTCTTTTGAGTTGTGCTTTATGTTCTACTGTTTTCATCCGGAGTCCTTTCTACATAATTCTCATATATCGGCAAGATAATGTCAAAAGAGAATTAATGAAGAAGCATGTCTCTATGATATCATATTATAATTCAATATTACGGAGGAATGATAATGAGCAGAGCGGTAGAAAAAATATTCATCGAAACTGTCAGAAACAGAAACCTGCTGCCCGAAGGGGCTGCTGTGACTGCAGCAGTATCGGGCGGCGCTGATTCTGTACTTCTTCTGATTTTGCTGAATAAATTCAGACAGCACATGAATTGGGACTTGTCGGTTCTGCATATCGACCATGGGATCAGAGAGAATTCTTCGGAGGATGCAGACTTTGTAAAGACACTTGCAGGGAAACTCGATATTTCATTCTCCATCAGGACTATTCAATTGGAAGAGAAATCCTGTACCGAAGCACACCTTAGCTCCTGCCGCAGCAGAATATATGCTGAAGTTTCTGACAGTGGCCAATTGATAGCCGTAGGGCACACGGCGTCGGACAGGGCGGAGACCCTTTTGATGAGATTGATGGAGGGTGCAGGTCTGCGGGGATTAGGCGGGATGGATTATGTCGGGATCGGTCCCGTGAGAAGACCCCTGCTTGACATTACGCGGGAGCAGGTACGGGAATATCTTGCTGCAAACGAGATTAGCCGGATAGATGACCCCACCAATAAAGACAATTCCATTCTGCGCAATTCGATCAGAAATATCGTCTTTCCATGTATAGAAGGTGTGAAACCAGGAAGTACAGTTGCATTTTCCCGCGCTTCCTCAGGTTTATCGGAATGGAGAGATTACATAGACGGTATCGTAAGAAGAGTAGAAGAGGAACTTATCAATGACTCCTGTTTCAGCAGGGATGCATACCTGGAACTTTCTAAAGTAATCAGGTTAAGTATTCTGTGGACTGTTGCCGGCAAACCGAGGGGCGGCAGGTACGAAATAGAAAAAACTGACAGGTGGATAGCTACCGGGAAAGACGGATTTCATAATCTGCCGGGTGGAATACAATTGACTATTGAGGGCAGTAAAATTACCATATCATATCCGGTGAATGTAGAGGAGAAGAGTGAATTTTAGAAACAAAGAAACAGAAGTTCTAATATCAGCTGAAGAAATTGCAGAAAAAATCGCTGTTGCAGGTAAAGAACTATCGGAATTGTACAAAGGAGAAAGTGTAGTAGTGGTTCCGCTGCTTCGGGGTGCTTTTGTGTTTGCAGCGGATCTGGCCAGGGCAATGGACGCAGAAATTCAGGTAGAGTTCATTGGAGCTTCGAGTTACGGGGACGCGACAGTGACATCCGGAGAAGTACGGCTAACGCAGGATACATCTCTTCCCCTGGCGGACCGAAATGTACTTCTTGTGGAGGATATTGTAGACACAGGACTTACATTAGCATATATTCAAAGGCTGATATTATCCAGAAACCCCGCATCCCTTCGTACTATTGTATTACTGGACAAGAAGATAAAAAGACAGGTTGATGTTAAACTGGATACAATCTTGTTTAAAATACCGGACCGCTTCGTTTTCGGATATGGTCTGGACGGACCCGGCGGTTACAACAGAAACCTGCCCGACATAATGGCAATAAAGAACTGATACAGGAGTTATATGGCTGACAAACTACCCCCCCATAAGAAGAAGAACCTACCTAATCCGGCTGACATGAAAGCAGGATGTACGGGCAAAACAATCACTCTATGGTTATTGATAGGACTTATAGCATTTACCATATTCCAATTTATGGGTTCAGATAAAGATACTGTCGAGATTCATTATTCCGTATTCATGCAGAATGTAGAAGACGGTAAAGTTAAATCAGTCATCATACAGAACGATGGTTCTGTCACCGGAACTTTCAGTACAGCTCAACCCATCGACGGTATAACCTATTCTGAATTCAGCACATTCATTCCTTTCGAAGATTCGAATACAATCAGTGTTCTTAACGAAAGTTATGTGAATATTAAGGCTGAACCGCCTGATGAACTTCTCGGTCACATTCTTTCTTTCATCCCCTTCCTTCTGCTCATTGGCTTCTTTATCTGGTTCATGCGTAAAGCCGGTGGCGGTAGCGGACAGGCGTTTTCATTTGGGAAAAGTAGAGCCAAACTCATCACAGACGATAAACCCAAGGTTACATTTGACGATGTTGCAGGAGCCGAAGAAGCAAAAGCCGAACTTATGGAAATTATAGAATTTCTTAAGAAACCCAAGAAGTTCAGAAGACTCGGTGGGAAAATACCAAAGGGTGTAATACTCATGGGCCGTCCCGGTACGGGGAAGACCCTGCTTGCAAAGGCAATTGCGGGTGAGGCAAAAGTTCCGTTTTTCTCGATAAGCGGGTCAGACTTCGTGGAGATGTTTGTCGGTGTGGGCGCAAGCCGCGTGAGGGACCTTTTCGAACAGGGTAAGGCGAAAGCTCCGTGCATCATATTTATAGATGAGATCGATGCTGTCGGCAGACACAGGGGCAGCGGACTTGGCGGTGGTCATGATGAGAGAGAACAGACTCTGAATGCGCTTCTTGTCGAGATGGACGGTTTCGAAGAAAATACAGGTGTGATTGTTGTAGCTGCAACGAACAGACCGGATGTACTTGACCCTGCACTTCTTCGCCCCGGCAGGTTTGACCGGCGGATTGTGGTGAGTATGCCGGATGTAAAGGCGAGAGAGGCAATCCTCAAGGTTCATACCCGTAAGATACCGATTGCAGATGATGTAAGGCTCGACAGTATTGCAAAAATCACACCCGGTTTCAGCGGGGCTGACCTCGAAAATCTTGCAAATGAAGCAGCATTAAAGGCGGCCAGGCGGGATGCAGAAAAGGTCGAACAGAAGGATTTTGACTATGCAGTCGACAGAATCATGCTCGGGCTTGAGAGAAAGAGCATGGTTATGACTTCCGAACAGAAGAAGTGTACGGCTATTCATGAAAGCGGGCATGCTGTTGTTGGTTTGTTTGTAGATGATCCGGATCCAATTCACAAAGTCACTATCGTCCCCCGGGGCATGGCACTGGGAGTGACGAGTTTTCTACCAAAGGATGATAGATACACATATACAAAAGTAAAACTTGACAGTATGCTTAAAATGCTTCTGGGGGGACGGGCTGCGGAGATGCTGTTCCTCAATACTCTAAGTACAGGTGCCGGCAATGATTTGGAAAAGGCAACTTCTCTTGCCAGGAAGATGGTTTGTGAATGGGGGATGAGTGAAAAGCTGGGTCCTGTAACACATTCCAATAATTCAGATACAATCTTTCTTGGCAGGGAAATCAGCCGCTCAAGTGAATACAGCGATAACACCGCCCGGACTATTGACTCTGAAATAAAGAATTTCATTGAGGATGCCTACAGCAAGGCTATGGATATACTCGATGACAATAAGGACATTGTCGAAAGAATGGCGGAAATTCTTATAGAAAAGGAGACTATTACTGCCAACGAAATCACAGAAATATTTGAGGAGATGCGTCCTGATGAGGATGTTCCTGAAATTTTAATTGACGATAAAAAAGTCACTGAAATTGAGAATACAGAAGATGTCGGTGAAGTAACATTGACAATTCACGAAGTGGAAGACGAAAATACGGTTGAAGAGATAGAACCGGAAGGAGAAACACCGGAAAGTGATAAATCCGGAAAAGATAGCACAGGGCGTGAAACTGATACTGGAGGGGATGGGAGAGAACCCGAATAGGGAAGGGCTCCGGGAAACTCCGCAGCGTGTTGCAAAATCCATGCTCGAATTGTGCAGGGGTGTTTCTAAAGAAAATTCAGATTCACTTACAACAATGCAGTGCAGTGGTCAAAATGAACTGATAATCGTGAAGGACATAAGTTTTTCGTCGATGTGTGAGCACCATCTTCTACCATATATTGGACGGTGTGATATTGTATATCTTCCTGCAAATGACAGAATTGCCGGCTTGAGTTCGATAGTTGAAATGGTTGAATTCATGGCAGCCAGGCCTACCATTCAGGAACGGCTTACCACGGAAATAGCTGATCGTCTGATGGAGGAACTGGGAGCAAAGGGAGTTATGGTGGTGATGGAAGCCGAACACATGTGTCTTGCCATCCGCGGGGTTAAAAAGCGGGACTCGAGAATTGTAACATCTGCAATGAGGGGATATCTTAAGAGAATGGAAACAAGAACTGAAGCCCTTTCTCTCATTGGCAGGAGTATTCTGCGATCATAGATGAAAATTCGAAAACTCGATATCAAACATGATTACGAGTGGCTCGAACAGCTGCGCATTATCGACGCTGACAAAGAAGTGTTCCACCGGCTTTCGCAAAAAAACATGATACTGACATTTTCAATGAGTCCGATTGCTTCGCCACCGGCAAACATTCTAAAGCAGTGCATGCTTGCAAATGGTGCTGATGCAATTGTGGCCCGGGGAGCAATAGCCTGTTCTATACCTGAGACATCCGTTCTTGTTTTGGGAACATACAGACAACTCATCAGAGCCTGCATTTCACTTAAAGAACAACCGTTTGGTCTCGATGCATTCGCCGGTGAATTGAGAATAATGCTGAATGCCCCTCCTAGTCTTCCGGACAGCATTTCTGCAGGGGGAAAAGTCCTGGATTTTACAGGCTTTCCCCTCATAATGGGAATACTAAATATAACACCAGATTCTTTTTCTGACGGCGGCAAATATTTAGGTTCAGATGCAGCAATACAGCAAGCGGAAAAGATGATTAAAGAAGGGGTTGATATTATCGATGTCGGAGCCGAATCTACAAGACCAGGATCTCTTCCTGTGTCGCCGGAAGAACAACTGCACAGGCTTGCACCGGTTGTTTCAGAACTTGGCAGAAGTGCTTCTGCAGTCATTTCAGTGGATACATCGAGTGCGGAAGTGGCAGAAAAGATACTCGCCGCCGGGGCAGATATGATAAATGACACGACGGCATTGAAAGACCCCCGCATGGCTGATGTTGTAGCAGAAGCAGAATGTCCGGTTGTGCTGATGCACATGCCGGGAAATCCGGAGTCAATGCAGAACAACCCCGAATACAATGATGTCGTGGGGGAAATATATGATTATCTTTCAGAGAAGATTGAACTGGCTATTGATGCGGGTATAAGAAAGGACAAGATACTGATTGACCCCGGTATAGGCTTCGGAAAGAGAGTAGAAGACAATATTAGTCTGATCAGCAGAATAAGCGAATTCAGATGGCTGGGCTGCCGCATTGTAATGGGGCATTCCCGCAAGAGTTTTCTTGGACATATTACAGGTATAGATAATCCTGAAGAAAGAGAAACAGCGACACATGCCGTAACCGCAATGTACGGCAGTTCGGCAGACATAATAAGAGTTCATGATGTTGGGAGAACCTTTGAAGTACTTCAGGTTGTTCAGGCATTCGAAGACGGAGTATAAGTGATGGAACCACTGGGACACCCCATATTCAGCGTCTTTTGGCTTACTCAACTGGCTAATATTGCCCTTGTCGTTCTTATTGTGTGGCTTCTTTTGAAAAAACTATGGCGCACTGCTGCCATGCCTGTCATACTGATGTTCATTGTAGTTTATATGATAGCTGCAGTGCTTGAGAATACGGAATTCTATATCATTAACTACGTGATGGAAGCCCTTGCTCCCGTTCTGCTGATTGCGATTGTTGTTCTTTTTCACGATGAAATACGCGATATGCTGGGTTCTACCGGTCGATTCCTTTCACATAAATTCAGGAGGTTCTTTGGTGGACAGGAGGTTCACACAACTGAAATAGGCAATATCGTCGGCACCTGTCTGATGTTGCGGCGTCATCATCTTGGCGGTCTTTTTGTAATAGAAAGAGAAGAAGCTCTGGATAATTTCTACGATGAAATGATTCCTCTCAAGGATCTCCCAATTGATAAAAATATGATAGTGGCAATGCTCACATCCCCGGGATATCTGCATGACGGAGCTATAATAATTCGGGACAATAAGATAATAGGAGCCAAAGCATTTCTTCCCACCTCGAAGAAAACATATTTCGGTGGCCCTGAAGTATTCAGGGAGTTTAGATCGAAACTCGGCTCACGGCACAGAGCCGGCCTTGGAATAACAGAAGTATCAGATTGTCTTACAGTAATAGTCAGTGAAGAAACAGGTAATTTCAGTCTTGGACACGACGGGACTCTGGATATGGTACTTACCGCAGATATACTGGAGGAGCGGCTTTCGTATTACCTGCAAACTGAAATTGAAGATAAAGAAAAAGACAAAGAGAGAAGTGATGGCTAACCTCTCTTTTAGCGAAGTACGCGACCGATGCATTGAGATAATCAAGACAACAGCAGATATTCCGGAAGAGCTTCGGGATGCACTGATTCTGCAGATATCCGAACCGCATTACGATGCAGCAATTCCACCGGAATTCAATCTAAAGTTCGAAAATTCTGATTTTGAGATTGATGCTGCCGTTGCTTCTCATTTCCTGCATTCGGGATTCGCAGCCCACCAACAGGCTTATGCCGGCATTTATGCTGATAACTCGCGCTTCGATAACGCCGCCGTCGCCATCCTCGTCGGTGATGCCCTCCTCCCTCTCGCTCACCACAGCGGGACGGAGTAAACTTCGTCAACTAACTTGGCGGGATACATTGCGTATCTAAGAGTAATATACAAAAAAGGCAAATTATCACTCTCTACTACAATAAAAAATTAGGGGCTTGAAATTGTCTTGATTTTGGAGTACAATGATAGTACTATGCCAAGGATAAAAAGATTAGACTGGAAAGACGCTATCCACCATGTGATGTCTCGCGGGATAGAAAAGCGATTGTTGTTTAGAGATGATCGGGACAGAAGTGAATTTGCCACTCGTCTTCTGAAGTGTGTATCCGATACAGATGTTGTAATATATGCATGGGTGCTTATGCCCAATCACTTTCATCTGTTGCTAAAAACAGGGGATACAGCATTATCTCAGTTCATGAGAAAACTACTTACCGGATATGCGCTTTATTTCAATAACCGTCATGACCGTGTTGGACACTTATTTCAAAACAGATACAAATCAATTCTTGTTCAAGAGGATCTGTATTTTCAGAAGCTCGTAAAGTATATACATTTGAATCCACTTCAGGCAGGGATCGTTAATGGTCAAATGGATCTAACTACATACAAATGGAGCGGTCATTACGAACTGATGAATCGAGTTCATCCTAAAATAATAAAGGCTGACAAAATCTATGAAATGTTTGGAAATTCTAACTATGTGAAGAATGGTGAATATCTTTCTTTTCTGTTCTCGGAAGATAACGAATCTGATGATTTAGATTTCGATGAAGGGTTGCATTTGATAGGATCTGAGGGATTATTGCATATAGATGATGCTAAGAAAGAGAAAGTCGACATCTCCAAACAGCACCGGATTCTTGGAAATAGGAATTTTGCAAAGGAAATTTTCGAGAAATCAAATTCCGTTGCTAACTCTGATTTTAGAAATAGAAGTAAAGAACACGAGAGTATCAATAAACTCTTTATGTATGTAGAGGAAAACTGGTTTGTAACAAAGATTATGCTTGAATCAACAAGCCGGAGAAAGAGAATAACCCACGCAAGGGTATTTCTATGTAATGCTTTTGTAGAATATCTGGGTTTGAGTTATGTCGATTCCGGGAGATTGCTTAACATTTCAAAACAAGCAGTACACCAGAATATATCAAGAATATCATCTAAGGCACAATTTAATACGTTAATAAGTCATATATTGGACAAGTAAGTTGACCAAATTGACTCCGTCCCGCCTATAGGAGGTTGTGGGGGTCGATGTCGATGTCGAGGCGGACACCGCGGGGGGGGGTAAGCGATTCGTACCGCCGGCGGATTGTTTCGGCAACCTCAGCCAGCACCTTACGGGAATTAGATGAAGCCAGTACGCTCCACCGCCATCGCCGATTTATTCTCGGAAACACCGCTTCCTGCGGAGTGGAGATATCTGCATTATTAATCACACCTATATTTGCTGAATACCGTGCACTGCTTTGAACTGCATCTTCATTCAACCCACTCCAGATGAATCGGATAAGATGCCCGAATGGCGGATATCCGAATGCTTCCCTCACAGACATCTCCAGTTCCAGAAACCCGTCATAATCATGATTGGCAGCAGCCCGGATAATTGGATCTCCTGCATCGATTGTCTGAACTATAACCTCCCCTGGTTTATCTGCTCTTCCAGCCCTTCCGGCCACCTGCAGAATCAGTTGGAAAGTCCTCTCCGCTGCCCTGAAATCAGGAAACGCAAGCCCCATATCAGCTGCAATTATTCCGACAAGAGTTACCGCCGGAAAATCATGTCCCTTTGCAACCATCTGGGTTCCGAGAAGCACATCGCCAGCCCCTGACCCGAACTTTTCGAGTATTTGCCAGTGCGCCATCTTTCCACGGGTGGTATCTGCGTCCATTCTAATGATGCGTGTATCAGGGAGAAGTTCTTTGATGGCATCTTCTACTTTCTGTATACCGGGTCCCATATGCGAGAATTGATCGAGACCACACTCGGGACATCGTTTCATAGCGGGCTTCCAGAATCCGCAATAGTGACAACGAAGCGCTTGTCCCTTTTTGTGATATGTGAGTGTAACTCCACAATTTGGACACTCTTCGCGATGTGCACAATTCCGGCAGACCTGAGTCGGAGAAAACCCCCTTCTGTTAATCAGTACGATACTCTGTTCGCCCTTAGCCGTTCTCTTTCCAATACCTGCGAGAAGTTCATCCGAAAGAAGCGGATGGTTCATAGTACCTGCCGCGACAATCGTTGTTTCGGGCATAGGTCTGTCATTTATTCGCTTCGATAACTCAAGGAGAGTGTATTTATCCTTCTTTGCATTTCCGTAAGATTCGAGGGACGGGCTTGCAGAACCGAGGATGACCGGAATGTTCACCATTGCTCCCCTGACTATGGCAAGGTCTCTTCCATGATACCTTGGTAACTCATTCTGCTTGTAACTCGAGTCGTGTTCTTCATCGACTACTATTACCCCGAGGTTTGGGAGCGGGGCGAAGATACAGCTTCTAGGGCCGATCACTATCTTTCTTTCTCCCTGCCTTGCGAGGTTCCAGCTGTCCAGTCTCTCTCCCGGAGACATACCGCTGTGCAGAATAGCGATTATACCGGGAAATCGTCTTTCAAACCTTGAAACGGCAAGAGGGGTAAGGGATATTTCAGGGACTAGAACGAGAGCACTTCTACCGCTTTTCAGTACTTCAGAGATTACGCGTAGATAGATCTCTGTTTTTCCGCTTCCCGTGACACCATGAAGCAGGAATACTCCTTTAGTATTTACAGACTTCATTATTCTGCTGAATACTTTATCCTGCTGATCCGTCAAATCCGGAAGAGATTCAGGCGGTTGTTTACCAATATTCTGAAGGGGATCGCGTATCTTTGTGACATAGAATTCCCGTAGCAGTCCTTTCGAGATAAGACTCTTCAAAGACGGAAGTCCTGCTCTTGTTTCCAGTAGCAGCTGTTTTCGCGAGACGACCTCCTCTGCAATAGCCATATGGAATAGTATTTCCGCCTGTTTCGGAGCTTTCTTATGGAGGGCATGTGCCTTTTCAGAAAGATCTCCGGATTCAGGGACAGGCTCCACCATTATTTCCCTGAGTGTTTTAGGTCCGGAAGAGACCTCCCACCATGTACGAATTACCCCATCTGATTCAAGTACTGAAAATTCTGCTTCCAGCGGATAATTGCTATCCAGGGCATCCTGTATACTTTTAACAGTTACTTTTCTGTTTTCGGCTAGGAGATTACTGAGCGGATCAGAGGAGTCAATCTTACTCGTGAGAATAACAAACCGCTGTGCTTTTCCTGATATCCCGGGCGGAAGTGCCGCTGACATCACCATTCCGGGGGGAGCCTGATAATAATCAGCAGTCCACTTTACCAGTTCGATAACATCGGGCGGCAGGAGCGGTGAAGAGTCTGTCCTTTCCAGAATGTTCTTCACTTTTTTAAGATCAGTATTTACTTTTTCATCCCAGATGTATCCGGTAAGCCGGTCTTTTCCAAACGGAACAATGACCCTGCATCCCAATATATTCCCGCCATCGAGTTTATCGGGGAGCCTGTATGTAAAAGGCTGCCAGAGAGGACGTGTAATTACAACATTGACCAGTCTGCCCGCGTCAGCTGTTTCGTTGGAGTCTTTGTTTTTCATTAACTGTTATTCTCAAATCATGTTTGAGCAACCCTTATATTCTATACAAGTCAATCTTAATATATTAGATTAGCAACTTATAAAAACAAGGAGTGAAAATGCGTGTTTCTTTTGTATCAGTACTATTTCTCTTTCTGCTATTTCAGATGTCCATTGCCGCTGAGTTTCAAACTGAGATTTTAGACAACGGTCTTACGGTTGTCGTAAGCCCGGATGCTACAGCACCCGTCGTCACCATATGCATAGCTGTGAAGACGGGAGCAACATGTGAAACCGCTGAAACGAACGGTTTCGCTCACTTTTATGAGCATATGTTCTTTAAAGGGAACGAAGCTCTGCCTGATCAGACTGCCTATAACAGGCGTATGGGGGAACTCGGTATATCGAGGAACGGAACAACATATCCTGAACGTGTCCAGTACTTCAGTACCATTGCAAGCGATAAGTTCGAAGAGGGGATGGAGTTCATGGCAGACGCCATTCTTACACCTCTGTTTGACATGGAGGAAATGGAGCTGGAACGCGAAGTCATCATGAACGAGTATGACCGTAAAGTTTCACATCCGTTTCAAAATCTGTCGCTTGCCAAAGAGGAGACTATTTATTCAGATGCGCCATGGCGGATAAGCGGAATTGGTGTGCCTGAGGTAATTCAGTCGGCAGCACCTCCTGCAATGTACGATTTTCAGGAGATGTATTATACCCCCGACAATTCAGTGCTGATAATTGCAGGCGATGTCGAATATGGCGAGGCATTCGAAATTGCAGAAGAGTATTTCGGGGATTGGGAGTATGGGGGCAGAAGCAATTACGATGACCTTCCTATTCTGATAAATATTGAGCGGGACTCAACAGTTTATGTGGATAGCCCGGCGGGAATAGGCTATGTATCGGTTATATATGAAGGCCCCTCGATAGCGACTCAACCTGAAGCTAGTTATCCTGCAGATGTCTGGGGTTCCTATCTCGGATTGATGAGCCGGGAATTCTACACGGACCTTGTAACCAATGGACCATTTCTGAGTATTTACGGCTCGTACTATACCCAGCGGTTTGCACCCACAATCACCTTCGGCGGAATGATACTGCCTGAAGATGCAGAAGCCGGGCTCGAGGTGCTGCACGATGAGATAGAAGAACTTCAGGAGATGTCATATTATGAAGAAGATGGAATTGCAATGGCAAAGGCAGAGTTCTATCGCCATCGCCTGCTGGCTGAGGAAACAGCATATGATGTAGCGGTCGAATCCCTTCCTTTCTGGTGGGTGGTAGCTGGCAATCTCGATTACTACACGACTTATCAGGAGAACATTGAAGCGGTTGAATTAGATGAAATAGAAGCATTTCTGCAGACATGGATAACTGATAGGCCGCATGTGAACTTCATAATGATACCGCTCGAAGAAGGGGGGGAATAACATGAAAACAATAATCATTTCACTTCTGCTTTTGGCTGTTTCTGTATTTGGCGGTGTTCCGGAAAATGTAGATGAGTTTACACTTTCAAATGGTATTCAGGTAATAACACGAACTCTCGACAACAACGAAGTGGAGGGACTCTCCTTCTTCATGATCGGTGGTTCCAGAGCATTGACTGAAGAAACTCAGGGGCTGGAAAGATTTGCACTTGAGTGTGCCGTAATGGGTTCGGATGAATATACCGGACCAATCTGGCGTGAACTGATGGACAGAAGCCAGGCGGAATGGACGGGGAATTTCAACTATGATTTTTCCAGATATCACCTGAGGTGCATCAGAGAGGATATGCCGGAGCTTCTTCTCGCATTTGGGGACTGTCTTCTCAATCCGGAACTCGATGAGCAGGCGGTCGAACAGGTCAGAATGAGTACAATACAGAGTATTCAGGAGAAGGTAAATTCACCTGATGACTGGATATGGTATGTAGCAAATGATGTGTTTATGCCCGGACACACATACAGGAAACTGCCTGACGGTACAATTGAAACCGTTTCATCATTTACTGAAGACGACATACGGGAAATGCTCACCGGGCGGATAAGAGCAGATAATCTGCTTATTACTCATGCGGGACCCACGCCACCCGAAGAACTCAGGGAAATATTGGAGACAGCTTTCGGCAATATACCCGAAGGCGGGGAAGAATTCCGTCCCGTAGATGATTTCACGGTTAGTTCGGATACAATTGCTGTTCAATACAGTGAAACTCCAACAGCATACTGCGTTGTCAAGTTCAACGCACCACCGCAGGGGCATCCTGACCTGCCGGCTTATAACGCTGCACTTTCTGTAGTCAGTAAAGTCCTCTGGCAGGTACTTCGAACTGATAATGCACTGACTTACGCTACCTGGTCGGGAAGCACCAACTACGAGAAAAACTGGGGTTATCTATATGTATCATCGCCTGAGCCGGCCGAAGCCTGTTCTCTAATGGCTGATGTTTTACAGAATGCAATACATGATGGATTCGACCCTGTAATTGTAACCGAAACCGTCGAAACGAACAGAACCTACGAAGCAATGGGGCTGGCAAACAAAGGCACTCAATGCTGGATACTCGGAAGTTATGAAATAGGGACAGGAGACTGGCGGAACGGATATGAAGTCTATGACATCATGCCGGAATTAACCCCGGAAGAACTGTCACAGGCTCTTTCGAACTGGGTTAATTTCGGGGCGTGGGGGATGATAGCGGATTCGACCGTAGTCCCTGCCGAAGAACTGCAGCCATGGCCGCTGCGCTGAAAGGAAAATCATGCGTTGGATAATACTGTCGATAATCCTGGTGGTTCTTTCCTGCGGGAACAGTACGAGCATTCCGGATGATACACTTGTTCTGACAGGAATCATAGAGGTTCTTTTTCCCGGAACAAAATCAGAGACAATTGTCCTTGAAAGCGATATAGACAGATATGCTCTTATCGGTGATCTTGCACGGGAACTGTTGAAGGAGACCGGTGTAACTGTTACGGTAACCGCAGTTCCTACAGACAAGGGTTGGTCGGTAAAACCGGAATACCTGAAATTACTGGTGCTTGAATATGCGATCATCGAACAGGAATATAGAGACGCAGAGTATTACTGACACCACTAAACGGAAGAAAACAATTGAAACCCGGTAAAGAGAAAATTGATAAAAGCAGCATGAAACTGCTGCTCAAGAGGATACTCAAACACAAGAAAGCTATACTGCTCGGTGTGGCAACACTCATTGTAGTAGATGGGCTTCAGCTGATAATACCGCAGATATTCGAGCGTGTTATAGATGGACTGGTAAGCGGGTCTGCAACCCGGACGATGATAAGCAAAATGGGACTGTCTGTGCTGGCGATTTATGTCTGCATGGGGGTATTTCGATTTTTATGGCGGTATTTCGTTGTCGGTGCCAGTTACCGCATCGACAGGAATGTCAGGCAGGAACTGTATGACCACCTGCAGACTCTGTCACCGCAGTACTTCGACCGCACAAAAGTCGGGGATATCATGGCACATGCGACAAATGATATCAACGCAGTCCGGATGGCAACGGGAATAGGGACTATTGCATCGTTCGATGCACTGTTCCTTTCTATTTCAAGCATAACGATAATGCTACTGATGAACTGGAAACTCACCCTGATAACATTGCTTCCGCTTCCTCTTCTTGCTTTACTGATGCTACGTTTCGGGAAACTCATATTCAAGCGGTTCGAGTCTGTGCAGAAGGCTTTTTCGACACTTACTGAGAAAGCCCAGGAGTCACTCTCCGGTGTGATGGTGGTCAAAGCCTACGGAGATGAAGACTCAGAGAACGCTTATTTTTCCGAAAAGGCACAGAGCTGTGTCCAAGAAAATATCAGACTTGCCCGGTTATGGGGAATGTTCGAACCGATGATTGGAGCCCTCGCTCTTACGACGCTTACAATATTGCTTGGTGCCGGTGGCACGATGGCCATCAAGGGTAGCATCTCTCTTGGCGAGTATGTCGCATTCTCAAGTTACCTGATGATGCTGATATGGCCTATGATTGCAATAGGCTGGGTCGTAAATCTTCTTCAGCGCGGCGCTGCAAGTATGGGACGGCTGCAGAAAATATTTGGCACACTGCCTGATATTGCAGACGGACATATAACGAAAACCAATGAGCCGGTACTTGAAGCAAGGAACCTGTCCTTCACCTATCCGGGTGCAGAGACAGAAGTCCTGCGAGACATTTCATTTACACTTCCGGCAGGAAGCACCCTTGGAATTACAGGAAAGACAGGTTCGGGGAAAACAACTCTCATAGAACTTTTCATGCGTTTGTATGACCCACCGGAAGGCTCAATGTTTCTTTCCGGAACAAATGTGCGTGAGTTAAAACTCTCTGTCCTGCGCGGACTGTTCGGATATGTACCTCAGGAGACCTTCTTATTTGCTATGTCAGTTGCCGACAATATTGCATTTGGAGCAGAAGGAATCGGCAATAGTGAAATCGAATCTCTGGCAAAACTTGTGGAAGTGTCAGCAGAGATAGACGGATTCCCGGATGGATATGATACACTGGTAGGCGAACGCGGAATTACCCTGTCAGGCGGGCAGAAACAGCGGATTGCGATAGCCCGTGCTCTTGCCCTCAAACCGCGGATACTGGTTCTCGATGATTCCCTTTCGAGTGTTGACACAGAGACGGAAGCAGCTATCCTGAGCCGACTTAAGGAAGAAATAACCAATCTTACTGCAATACTCGTGGCACATAGAATCAGTACTATCAAAGAGGCGGATCTGATAATTGTTATCGATGAGGGGACTATTGCAGAACAGGGTACTCACGATGAACTTCTTGCCATGGGCGGATTATACGCTGAACTCTTCCGGATGCAGCAGTTGGAAGAGGAAGCGAAAAAAGAGAATGTTCATACCGACGGGGAGGATGACTGATGCCCCCGCACGGACACGGCGGACATTTCGATGATGAAGATTATGCGGGCAGAGTAATCGACAGAAAGATGATCCGGCGTTTACTGAAATATGTAATCCCCCATAAGAAACTCGTATTCATCGCAATAGTCTGCATGTTCCTGAGTGCCGGAGTGGAACTTCTCATCCCTTATGTAACCAAGGTGGGAATAGATAACTATCTTGCCAAACTGTATCAGATATATACCCCCGAACCTGCCGCAGAATACGAACTGCTTACAGATGGGGATGCTGATCCAACGGATTTTATTCCAATCGCTCCCGGCAACCTTCTAGTCCGCAAAAAGGCAATTGATGAGATGGGCCCGGCAGAACGATATGATTTCATGAGTTCCGGAAAACTCGATTCGCTGACATTCTATTGTTTTGATGCAGCTGATTTTGCACAAGGCGACCCGGGAGATACACTTGCAGGATGCTGGCTCGTTCCGGAGCAGGACCTGTCTAAAATATCCCCGCTTGTGCTTACAAATATCCGCAGCGGCGATCTGCACGGCATCAAAATACTGGCACTGTTTCTGGGGGGGCTTATATTAGTTAGCGTCATCGCCGGTTACGGTCATGCCATTTCGCTTGCAATAGCAGGACAGCGCTCCATGTATGATGTAAGGATGGAGCTGTTCGAACACATCCAGGGGCTGTCGATGAACTTCTTCTCCAGAAACCCGATAGGGAGGCTCGTAACACGAGTCACCAATGACATCGAAGCTCTCAATGAAATGTTTACTGCCGTTCTCGTCAATCTCATCAAGGACATTGTTCTTTTCGCAGGTACGGCAGTTATTCTGTTCTTCCTGAATGTTAGACTTGCGTTGATTTCTCTTGCAGTGTCCCCGTTCTTCATAATCATAACGGTGATATTCCGCATCAAGGCAAGGAATGCATACAGACTGGTGCGAAAATACCTGTCCCAACTAAATTCGAACCTTGCCGAAGACCTGAATGGAGTGAAGATAGTTCAGATATTCCGCCAGGAGAAGAGAAGACGCAAAGAGTACATGAAGACCAATTCGAGTTACTTCGATGCTAATATGAAGCAACTTGTAATCTTCGGAATATTCCGCCCCCTTATCGAGATAATCGCTTCTGCGGGAGTTGCTCTTGTACTTATATACGGAGGCGGGGATGTGCTTTCCAATTCACTGACAATCGGTGCACTGGTCGCATTCATAAGTTATGTAAGGCAGATGTTCCGTCCGCTGGCTGACATCAGTTCGAAATTCAATATCATGCAGAGTGCTATGGCTGCATCCGAAAGAGTTTTCGGTATTATGGATACTAAACCTGAAATCACTGATGGCATTGGACAGGGTTCGAATAAAAAAGTGGAAGGTGAAGTTGAATTCGAAAAAGTCACATTTTCATATATTGAAGATACTGTAGTGCTTCGCAGTGTTTCATTCAATGTCGAACCAGGGAAAAGTATTGCTCTTGTAGGTCCGACAGGTGCGGGCAAAACTTCGGTTATCAGCCTGCTTTGCAGATTCTACGATGTGGACTCCGGTAAGATTATGCTCGATGGACAGGATATTCGGGAAATGCCTGTTTCTGTGCTTCGGGAAAATATCTCCATTGTGTTGCAGGATGCATTCATTTTTAGCCGAAGTATCGAAGACAATATCCGGCTTGGGCAGAATCTTAGTGAAGAAGATGTCCGGAAAGCGGCTGACCTTGTTCAGGCGACACCGTTCATAGAAAAACTGCCCGACGGTTTCAGGACGATAATGGCAGAGAGGGGAGCAACGCTTTCCACAGGTCAGAAACAACTAATCTGCTTTGCACGTGCATTGGCTCACAATCCGAAAATACTTGTTCTCGACGAGGCTACCAGCAATGTAGACCCGGCTACGGAACAACTGATTCAAAACGCCATCGGCATATTAATGCAGAACCGCACCAGCATCATTGTGGCTCACCGGCTCAGCACAATTCAGAAGGCAGATCAGATATTAGTTATCGATGACGGCAGGATACTCGAACGGGGAACGCATCAGGAACTGCTTGCAAAACGCAGAATCTACTACAACCTGTATCTCCTGCAGTTCGGGGACACCCCTTAGGCGGGGTCAGATCCCGTTCGTGCCCTGTCCCCCGACATACATCCCGCAGTTGGAACCGATCTGGTTTTCGCGGGTTTCTCCGATGCTCAACAGAGTCTCGAAACCTGCTTCACGGAAGGCGTTGACAAGTACATCTGCAGACTTCGGGTTATCAGGGTCTATAACTCCTTCGATTGACTTTTGCTCTGACGAACGGGTCGGATTCACGGGTGTGAGTTTTATCATGAAATATTCGGGGGAGAACGAATCCGAAATAACTTTAGTATCAAGCGGATAGCCCTTCACCGGAGCGAAGTTCAGAGAGATTTTCCTGTCTTCCGGCTCAAAAAAACACTCACCCCATCTGCTCATTTGCTCGAAACTCCAGGTCTCGGCAGGTACAAGTTCTCTGCGTGCCTTCGGTGAAGTAGTATGAAGAGAAAACTGCATCTGGAATCTTCCGTTTGAATAAAACTCATTCTTGATGTCGATAAGTTCCGCAAAAAAGTCATCTGTGTCATGCGGAGCAATAGTCGAAATGCTCGGGAGAAGCCCCGGAGCGTCATAGCGGCCCGGAAGTTCCTGCAAAACTGTCAGAACAGCCGGATTGAAAGCGGGATCTCCCATTCTGGCAAACTGTATCTTGAATTTAGGGACAGGTATGATTCCGTCGGGGTAATATTTGTTCACAAGATAGTCGATTTGCTGAAACATCTCATCGGAAGAGAGTTTACCTGCATAGCGGATTCCTGCATCGCAGATAGAACAGTTTACAGGGCATCCGCGAAGGGTTGAAACGATTAAGACCCACTTGTCGGTGCGGGGGATTGGGGGTTGAACGGATTCTACAAACTCGATCATCGCGCCGTCATCGAGCTGTGCAATATAGACGGTTGCCAGATCTGTATCCCCACGGGTTTCCAGTATTTTCATCAGTTTTTCCTTAGATATTCATAAACGTATCCAGCGGATTCGATTCCACCACCAACCGCGGTTCCAATCTGTCCGAGTGAACCCGAACAGGCATCACCGCAGATGAACATACCCGGGAAAGAAGTTATGATACTTCCCGGAATGAGAATGGCACCCGGCAGTTCCGGCAATGTGGATTCACGTCCTATCGCCGCCAGCACAGCATCGGTCGAGACAGTTTTCTTTCTGCCGTCACTGCTATAAACAACAGTATATCCGTTTACTGCTTTTTCGACTGATTCGACACGGGTATTATATGAAACCGATATGGTCTTGCGAGCCGTTGCATATTCGATGAGTTTTCCCGAACAACGGGGCATTCCACCCCGGACAATGAGAGTGACTTTGCAGCCCGTATCCGCAAGTGTCAGGGCATTGTCGTAAGAAGCCTCTCCACCGCCTATGATAACGGCATCATCTGGAGTGAATTCAAGTACCTTTCTTACAGAAGAATGCACATTCGATAAAGGCTGTTTCTTTGCTGTCGTCCCTGTTGCAATGATGACGGACCTACATTCTATTTTTCTTTCGTCTGTAAGCAGAATAAATCCCGCGTCTGTTCTTTCCACTGAAAGTACAGTGAGTTCAGATACGCTGATGCCGAAACCGGAAATGAACTGCTGCAGTCTCTCTGTGAAATCCGAACCTGAAAGCGGTTTTTTAACCCCCGGGTAGTTTTCAATACGCCATGCTTCTCCTGTAAGACCTCCGGCTTTCCCCATCTTATCGATTAAGAGAACATCAAGTCCCAGGCGTTTGCACTGTACAGCAGCTGAGCATCCTGCCGGACCCGCACCTATTACAGCAGTATCAATCATCGTCGGTATTTTCGATTATGGAGTTGACATCACTTATGGATGCAAAGCCGCTTGCAAGTCCGAACAGACTGCCGATATGAAGGTCTTCGGTACTGCTTGCCATGCCGTCGACCGGCATATAGACTTCAAAGCCCCGGACAAATGCACTTCTTGCAGTAGTTTCACAGCACAATTGGGTCAGTACACCGGTGATGAGTACCTGCTCACATCCGGTGTTTATGAGATGTTCTTCGAGTCCGGTATCATGAAAACCATCATAGGTCGTTTTTCTAAAAACGGCTTCCTGTTCGAGGGGAGCCAGTTCGGTAATTATCATCGATTCCGGTTTATCGCAATGTATATAGTCCGAAAAGAACTTCCCCAGCATACCGAGGTCGTCTATTCCTGTATGACAGTGTCTTGTAAAAACTACTGTGCCGTTGGATTGTCGCCAGTGTTCTATCAGTTCTACAATTCCTGGAACTATGGCTTCAGTCGCAAACAGGAAAGATCTTCCTGAAGGATCGGCAAAGTAGTTCAGCATGTCGATGACAATTAAGGCACACTTCGATTTATCGAGAATGAGAGATGTACGCTTATAGTTACAGCTGTAGATGCGGGTCAACCACTCGGCAGCCTTTTCTGCAATGTTGTCAGGGGTGGCATACTCACCGGCGTGTCTATTAGGGGACATAGCTTGCTTTGTCCCCCCGGTTTGCTCCCTGCTCCGTCCCTAAACCCGGCCATGGCGGGGTGAAACTCCCCGTCAAGAAAAGTCGCAGGGAATTGAAGAAATACGATATTCGGAAATGCGGAGACGGCGGAAAGGATGAGAGCAGTTTCTCAATTGGAATCAGATCATCTTTGGAAGGGGTGACTCTCTTGTCGAATCCGTACTCTCTGCAATCTGTGATGGATTTGAAGCCAAGTACTTCACCGCTGCTCTCACTTTCCAGACTGACTCCTATGAGAAAACTGCACTTCGCCTTTGCCATACTGTCGAATGAGATAGGTGTCTTTGAAACAACAGCGACCATTGCTCTCACCCCATCCCTGAAGAAAATACTATATCTGCCGCGTGCATTCGGTGGCTGAGAAGTTCGCCAGCATTGGATATTCCGGTCTGTAAACCACTTACGCGCAATGGATTCACCGATGAGTTGGTATAGGAACGCTGGGTTGTCTGAGTGCTTTGCCTCCCGTTTTAGGGAAATTATCTTCTTATTTGCAATGTGTGTCATTGCAGTGAAAACTACTCACAATTAATGCTGCCTGCAAGTTGCAATTCAGGGATACATATATAGTAGAGTTATTCCACATAACACTGCCACTTATAGGTTGCATTTTTCGAGGGTATATTGTAAATTTGATGTTATGAAAAATACTGATATCTAAGGACGATAACCTTTAGGAGAGAAGTGAATGGATATTAAGACCGCACTCTACAATAAGCATGTATCCCTTGATGCAAAAATAGTTCCCTTTGTCGGTTATCTCATGCCAATAAAATATACATCCATAAGAGAAGAACACGAATCTGTGCGTACAGGCGTTGGTGTTTTTGATCTCTCTCACATGGGCGAATTCCGTCTGAAGGGTACTGAAGCAACAAAATACCTTGATTTTCTTCTGACGAATGATGCTGATGTGGCAGTGGGTAAGGCATTTTACTCCGCCATGTGCTATCCTGACGGTGGAATAGTGGATGACCTGATTGTGTATAGATTATCCCAAGATGAATATCTCATGGTTGTCAACGCTTCGAATATCGAAAAAGACTGGGCGTGGGTGGATAATCATAAGAACGACTTCGATGTTGAGATAACAAACGAAAGCAGTGAAATATCACTTATTGCCATCCAGGGCCCTGACGCTCAGAAGGTTGCTGAAAAATTGACATCCGTCGATTTGAACGCCATCGATTATTATGCACAGGAAGAAGGAGCATTCGCCGGTAGAGAAGTTCTGATTGCCCGTACAGGTTACACCGGGGAAGACGGCTTCGAGATATATGCCAAAAATGAATATGCCCCTGCTATCTGGGATGCTGTCATGAAGGCGGGCGAAGAGTACGGAATCAAGCCGATTGGGCTTGGTGCCCGTGACACTCTCAGACTCGAAGTTGGATATGCACTGTACGGGAATGACATAGACCACACAATTACACCGATTGAAGCCCGGATGGGCTGGGTTGTAAAACTGAAGACAGAAAAGGATTTCATCGGACGCGAAAAATTGGTGATGCAGAAAGCAGAAAAACCCGACCGTTACATTGTTGGACTCGAAGTTATCGGCAAAGGGTTTCCTAGGCACGGAGCAGAATTATTTTCAGGAGACAGAAAGGTCGGCATCATCACAAGCGGTTCTCTCGCACCCTCTCTCGGACATGGAGTGTGTCTTGGATTTGTCGAAAAAGGCTTTCACAAACGCGGCACTGAACTCGAAGCAGAAGTCAGGAATAAGAAAATACAGGTAAAAATAGTTAAACTGCCGTTCTACAAGGACGGCACCCGTAAATAGAAAACTCTAAACTGAAATTAAGCAAAACAGGAGGAAAAATGCACAATATTCCGGAAGATGTTCGGTACACAAAGTCACACGAATGGGTGAAGGATCTCGGTAATGGTGAATACAAAATGGGGCTTACGGACTATGCAGCAGATGAATCAGGTGAAATTCTGATGGTTGAAGCACCCATTGGCGATAATTTCGAGAAAGAAGAGTCATTCGGGGTTCTTGAAACAGTTAAGACAGTTGCTGATTATTATGCACCATTCGACTGTTCTGTTGTTCAATTCAATGCTGAAATAGAAGATGCACCGGAAATCATCAACGAAGATCCGTATGGAAAAGGCTGGATAATCATTATTCATTCAGATGACATTTCGGGTTTCGAAAGTCTATTGACTGCGAAAGAATATTCTACCCTTATAGGTGAATAACATGGGCGGATTCATACCGGCCGGAGATATTCAGCAGAAGAAGATGCTGGAAGAGTCAGGGTATACAACATTCGAAGAACTACTTGAAAGTATTCCTGACAAATACATTTTAAAGAACGATATGGATCTTCCCGCCCCTGTTTCAGAAATGGAACTCACAAAAGAGTTTAAGGCACTTGCAGACAAAAACTCTGCATCGGGGGCTGTGTCTTTTCTTGGAGCAGGTTCGTATGACCATTTCATTCCTGCAGCAATCGACCATGTACTTCTCAGAAGCGAATTCTATACGGCTTACACCCCATATCAACCGGAAGTAAGCCAGGGTACCCTTCAGGCTATTTTCGAATATCAGACGATGATAGCAAGGCTTACCGGTATGGAAATTGCCAATGCATCGATGTATGACGGTGCGACTGCAGCCGCAGAAGCATGCCTCATGGCAATGCGGGCTACACGAAAGAACAGGATTCTCATTGCAGGTTCCCTTAATCCACGATGGCTCGAAGTAATCCGGACATATCTTACTCACGACGATTTTGAAATTATCGATGTGCCGTACATGGAAGACGGTACTCTCGACATGGACGCTACCGCTGAACTCTGTACCGATGGAACAGCAGGATTGCTTGTTGCATATCCTAACTACTTCGGATTGATTGACAATCTCGAACCGATTTCTGAACTTGTACACTCATGCGGCGGATTGCTTATTGCTGCTGCAGACCCTGTTGCACTTCCCCTTCTGCGTTCTCCGGGGAATGCAGATGTTGATATTGTGGTTGGTGAAGGTCAATGCATGGGGATAGCTCAGACTTACGGCGGGCCGTACATCGGTTTCATGGCAACCGAGAAGAAACTTGCCCGGAAAATGCCCGGCAGGATGATAGGCAGAACAGAGGATAGGGCAGGACAGGTCGGATATGTGATGACTCTTCAAACAAGAGAGCAGCATATAAGGCGGGAGAAAGCAACGAGCAATATCTGTTCGAATGAAGCTCTCCTTGCCCTGGCTAATACTGTATATCTTTCTCTGCTGGGAGATACCGGCTTCCGCGAGGTATCCCGTCAGTGCTTCCAAAAAAGTCATTATCTCGAGAAGAAACTCCTCGAAATACCCGGAGTCAGGAGAGTTTTCGGGGATACACCGTTCTTCCGGGAGTTTGTCCTTGAATTTCCCATATCTGCGGACAGGGTATGTGAGAAACTTCTCGATGACGGGATTCTTGCCGGTTTGCCCGTACGGGAACTCGGAGAAGGTATCCTCATGATAACGGCAACAGAGAAAAGAACGAAAGAAGAGATGGATTCTTTTGTCGAAAAAGTCGCGTTGATATGTAAGGGGGCGGCAGAATGAAAACAATATTCGAATACAGCACCCCCGGACTGAGTGGAGTAAAACTCCCCCCGCTTGATGTAAGCGCGGATACTGTGATTCCGGATCATCTCCAGCGCAAAACTGGAACAGCTCTCCCCGAAGTTACGGAAGGGCAGGTCATGCGGCACTATGTTTCGATAAGCACAATGAACTACAATGTCGAAAAGGGGATTTATCCACTCGGCTCATGCACCATGAAATACAATCCCAAACTAAATGAAACGCTTGCGCGCATGGAAAAGCTGAACACTCTCCACCCGCTTGTACCTGACAGCGGAGCACAGGGAACTCTGGAAATTATGTATAAACTGGGTGAGAGTCTTTGTGAAATCACCGGCTTCGAAGGGGTTTCCCTTCAGCCTGCAGCCGGAGCGCACGGAGAATTCTGCGGAATCATGCTAATCAAGAGTTACCTCGAAGATATCGGACAGGGACACAGGAATGAAGTTCTGATGCCTGATTCGGCTCACGGCACAAATCCCGCAACTGCGATACTCGCCGGCTGCAGGATTGTAGATGTAAAGTCGAATGAAAAGGGTGAGGTTGATGCAGATGACCTGCGAATGAAAGCAGGTCCCAATACAGCGGCGTTCATGCTTACAAACCCGAACACACTTGGTATTTTCGAATCCCGGATAGAAGAACTCACATCGATAGTCCACGAAGCAGGTGGACTCAATTACATGGACGGTGCAAACATGAATGCGTTACTCGGACTGGCTAAGCCTGCTGAAATGGGGTTCGATGTCTGCCACCTGAATCTGCACAAGACATTCTCCACTCCGCACGGCGGCGGCGGACCGGGTTCGGGACCTGTTGTCTGTACTGCAGCCCTGAAACCCTTCCTACCTGACCCTTCGGTTAAAAAAACAGATGAGGGATACAGACTGGTACAGGCTGAGAAGTCATTCGGGAAACTCCTCTGCTTTCACGGCAACATAGGTGTTATGTATAAAGCATACAGCTATATAAGAAGTCTTGGTGCCGAAGGACTGCGGAAAGTAAGTGAAGCAGCACTTATCAATGCAAATTACCTGAAGGAAAAATTGAAGCCCTACTTTGACATACCGTTCGATAATGGTCCCTGCATGCACGAGTTTGTGCTTTCCGGAGACAGGCAGAAAGAAAAAGGGGTTAAAACCCTTTTCATGGCGAAGCGACTACTCGATTATGGATTTCATGCCCCCACTGTTTATTTCCCGCTTATTGTGCATGAAGCCCTGATGATAGAACCGACCGAGACAGAGAGTATGGAAGAGATAGATGCTTTTGCAGATGCACTCATTTCCATTGCAAAGGAAGTGGATGAAAAGCCGCATTTAGTTACTGATGCCCCTGTAAATACACCTGTCCTGAAACTGGACGAAGTAAAGGCAGCCAAGGACCTTTGTCTCGTAGAATCTGTAGGAGGCGAAAAAGCCTGACGGAAGAAAACGGTTCGAAGGATGTTCTCGAATGGCTCTCACACCCTGCAAGAGAACGCCCGAAAGCCACAGCGGCTTATGTCGCTATCATTGCTTTGGCAGGATTTCTTGCTGCAGTAGTCATGGGAAACAATGCTTGGTGGGGATTGGTCGGAATTGCTGTTCTATTCCTTTCGGGATGGACATTCTTCCTTCCCATTCATTTCCGGATGGATGATGAAGGTGTCGAAAAAAAGTCTCCGTTTGGCAAAGAGGTCAAACCATGGAAAGAAGTGAGGAGTATTGTGACAGATAAATACGGAGTCCTGTTAAGTCCGTTTCCGCATTCCACAAGACTCGCAAAGTTCAGAGGATTGTCCGTTCAATTCTCATCGAACAGAGAGGAAGTTCTTGAGTTTATTCGACGGTATGCACCCGACCTCGCCCAGCCTGACTGATACAGAGGGCAATGAGGATTATTCCGATCTCATTGAACGTATATCGAAGGCGATTGTGGTGCGTCAACTTACGGTACCTGCAATCATATTCTTCGAGACCATTAAACCGCTCTCGTTTCTCGGAAACCAGATTTTGATATTTTCAAATCCGATGGTGTCGCTCATTGTGACATCAAAAGACTATTATAAATTTGTGCGGATGATTGAAGACAGAGACAACATAGAAAAACTTATCAAGGGTATAGAAGACGAAAATGCCAGGGATATTCAGCAAAAAAGAGAGTTGAAGGAGTCCTGCCGGAAGAAGAAGTCCTTCCTGAGCCGTTTTCGAAAGAAAGGTGAAAGCGATATGACAAATGAGGAGGTGGATGGCAGTGGCAGATAATAGAATAACGAGAATACTTGCGACTGACTGCGGAAGCACTACCACAAAAGCCATTCTGATCGAAGAGCGCGACGGAGAATTCAGGCTGATTCGAAGGGGAGAGGCTCCTACGACAGTCGAAGCTCCTGCAGAAGATGTCACTAAAGGTGTTCTCAACGCGGTTGGTGAAATCGAAGATCTCGAAGGTAGAAAACTCCTGAGTGAAGACGGTTCGGGGATTATGGTAACCCCGGGTATTCCGGATGGGGTAGATATTTACATGTCCACATCATCTGCAGGCGGCGGACTTCAGATGACTGTTGCCGGCGTGGTAAAGTCGATGACCGGTGAGAGTGCTCAGAGAGCGGCTCTCGGTGCGGGTGCCATCGTCATGGACATTATCGCATCCAATGACAGGCGGCTGGCGCATGAAAAGGTCGCTGACATAAGAAGACTGAGACCGGACATGATACTGCTTTCGGGCGGCATCGACGGCGGTACACTCGACCATGTCGTGGAACTGGCAAATATCGTGAAAGTTGCAGACCCGAAGCCCCGCTTTGGAGTAGGCTACAAACTGCCCGTCATCTTTGCCGGGAACATAGATGCAAGAGAAGAAGTAGCCAAAGAGTTAAGCGATTCGATGGAACTGAAAATCGTAGATAATATCAGACCTGTTCTCGAAAGAGAAAATCTTGGTCCTGCAAGAGATCTCATACATGAACTCTTCATGGAACATGTGATGGCACAGGCACCGGGGTACTCGAGACTTATGAGCTGGGCCGGACGTTTTGTGGATGGTGAGTGGAAACAGGTTCCGGTAATGCCCACACCGGGTGCTGTCGGTAAACTGATAGAAACGGTTGCCCGGGACGAGAAGATAGAAGTCATGGGCGTAGATATCGGCGGAGCAACAACAGATGTGTTCAGTGTTTTTGAAAGCGTTGAGGACGAAACAGTATTCAACAGGACTGTATCTGCTAATCTCGGCATGAGTTACAGTGTTTCCAATGTACTTGCCAGTGCGGGCATGGACAATGTGATGCGCTGGGTTCCATTCGGTATTCCGGAGAAGGAACTAAGGAACAGAATCAAGAACAAGATGATACGGCCGACAACAATACCCCATACTCTCGAGGAACTTGTCATTGAGCAGGCAATCGCCCGTGAAGCACTGCGGCTTGCGTTGGCTCAGCACAGGGAACTCGCCTCCGGGCTGAAAGGTATTCAGCAGGAGAGAACCATCGGCGATGCATTTAATCAGAGCCAGACCGGAAGTTCTCTCGTTAATATGATGAACCTGGACATTCTCATCGGTTCAGGAGGAGTTTTGTCACATGCTCCCCGCAGGTCTCAGGCAGCACATATGATGATAGATGCCTTTCTACCCGAAGGTATAACAATGCTTGCAGTCGACTCGATATTCATGATGCCTCAGTTGGGCGTACTTTCAGAAGTACATCCCCGTGCGGCTACAGAAGTATTCGATAAGGACTGCCTTGTTAGGATAGGCACCTGTATTGCTCCTGTGGGGGAGATGAAAAAGAAGACACATGTACTCGCGGAAGTTGAACTGAAATTCTCTGACGGGTCGAATAAAACCGAAACCATCGTAAGAGGTGAGATGACAGTCATTCCGCTCGGTGTCGGAGAGAAAGCCGATGCGGTGATAAACCCCGCGAAGGGTCAGGATGTGGGTGCCGGTCCCGGTGAAGTCCGCACCTGTACACTTGAAGGCGGGGTGGTTGGACTCATTTTCGACGGCCGGGGCAGACAGCCGTTCAATCTTCCTGAAGATGAAACGGAACGCGTTAATAAGCTGCAGGAATGGTCGAAAGCACTTGATACGTATCCCCCAAGATTCATGGGGAAGGAGGGAGGTAGCTGATGGCATTTGCATATACACCCGGATTGCGCGTTGCTGATGTAACTCAGGTTAAAAAGGAGCGAAGACTTCCCCTTACGGGCGAGACTCTTGTGTCGGCCGGTGACTTCGTAAAAGCCGAGGACATCGTTGCCCGGACGGAACTCCCCGGAAATGTCAAGATGCTGAACATCGCCAATAAACTTGGACTTCCCCCTGGAGATGTTCCGGAACTTCTGCTCAAAAACGATGGAGAAGTCATAAAAGAGAAGGAACTTATTGCCCAGTCAACGGGCTTCTTCGGGCTGTTCAAGAATTCCGTTCTCTCACCGATAGACGGAGTCTTCGAGAGTTACAACAAGATAACCGGACAGGCTGTTCTGCGTGAACCACCGATTCCAGTAGAGATAGATGCCTATATAAACGGAAAAGTCGTGGAGATACTTGAAAATGAAGGCGTTGTCATCGAATCGAGGGCTACTTTCGTTCAGGGAATTTTCGGGGTAGGCGGAGAAGTACGCGGAGCACTGAAAACAGTGACAAAAGGTCCGGCAGACGAACTCACAGCCGATCTGATAGATGATTCCTGCAAGGGCAAAGTACTGCTTGGCGGATCATTTGTTTCTTATGAGACGCTTCAAAAAGCAGTAAGTGTAGGGGTAAAGGCAATCGTTGTCGGCGGTTTCGATGACAGTGACCTGAAAAAACTTCTTGGATATGACCTTGGTGTCGCAATTACCGGACATGAAAACAAGGGAATCACTCTTGTTCTGACAGAAGGATTCGGAAACATGACCATGGCACAGATTACCTTCGACCTGCTGAAAGCCAGGGAGGGTATGATTGCAAGTGTCAACGGAGCCACACAGATCCGGGCAGGGGTTATGCGTCCGGAGGTCGTGATACCAGTTGGCGAAGACATTGTTTCTTCCAGTAGTTCTGAAAAGCAGGCCGGAGCAATGGATATCGGTTCACCAATCAGGTGTATCAGGGTTCCGTACTTCGGAAGGTTGGGAAAAGTGGCTGCACTTCCTCCGGAACTTGTGAAACTCGATTCGGAAGCCATGGTACGGGTGCTTGAAGTTGAATTCGTCGATAGAGAAATAGCCACCGTCCCACGTGCAAATGTTGAACTGATCGAGGAATAAATTAGTGACTGTCACTAATTTTTTTAGTAGAGGGAATAAGATGATAAAAATACTACACATATTTTTGATGCTGTTTGCCCTGCCGATACCGAACGCTGTGACGGCCCAGGCAATCGAAGAGTCATTGCAGGAAATCGAACCGTGCGAACAGTTTAATCAGGATGTGGATCTCCGGTGCATCACGGAATTGACTGCGTTCGATAAGGAGAACGATGCCGGCGGGTGCGTAAAACTGGAGTGGGTTGTCAATTATAGTGAAGTGATTCCTGAAGCACTTGTTGTGTTTCGGGAAAACACGGAAACCGGAGAAAGCACCGCTCTCGACACTCTTTCCGGCATATCCACAAAGTATATGGATGATACCACTGAAGACGGGATTGTTTACAGTTATTGGATTCTCCCGCAAACACCGGGAAATCCGATGCTGATGAGCCAAAAGGTCGAAGCATCTTCACAGGCTCAGTGGATTCACTCAGGAAGAATCTACATGCTCATTCTCCTTGTGATTCTCTCTGTGATTATCATCTGGTTCATAGAAAGTGCAAAAAAGGGTAAAAACCTTTACATTCGTGAGATAGCCGGACTTTCCGCTGTCGATGAGGCGGTGGGGCGAGCTACAGAGATGGGAAAAGCTGTTCTGTATATCCCGGGTATCATGGACATGGATGACATCCAGACTATCGCTAGTATGGTCATACTGGGCAGAGTCGCTGCAAAAACTGCAGAATACGGTTCTTCCCTTATGGTTCCTACCTGCAAGAGTGTCGTGATGAGTGTGGCTCAGGAAGTTGTCAAGGAATCATATATTCAGCAGGGCAGACCCGATGCCTTCAATAAGGAGAACATTCAGTATCTGACGGATGACCAGTTCGGATATGCAGCCGGTGTCGACGGAATCATGGTACGGGAGAAACCTGCTGCAATATTCCTGCTGGGGACATTCTATGCTGAGAGCCTGATTCTTGCCGAGACAGGCAGAAGCGTGGGAGCCATTCAGATAGCTGGAACTGCCATGCCGAGTCAGATACCTTTCTTTATTGCCGCCTGCGACTATACACTTATTGGTGAAGAACTGTTCGCCGCGAGTGCTTATCTGTCACGAGAGCCCAAACTCCTCGGCAGTCTCAAAGGACAGGACATGGCAAAACTCATTTTCCTGGTCATTATCATTGTCGGAGTCATCGCTGCCACATTAGGGACGTATTTTCAACCTCTGAATGATGTTGCGGAATTTATCCGCAAAGTCCTTCAGGTGAATTAGGGGGCAGGTATGAGATTGGTAATACCGCTTGTAATAACATTCACTGCCGGCATAATAATGATCCTGAACTTTTTCATTCCACATGCACCGTTCGACAGGCTTGGAGCCGACCTTCAGGAATGGTTCTTCATCGTTGCGTCTGCTGCCATTTTCCTCGGTGCGCTCAACCTTCTGCATGTACACTTCCGTAAGATCAAGCTTCGCCTGAATAATTGGAAATACAGTCCGGTAACGATAATCGGTTTTGTCGTAATGGTTGGTACAGGACTTGTTTATGGTGTTACGGAAGGCAAACCGTTCGATTATATGTTTATGAATATGGTCGTTCCGATGGGAGCAACAATGTTCAGCCTTCTTGCTTTCTTTGTTGCATCAGCTGCATTCAGGGCATTCAGGGCATCTAACTGGAGGGCAACCCTTCTCCTTCTTTCAGCGTTCATCGTCATGCTCGGGCAGGTTCCCATAGGTGCGATGATATGGGATAAAATCCCCATCATCAAAATCTGGCTGATGAGTATTCCAAATACAGCTGGACAGCGGGCGGTTATGATCGGGGCGGCAATGGGTGTTGTAGCCACTTCTCTCAGAATAATCTTCGGTATAGAGCGAAGTTATTTGGGGGGTACTGACTAATGGCCGGATTTATTGAAAAAATCGGAAACATGGACAGAAGAATAATTTTTGTCCTTATTGCACTTTCGGTCATCATTCCCGTTTCGCTGAACATTATCTTTCCAAATCCCGTTGGAGCGGAACCAAGCCGAGAACTATATAACTATGTCGATGCGCTGCCTGCAGGGGCGAATGTACTGCTGAGCTTCGACTATGACCCATCTACAATGCCGGAACTTCAGCCGATGGCAGTTGCCCTGACAAGGCAGTTGTTCGAAAAAGATATAAACATCGTGGCGATGGCTCTATGGCCCCAGGGTGCAAGTCTCGGACAGGAAGTACTGTCCGAACAATCGGCTGAGCAGGGGAAAGAACAATATACGGACTGGGTAAATCTCGGTTATAAGACCGGTGGCGGAGTACTGATAGTCCGACTGGGATCAGGATTTAAAGCTGTTTTCCCCGAGGATAAGGACGGAATGAACTGGGATGCTATTCCAATGTTATCAGAGATTAAAGACATAAGTGATTTCGACCTCGTTCTGTCCCTTTCTGCCGGTGACCCGGGAATCCCCGCCTGGGTGATGATGGCGGGAGACAGATTTAATGTTCCAATCGGCGGAGGCTGTACGGCAGTGAGTGCCCCACAGTTCTTCCCGTATCTGAGAAGCGGGCAGATGATCGGTCTTCTCGGCGGGCTTAAAGGTGCTGCCGATTATGAAACTCTTACTGATTCACCCGGCAAGGGGATAGAAGGAATGGCCCCGCAGTCGATTGCTCATCTTGTAATAATGCTGCTGATTGTAGTGGGTAACATCTCATACTTTGCATCCCGAAGGAGAAGCGGAGGAGGTGCGGTATGAACTGGGAAATAATAGGCATCTGGCTTGGTGCACTTCTTACGCTTTGTATCTACAGTTTCCTTTATAAAGACAATCCGTTTTACAAGTTCGCCGAACATCTTTTCATAGGTATGAGTGCAGGATACTGGGTAATCTATAACATCGAAAATGTGCTGATACCCAACTGGTGGTACAAGATGTTTCCTGAGGGTGTGAGTGGCGGGGAATTCGACTGGATCTGGGTTATTCCCGGAATTTTTGCACTTTTCATGCTTGCACGGATAATTCCAAAGACAGCCGGGCTTTCCAGGCTCTCGCTGGCAATGATCGTAGGAGCAGGAGCAGGACTGAATATGGTAAGTTATTTCCAGACAAACGCCCTTGCACAGGTGGAGGATACCATCACTTCACTTTCCACAGGCGGGGCTTTGGAGATAATCAGTAATATCGTGCTTGTTGTCGGAGTTGTTTCCGGTCTCGTGTACTTTTTCTTTTCGAAGGAGCATAAAGGTATTGTGGGGAAAACTGCAAATATCGGTATCACCATACTGATGGTCGCTTTCGGTGCGAGCTTCGGCTTCACCGTGATGGCAAGAATCAGCCTTTTGATAGGACAGGTGACATTCCTTCTGAAAGACTGGCTTCCAACAATGGGAATTGGCGGATAGGGTGTTAAAAAATAGATATATGGCTGAGTTTATCCTTGACTATTCGGTTTCTAATCCTTATTCTTATTATATGTATAAGTATAAAATTGTGGAGAGGTATATCTCCAAACTAGTTCGTGAATGTTCTGAAGGTCTTTTAACTAAAGTTGTAACGATTCCCCGAAGTAAAAGGAGGTGTATGGACTTCGGATGAGAATCAAGAAATTGGTTTACTGCGGCAATGTTCGCAGTATAAATGAAAGGAGCTGCAAAGGTGCTTAAAAGAGCAACAGTAATTTCTCTCGCGCTTGTGCTTTTCGTAGCTTTGTCTGCTACCGCAGGTACTACGGGGAAAATTGCAGGACGCGTCACTGATGGGTCCGGGAACCCCCTTGTAGGAGCTACCGTCATGGTAGTTGGAACTTCCTACGGTGCAATGACAGACAGTAACGGAGAGTACTTTATTATCAACCTGTCGCCGGACACTTATAATGTCCAGGCTAGAATGGTTGGTATGTCAGAGAAAACGGCAGAAGGGGTGTCGGTCATTACTGACCAGACAACCCGAATGGACTTTACGCTGGACCCTGAAGCCGTAGGTACAACTGTGATTCAGGTCACAGACCAGCGCGGTATGATTCTGAGAGATGTGACATCTTCAGTTCATGTCGTAGGTCGTGACGAAATAGCTACGATGCCTGTAGCCGGAATTGCAGATATTGTGAGCCGCCAGGCAGGAGCCATCGATAGTGGTGGACTTCACATGCGTGGCGGTCGAGACGGCGAAGTCGCTTATGTTGTGGACGGTGTGTCACAGGTTGACCCGACAAGCAACAGTTTCAACAGCGACATTCCCATGTCAGCAGTAGCTGAAACTTCTATTATAAGTGGTGGTTTTGGTGCTGAATACGGGAATGCACAGTCCGGTGTTGTCAACATTGTCACCCGAGAAGGCGGATCCGAGTACACAGGTTCCGTCAGTGCGAACGGCAATGACTGGCAGGCACTGGGATTCGTAGATGACTGGGGCTGGGGAAGAACCACCCCCTGGAGTGAATCACGTATCAATGCGGAAATCGCAGTAGGCGGTCCTGAACCGCTGACTGAGATACTTCTTCCAGCTATTGGTCTCAATGTTCCCGGGGAATCGAGAATATTCCTTTCCGGCGAATACCGTGAGATTGGCGGGGGTGAAGAAGGCAGATACGGCTATGGCTTCAACGACTGGACTACTTCCTACACGGCTAATGCCAAACTGACGGTCAGACCCAACCCCATGACTAAACTGAACTTTACCGGATACTACATGGACAGGATTTCCGGTTATGGTCTTTGGGACTGGAGCAGGTTTGAAACACCGTATATCGATGAAGATCCGGAATCTCTCACTTATGGCGATACTCTCGCGGACGGAAGAAACATACTCTATGGTCTTCCCACGAGATTCTGGCATAACTACAGCGTAGGCATCAGTCTTACACAGACGTTTAGCGATGCCACCTTCATCGAAGTCAAATTCAATCAGTATCAAGCACACTTCGAATACAAGATTATGAATGACCCCGATGCCACGCATCCAAACAACGAACATCTTAATTTTGATACGGAATGGATGGGTGAAGACTGGACCATGGCTGAATGGCTAACCTATACACCTTCGAGAACCCGCGATACCGACGGATTCTATCGCGCAGGTGCCAGCCGTTATGCATGGTATGATTCGAAAAGCACAACCACGACATTCAGGACTGACATCACCAGTCAGGTCAACCAGGAGAATCAGTTCAAAGCCGGTATAGAAGGCAAGTACTATGATATTTTCAACTACAGTGTCGATACGGCATCAGGCGGAAATATCTATATGGGTCAGTATTCAGCCTATCCGCATGCGATAGGTGCATACATCCAGGATAAGATGGAATACAGAGGCATGATAGTGAATGCGGGACTCCGTTTCGACTACTTCGACCCCAATTTCGATGAATATCCTGCAGATCCCACGAACCCGATAAACCCCGGAACTTCTCCAGGCGACCCTGACCATATCATAAATCCGATAAGTGTACCGGTTAAATATCATCTTAGCCCGAGAATCGGATTTTCACATCCGATTACAGAGCGTGATGTATTTCACTTCACTTACGGACACTACTTCCAGATGCCGGAATTCAGCAGACTCTTCGACGGTGCAGAGTTCGACCTTTCAGGAGCTTTCCCCATAGTGGGTAACCCTGACCTCGCACCGGAAGAGACCATCTCCTATGAAGTAGGTGTCAAACATCAATTCGATGATGTGACAATGGTTGATGTTACCGGTTACTACAAAGACATTACGGGACTCGTAGATATGCAGAAGAACTTCTATTCTGCTGTCGATGCCTACGACCTTTTCATAAACGGTGACTATGGTAATGTTCGCGGTGTTGAAGTGAGTCTTATGAAACGACCGAGCAACTATTGGTCCGCAAGTGGAAATTACTCCTATTCGGTTGCAATGGGTAAAAGTTCGAGTGCTTATCAGAACTACTCATACAACTGGGCAGGATGGATTATTCCTAAACAGGAATCCTATCTCGACTGGGATCAGCGGCATACGGTAAATGTCGACCTCGACTTCCGTTATCCGCAGGGCGAAGGTCCGACACTTGGTGGCATCCGCATTCTCGAAGGCTTCGGAACACATGTATCCTGGAACTACGGAAGCGGTTTCCCGTATAGTGAAGCCAACCAGGGAACAGCTGCTCCGTCGATAAACGGCAGCAGAAAACCCTGGACTATGACCACTACGCTCAAAGTCAATAAGAAATTCTGGTTTGGTGACACTGACATCAATGTCTGGTGTCAGATAAACAATCTCTTCGACAGGCGCAACATCAACTATATAGCTGATATTGCCTGGTACGATGCAGACCAGGATGGTGATGGAGAACCGGACCACGACCCCGAAGGTTCACTGCACAATCCCTATGTTTACAGCAGACCGAGAATGATAAGGTTTGGTATTGATTTTGAATGGTAATCTGATACTGCGGAAAATGCAGTTTTCCATTCTGTATCAGGAAAATAAGGAGCGTTACTAAATGCGAAAGTTCCTACTACTGTTCCTTGTTCTGACTGCCCTTGTGTGGGCACAGCCCGAGGAACCGGAAAGACACGAAACAGCAGATGAAGAAATTGCTGCTGAAATTCAGGGTGAAGCTGATGCGGAAGCAGTCGAAGCACCTGTCGAGGAGCCGGTGGCTGAAGAACCGGAAACCGAGACAGCGGTTCCTGCTGAAACATCCTTTCCTGCCGGAGAGGAAGTCGAACGGGCTGAAAGCCATAGCATGGATTTGAAAGACCTGTTCCTTGCTGGTGGAAACTTCATGTATCCGCTTTTGCTGTCCCTTCTCATAGGTATAGCGGTAGCGGTCGAAAGGTTCATTACCTACAGCAAGATAAAGATAGACCTCGAACCGTTCCTCGATAAACTTGGCAGTTTTTTGAAGAAAGGTGATTTTGCAGGAGCAGAGAAATTCTGCACCCAGCATCAGGGGCCTGTACCGTCTATAATGAGAGCCGGAATTCTTCGACACGACAAGGGTCTCGAATCTGTAGAAAAGGCTATTGAAGGTGCGGGCGGGATAGAAATGGCGTTCCTTGAAAAAGGAATAGTCGTACTCGCTTCGGTATCGAGTATTGCTCCCATGCTTGGATTCCTTGGAACGGTTTCCGGTATGATTCGGGCTTTCGGTGAGATCGCCGCCGCTAAAAACGTCGATGCCAATCTCGTTGCCGGTGGTATTCAGGAAGCCCTGATAACCACTGCAACAGGTCTGACAATAGCAATTCCGATTCAGGTTTTCCACAACTACTTTATATCCAGAATCGGTAAGTTCGTATTGGAAATGGAAGAGGCTAATATCTTCCTCGTTGATACGCTGACTGATTTGGAACATTTGAAGCAGCTTTAAGGAGCACGAATGCGTTTTCGAAAAAAACCTAGAGCAACCGGGGAGATTCCCGATGCTTCTATGTCCGATATTGCGTTCCTGCTTCTTATCTTCTTCATGGTTTCGACAACTTTTGAAGTTCAGAAGGGAATATCCTACAAACTTCCGAGAAAACCTGATGAGCAGACAGAAGAAGTTATAATTGACGAAACCAATCGGTTGGTAATGACCATCAAACAATGGGGAGCCGACGAATTTGTGGCGCTGATAGATCAAGCGCCCCCGGAAGGCCCGCTTCAGAGAGCTCGTGCCGGAGAAGACGTGAGTCTTCAGGACACAACTCTTCACAGTGGGATCAGAACACTTGCAGCTGAAAGGGTGGAGTCGACTTCTGCATGGGAGAGCAGGCTTCTGAACAACCTCGAAGTTGCGAAAGGGCTTCCTTCCGGTCATTTCAGTTCACTCGAATCAGCCATCAGTGCTGAGAACCTCGTACCCACAGTACGCCCTGGGTTAATCAGGGGTCTGATAGGGGGTAATATTCCGATAGAGCAGAATGCTGTTTTCAAGCAGGATGTTGCATTTGGAGATACCCTTGTTCTGTCTGATGTAAGGCAGGGCGAGATTGCCTCAGCTGTAGTCGAGAGTGAACTTGTAGTTATCCTCAAATTCTATCCCGACTGTGATTACAGCGGTATGATAACGGCGCTCGATGTACTGCGCATGAACGGAGTCAGCCGTACCGGAATCACGATTCAGGAGAGACTTGGAGGTGGTTCACCATGAGGTTTGGAAAAAGAAAGAAGGTAGGGAGTACAATCTTCACCGGTACTATGGCGGATATTGTGTTTTTGCTTCTTGTGTTCTTTATGGCAACAACGATGTTCAAGGAGGACGGCGGGCTCAGTGTCCGTTTTCCGCAAGCGCATCCGGATGTGATGAACGAGTTGGGAAAACAGTATCTCACCGTCACTGTCTGGATTAAGCAGATTGAACCCGGAAATGACAACAGCGAACTCATTGCCAGGATTGGTGACTACGACATACCTTTGTCGCAGGTCACCGAGCAGTTGGAGCGGCTCAGCAGCAGATTTTGGCGTGAACAGAACAAAGTGCTGGATGTTGTTATCCTGAACATAGACACGAGGGTTCCTATGGGAGCCATGGTAGAACTGTTTGAAACTATGCGATATGAAGAACTCTACAGCATACAGTTCAATGCTGAAGAGCTCGGACTATACCGCTGAAAGGAGGGATGATGTTTGGTAAAGAAGATTACAGACACTCTTCCCAGAACTTCGAGTGGGGGGTAGTTGTCGGACTGATTCTGCTGATAGTGTTCTTCGAGTTCATACCTGCAAGCGAACTTGGACGACTCTCTACAAAAACATCCGACTCCGAGATGGAAGCAGTCGAAACAGATATTGCTTTCGATGATGCCGTCGAAGAGCAGGAGGAAGAAGTAGAAGAGGAACAGGAAGAATTAGAGCAGGAAACAGAAGAAATGGTCGAGGAGATTCAAACCGATGTAACCATATCTCTCGATGCAGATACCACAGGACTCGAAACTGTCGAAACAGTTTCACAGGGAGACGAACTTTCCGAGGGTGCAGGGGAGGACACAGGTCCCCCACGGTTCATGCCCGTGGAAGTTTTTCCGAATTGCACATACAGACCAACACCGACTTATCCTGACATGGCAAGGCAGGCCGGTGTAGAAGGTATGGTAACTCTCTGGGTATTTGTTACGGCAGACGGTACTGTGTCGGATGTTCAACTTTACAATTCCAGCGGCGTCAATTCTCTTGACGAAGCGGCAGTATCGGCTGCATGGAATACGAAATGGACACCCGGACAGAATAACGGTATTGCCGTCGGAGTATGGACAACACTTCAATACAACTTTACACTCTCGGGTTGATTTCCTCATGAGAAAGAATGGAAATATGAATGAACAGATAGCGGGAACAACAGTTTTATCCGAGATTCGGATAGATACTACCCCGCAGATGAAGAATTGGAGGTGAATGAGAGTATGAGGAACTCCTGGTACACTCGCGGGTTCCTGGTACTCACGGTGCTAATAGCGTTTACGCTGACTAGCACCGGATTTGCCAGGGAAGTGCATGAAGTGCCTATGCCGGAGAACATGACGGATGCCCGTCCTACGGCAATATGGGTTTTGCACAACCTTGGTAATTTATGGAGTGCCTTTTTAAATGTAGGTCTCTACGGCGACCCATGGGGAAATTATCCGTCCATGGAGTGGCCCGGTGGTGAGGCTAACAGTTATCTCTGGTGCGGTGACTTCTGGTCATGTGACTATGGTCCCGTAACAGTTCATGGAGATTCCACAGCAAAATGGGCAAGTTGCAGTGACTACGGCGACTGGGAACTCTGGTGCAGCGAGGGATTTCCCCTCGAGAAGTTAGTTCCCGGACCCATTGCTCTGGAAGAAACCCATTACGGATATGATGACTGGGACCCTGCACAGAACACCAATCCCTATGGGATGCTGGTGTATGAAGAGAACTACGGCTGGGGAACACCCGGCTATGATCAGTTCATAGCAAATGATTTCATAATCACACATGAAAGCGAACACGGTAATGAGGGTGAGGCTCTCGAAGCCTATGTAATGGCAATGAGGGGTGACTGCGATGTCTCTTCGGGAGATGTCACTTCCTGCCACCTCGATGATGTTGTGTATTATGACGGTCATGCCATTTGGTGTAATGACCCTGATGCAACCTTCGAATACATCTTCGATGATGGAACCGAAGCCAGCAAACAGAACATTTACATCTATCAGCAGAATCCCGACAATCCGCTTCCTGCTGATTCGGCGGGTAATATCTACTATCACTACAACTACATAGGTTCAGACGACATCTATGACAACGATGTTGACGGCAATTCTGTCAGTGACCACTTCACCATACTTTTCAAAGAAGTCGGTGGAGATTCAATCTACACAATCAACGAAGCCGGTCTCATGATGTTCGGCGAAGAGACTGAAAGCGGCGTCAACTACTGTGGACCGCCCAATAACTGGGCTCACACAGTGGGTGATACCATCTATTATGTAGTTCCGAGAAACATGAGTTACATCTGGGACGGCGACAGCCCTGCATCCGGTACGGATGACAGCGGAGAGCCGCTTCTTGATCCCTCGGGCAATGGTTTCATTGCCTGGCGTCTTATCGACTACTGGATCAAGAAAGCAGATGGAACAATAGAGAGACCCATCGATGTATTCGGTTATCCTATTCCTATCTCCCACTCCTGGTGGAACTGGGAAAGCGACCCGGGTACCGATGCGGAAAAATACGATTACATGTGGGGCAACCCGGATGCAAGCGGTTATTACAGCGGGCCCGAGTACATGGAGGATCTGGTAGGAACTGAATTTGCACCCGAAGCAAGAACCCCCGGTAATCCCGGACCCTTCCCGTTTGTACACGACAACCCGCTTGCACTTGATTATCCCGTTTTCGACTACAGGTTCCTGATTTCTGCAGGTCCCGTTCAGTTGGCAGACGGCGACAGTCTTCATGTGGTAGGCGGCTGGCTTGTCGGCATGGGACTCAAAGGAGCTCGCGAAGTTGCTGACAATATGCTCGATGCATACTACCGTGACGGCGGCTGGGGCGTTCCGGAACTTCCGCCTTCTCCTATTCTTTTCTACGAAGCAGGAGATGGTGTTGTTAATTTGGAATGGGCATCCAATGCTGAATCTTATGAACCGTTCGGCGGATATAAGGTTTACAGAGCGATGTTTGAAACATCAGGCTGGACAGAACTTGCTGACCTGCCTGCCGGTACATACTCATATAGTGACGATACCGTCGTAAACGGTTTTCCCTATTATTATGTAGTATGTGCATACGATGCCGAAACAGGTGTCGAAAGCACGAAATCGAACTACAAGCAGACCCTTGAGGGAACACCGCTTGCAGTTACGCCGGTCATGGGTCCGAACTCAGCCTGGATGGAAAATGTCAAAGTGGTTCCCAACCCCTACAACGGTTCGGCGGCGTGGGAGCAGACCTACTTCGATAAGATAGCCTTCACGAACCTTCCACCTATGTGCAACATCCATATCTTCACACTTGCAGGTGATCATGTGGTAACGCTTGAACACCGCAGCTGGAGTGGCGATGAAGGCACAGAGTTCTGGGATCTTGTAAGCAGAAATGATCAGGAAGTAGTCACTGGTCTTTACATCTACAGAGTAGAGACAGAAGAAGACTATATAATCGGCAAATTTGCCATAATCAAATAGGAAGGAGTGACCATGAAGTTAACAGGAATAATATTGACAGCAGCGGTCGCACTCTTCCTGCTGTTTCCTGCAAATGTTGAAGCAGAAGGCTTCGCCAAAGTCGGTACTTCCGGTGCCCAATTCCTTAAACTGGGATTTGGAACACGCGGAATAGCGATGGGCGGAGCGGTTGTTGCAAGTGCTGATGACCCAAGTGCTGTGTTCTGGAATCCGGGATCTCTTGTGAGAGTTCACGGGACACAGGTTCAGTTCACGGGTACTCAGTGGTTTGCGGACATCGTCTATGGCGGAGCTGTTGTTACCCGCGAATTTCCCGGACTGGGAACTTTCGCGGTGCAGTATGCAATGCTCTCGTCAGGTGATATGGATGTAACCACTGTTGAAAATCCTGACGGAACCGGAGAAACTTTCGCCTGCACCGATATGGTTGCAGGTGTTACTTTCTCCCGTATGCTTACGGATAGGTTCAGTACAGGAATTACTGCTAAGTATGTTCGTGAACAGTGGGACGATATCTCGGCTCAGGGATGGGCTGTCGACATAGGTACACTGTACAACACAGGGTTCAAAACTCTTCGCATCGGTATGACCATTCAGCATTTCGGTGGAGAACTCACGCCCGATGGTGAATACACTACATGGAACAGCGGAAATGATTCCCTTGAAACATACGAATCCTATTCAATGCCCATGGTATTCAAACTGGGTCTTGCTATGGATGTGCTTGATGATGGACCTCACTTCCTGACAGTGGAAGTCGATGGGGTTCACCCGAATGATAACTTAGAACAGCTGAACATCGGCGCGGAATACTGGTATAACGGAATAGTTGCCATCCGCGGCGGTTACCGCGTTAATACTGATGAAGAGGGTCTTACTACCGGTGCGGGATTCCGAATTCCGTTCGGAGATAACACCATCACTCTCGATTACGCCTACGCGGACTGGAACAGACTGGGTATGGTGCATAGAGCCAGTCTGGGATTTGCGTTCTAACTGACTGTTTAATAACTGGGCGGATATTCGCCCCGGTCGAAAGGAATAGATGACGCTTCCGGTACTGCTTCAGACAGCACTTGTTGGACTTCAGGTCAACTGTACTGCAACTCCTGTGGAATCGCAGGGCACAGGTACCGTTAACCTGGATATCACCATCGAAGAAGACCACCTTCTCCTTGCGGAGAATCTCGGTTCATGGGAAACCATAGTCTACATCGATGAGGAAATGTCTGTCCGGACGAGTGGCTGTGCTGATAAAGAGCAGTTACCGTTCATAGAACATCTTTCGATTTCATCCATTACATCCGGAGAACATGATGTCTCTGTATTCATCAGAGATCTCGAATCCGGCAGTGTTGCAATGTGGGAAGGCAGTATTGTCATCCCGGTTGCAGGAACCACCGGGGTCGCTTCAGGTTCTCTTCAGTTGCCGCAGGGCAGATATTTCAGGGCGGAAGGTGCATTTCCGGTTCTATGGGATATCAATGTTACATCCGACATTGCCTTTACTGACAGTATTGCTGTCGGGTGGGTCATAAAAGATGAAAACGGCAACACATACGGAGAGGGATGGATGGAGTTGGAGGAACCGGATTCGAGTTCCGGAAACATACTCAGGTATTATGTATCTGTGGATGTAGACGGATTCGAACCTGGAGAGTATGAACTGCTTACCGCCGCTGTTGGGGGTAAAAGTGTCGTAGCCACATCGAAGGGAGACATCGAACTGCTTCAATACTGGGATGTATGGGGAGAAAACCCTGAAATCACAGAAAGACTCATTAGACCGATTGCGACAAATGCGGAACTGAACGCTCTTTCCGAAGCAGAAGGAGTAGGTTCGAGAGCACTTGTCATGTCGGAATTCTGGCTGAAGCGGGACTATGTTCCCGGAACGGTGAATAACGAATATCTGGAAGAATACACAGCAAGACTCGATTATGTCGATGAACATTTCTCCATTCAGAATACGATGGGGATAATTACTGATCAGGGAAGAGCGTATGTTCTTCTCGGTAAAGCAGACATTATCGAAGACAGGCCTGTGGAGATATCAACCATGCCCACAATAGTATGGATTTATTTCACCCCTCCTCTTGAAATTCTTTTCATCGATAGAGACGGCTACGGTCACTATGAACTCTCGGCGGACTGGGAGGAGGTGTACAGTGTTTGGGAAAGACGTTAAAATCAGAAATGAACTTCTAATGCTCTTTATAGTCACTGTCGCATCTGCATCCGGTCTCGGCTCGATAAGCACCGGTGACATCAGATTCGGAATAGACACGGCTCTCTTCGATTATGCGGGTACTTATGGCTTGGAAATCTATCAGGCTATCGGCATTGGTCAGATTTCAAGTAATCAGGACAGTGTTGCCTGTTTCAGCACAACCATCGTTCTCTGCACAACTGAAGGGGACACAACCGCTGTCGATCAGTGGGTGTCCGAGGTTCAGTGGCAGGAGGGGCGGTCAGTGGTGAACCAGACGGTTCTGCCCGCAGTACCCGGAGAATACGAACTCACAGTTACTGTAATTGACATGGGCAACGGAAGACAGGGAATCGTAACAAGACATCTTGCGGTCAATCCGCAGGAAATCGATTTCATAAGCCAGATTGAACTTGTCAGAACAGTAATGCTGTCACCTGAAGGCAGCACCAATCCCCTCAGGAAAGGTGCATACCTGATTTTCCCCGCTGCAAACAGCAGTTTCCTGCTCCCGGCTGATGACCGGCTGTATTTCTATCTCGAAGTATATCCCGGTGATGAGATTACTCATATTCAGACGCAGAGCAGACTCGAGACAGCAGGCGGAGATGTTATTTTTGCCCGACCGCGAACTTCACTGGATATTCCTGCAGGAACAGAAGCAATGGTTGTCATCGACAGCCTGAGTCTCGCTGTTGCAGCGAACCAGGGAATTCATGTTCTGAAATTCGAAGTCATCGCAGGAGGAGATACTCTGATAGCAGAAAAACCACTGATGATATCTGCAGCTGCACCGATGCCGGAGAATTATTCAGACGAAGCGGATGGCCGGAATACGGCAGGCTCGGAATATTCCGATGAGTTTAGATTGATACTTTTAAATTCTGAACTTGCTCTCTTCGACCGTCTCGATGACGTGGGAAAGAGTGAATTCTATCAGGCATACTGGCAGGATAGATTAGTGGAGTTGACAGAATTTGAGTTGCGTTGCGAAGAGAGTGCGAAATATTCCAACAGCTTTAGAGAAAGCTGGGAAACCGACCGGGGTAGGGTTCATATCATTTATGGTCCCCCCGAAGATATTGATACAGTCTCCTTTCGCGTGGATGAGATTCCTCATGAGACCTGGTACTATTTCGTAGGTGGAAACAATACTTTTGTTTTTGCCGATATGATGGGTACCGGTGAATTTGAGCAGATCTATTCCACAGTTGAGGGAGAAGTCAGTTATCAGAACTGGACTCAGCTGCTTTCACCTGTGAATATGGGTGGCGGCAGCACAGGAGGACAGTTGAATGAATGAAAGGCTAATTGAAAGAATGTCCAATACAACAGATAAGAACAAGGACAAAATAATGAGTGCGGATAAAGACCGCTCTGAATTAGGAGGTTCAGTATGAAATACGCTACGGGACCGCGCGGGGTAGGCTTACTTGCCCTTCTCGCGGCGTTCCTGTTACCGGCACTAGGTGTTGGTGTGGCACACGCTGATTTTGAAGTTGGAGACACGGTAATTCTGAAGGTGCCGGATCTGTCAGAGTTCCCGTCTGCAATAGAAGAACATCAGTTTACCTGCCGTGCCGTTACCGAACATGCATACTGGCTGGTACAGGATACATGTTCAGTCAAAGGATCGGGTCCGGGTTCTCTGGACAGTTTAGTCTGGGAGAATCTGATCGGTCAGACAGAACTTGATGTGCTTACGGGAGATTTCGAAGGAAATGATGTCGATGTATACGGTACAGTGACAGATATCTTCGGAGCAATCCCTGATACAGATGGAGACCCGAAGGTCTGGATGGTATTGGCTACCATAGCCGATGCATATAACCAGGACCCCAAGGATAGAAACTCCGTCGCGTATGTAGACCCCGAAGATGTCAATGGTGATACATCTACCGTATTCAACAACCACGACATTGTTTATATCAACATACACACATATTCATCCAGCGAGGCAGCGCTTGACATTGCTGCGCAGCTCAGGATGTTTGGTGTTCCCGCCGGACTTGCCATGCTCGACAGAACAGCGGTAAGACCGACAGAAGATCTGTGGGTAGTCAGGGGTTTGGGTACTATCGCAGAATACCTCTGCTATGGTCTCACCAAGACGGTTCCGGGCAACCTTGGCCTTGAGTATGCAATCAAGGACTTCGCCAAGAATCCCGGTATAGAACTCACGAACTGGCAGGGCGGCGGACAGAAGATGGACTTCTGCTATGCCAAGGGACAGGAACATCTCTGGTTCCAGTACCTGATACAGCGCTTCGATATTTCCATTATCGAAGACATCTGTCAGTCAGACACCACTTCGATGATCAACATTGGTAATGCAATGGATTCCACTACACCGGATGATGAAACAATTCAGACGAATGTAGTCCCAATCTATAAGGATTGGCTCGTATGTAACCTCGTGAGTGCTTACGGGGACGACATGAGCGGCGGAATCTACACTTATGACTTCCTCGAAGGCAGTTATGAGTTCATGCACATAGGAAACAACGCAGCATTCAAGGGTAAGTTCAGTTCTTACCCAATGGATCTGTGGATTCCCAGTGAAACTGGCGGCGGACTTCTCGGACCCATCTGGGCAAGTCAATATTGCCAGTTCACAGGTGATTACGATTCCACATCAACGGTGTACTTCAACGGAATGTTCGCCGATGCAGGCGGTTCCGGTGCATTCATCGATGGTAAATGGGAAGGATATCTCGTTACGACAGTTGGTGATTCAGCAATAGGCTCCGTCACAGCGCTCGAACTGGATGACCTGTATAACGGAAATGTTACCCTCATCGATGATAAATCCTACCTGATTGTAACCAATAACAATCCAGGCGGGCAGGCAGATCTCAGATATATCCTTTCACAGGACACTACGAGACCTGAAGTTCTGATTGCAGCCTACCAGAATGTGGTTAATGAGCAGTACATCACACTCTATTCGACTCTCATCGACACAGTTCCTGAAGGTTTCGACTGGTACGGACCAGTATTCACTCCCACAATCGGTGATAGTGTTGGTCTTGTAGATATGTCCGGATTCTATGGAACACTCTGGAGCTGCAACTTCTCAGCCTGGGCAGCCGGAACATGGACCCTTAAGGTCGCCGGATATGACAGCACAGGCTTCGAGTCCTATAACTCGATAGATGCAGCTGTTGGTTTTGCAACGACAGGCGGCATTGAGCTTGAAGTGAAGGATATCCGCCTGGATATTCCCGAAGGTTCAGTTGCTCCGGGGTCGATGGTATCTCTCATAGAAACCAATCTTCTTGGGCTTGCTGTGAGTTCACAAACCACACTCGAAGGTGTTGAAGGACAGTTGACCGGAGTTCTTGCCGGTCCTGTGAGTTGTCCTGCCGTGGACGGATTGATTTCCTTCCCCGCGGAAAACTCAGTAGCATCTGTTTACCGCTGGAGCGGTATGGAGTGGATAAAACTAGACAGTTACTATCAGGGAGACAGAATGTATGCTTCCGTTAGCGAGGGCGGTATCTATGTCCTCGGCGAAGGACCGGGTGTTTCCTCTCCGGAAATTCCTGCGGTCTTCCGTTTTGGCGGTACATTCCCCAACCCGTTCAGTGCAGAAGCCGCAATAAACTTCTCACTGCCGACAACGGGGCATGTAACAGTTACTATTTATGACATGAGCGGCAGATCTGTAAGAACACTTACGGACACTGAAATGCAGGCTGCCGAACACACACTAATCTGGGACGGACGTGATAACTCCGGCACCGCACTCGGTGCAGGCGTTTACTTCTGCAGGCTTCATACCTCAGGACACACCGTAACTCAAAAAATGCTCCGGGTAGAGTAGGAAGGGGGACAGAATGAAACTATTTACATCAACAGCGATAGTGATACTAGGCTCCCTGTTACTGCTTGGGGGCTGTGGCGATCAACTTCCGACCGATATTCCCGATCCGTATGAATATGACGGATTCATCGAACTCGGCTGGGAAGCTTATGCCAATAACAACTATGAATCAGCAATGGAGTACTTCGAAGATGCGATTGACTGTGATGTCTCGTGTATAGAAGGATATCTCGGTGCTGGCTGGACAGCACTCTTTCTGAGTGACTACTGGCGGATAGCCGATAACTTCTTCTACATGGCAATACAGCACGATGCAGGAAGTTATCCATTAATGGCGGCAAATGAGAATCAGATGCAGGATACGATGTGGACGGCCTTCGAGTGTCTGCATCCCGATCTCCCATACTCGGTTCTCGACACCATTCTTGTGCAGACCGCTACAAAAGGTGCTATATGGGTTGGAGATCAGATCTACACCATCATCAGCAATGACGATATTCCATATCGCTTTGCGGTTGAGGAAATAGGAATGGACCTGTTATCCATGTTCAAAATGGAAAACGGATTTTCCGGTGTAGTTGCTCCTGTAGACAGCATAGTTGAAGATGCAGGAAATATCTGGGTGTATATCACAATACCTTATAACAGAATTAAGGTTGGTGACGACTACTACAGAACCTGGATTAACTGTGACAACACGATATCCTATGACTACGAGACCTTCACCGCCTCCGGTACGGAAACTCAGTATTCCTACGATGTTCTTGTCGGCATAACAATGCTGCAGAGCGTAAGGGGAGAAAACGGCTATCCGCTTATGGGATGTGCAGCGGCGTTCGGTCTCGATGCTGTAGCGGAAAACTATGTTTTCGGCGAAGGCAAGGGCTATGAAGAAATCGAAAATCCGTCGATTGTGAACATCAAAGGCACCGCAGCTGCTCTCGCCTTTGAGGCTCATGCATTCAAGTATGCATGGACGATTTGCATGTCGGAAGGTTATGGGATTGACCTTGATCCCAAGGATCCGTGCTTCATAACCGACCTGCTGCTGGTGATAGAAACGATGCTTCTGTAATACTCCAGTATTACATGAAGCCTGTGCTAAAGTGCTTTGTACTTCGTGCTTAAGTAGTTAAGCACACACAAACCCCCCGGGGAAACCCGGGGGGTTTCATAATTAGGGACACCATAGAAATGGTGACAGGCGGCAATTCTATGGTGTCCCTAATTAATTCAGAGTGATTACGAAGATGTCGTAGTTGTCAGGGCCGCCGACGCGGTCGGAACTGAAGACAATCCACCCATGTTCGAGGTTCCAGGCAGGATAAATATCAGAGCCCGGATCATCGGTTACCTGCAGAAGCGAATCACTGTCAACATAGCCTATCCAGATATTCCATTCTCCGCTACGGTCTGAGGAGAATGCAAACCGGTCATTGTATGAACCCCAGCAGGGATGAATGTCATCAGATTCTCCTGAGACGACCGCCTGAGCTTCCGTACCATCCGGCTTCATTATCCAGATATCATTCTGTACTCCGTCACCTGAATATTGGAACAATATCCATTCACCATCAGGGGAGTAGGAGGGACGCAGGCAGTCAGCGTCGGGTTGGAATAGCGATACACATTCGAGAGAGTCTTCGGAATACTCCGCTCTCCAAAGACCCCAAAACTCATCAATCTGTCTGCAGAAAACAAGAGAGTCTCCTTCATAATCCCATGTGGGGTACATATGCGGAATAGTATCCTGCAGAAGACATTTGATATCTCCGAAGTTGTTCCCCTTTACAGCTCTTATCTCATAAAGAGAATCATCTGCAATTGCCGTATAGAGTATTCTGCCCTGAGTGCTGCTCCAGCAGCCAGTCGGGCCTACAAACTCATTCATGTCAGTCGTAGTAATGATATCCGGAGTATTCAGTCCGTCATAACCGTATAGACAGGGAGAAGTATATCCCAGTGTAGAGAACAGGAGAATCGATCCACCGGGACTCCACGCAAGTGATGTGTCAGAGGAAGAGCCGCTTCCCATATAGAAATCAACACCGTCGGGCCAGGTGGTGTATCCGGTCGGATCATCTCCACAGCCCGCGGAAAGGAATAATAACAAGAAGAGAGTTATCAGTGAAACAAATGTCTTGAACATAGAATCTCCATTATTGGGATTTATATTTCTATTGGGTTTCCCGCCGGATGGATGCTCCCAATGCATTCAGTCTGTCGACAATATTAGTGTATCCACGTTCAATCTGGTGAACATTATTGATAATACTGGTACCTTCAGCGCAAAGGGCAGCAGTAAGCAATGCCATGCCTGCCCGGATGTCCGGACTGCTGACTTCTATTCCGCGGAGTTTAGCAGGTCCTGATATTACGACTCTGTGCGGGTCGCACTGTATTATGGATGCACCCATGCTTACGAGTTTATCCACAAAAAAGAGCCTGCTTTCAAACATCTTTTCAAAAATCAGGGAGATACCGGCAGACTGCGTTGCAACGACGACCGCTGTACTTGTCAGATCGGGTGAAAACCCGGGCCATGGAGCATCATAGATAGTCGGGATAGCACCACCCCTGTCAGGCTGCACTTCGAGTGGAAGTGAACCGTCAACCCGAATTCCATCCGGGGTAACTTCAATAGTTACACCCAATTTGGACAAACCGTTCATAATGGGAGCGATGATGTTCAAAGGAACATTCGGTATAAGTACTTCTCCTCCGCAAATAGAAGCGAGTCCGATGAAACTGCCTATCTCTATATGGTCCGGTACAATAGAGTGTTCTGTGCCGCCCAGAAGTTCATTTGAACCATGAACAGTCATTCTGTTTGTACCGATACCTTCGATGTTTGCACCCATGTATGTAAGCATGAATGCCAGGTCCTGCACATTGGGCTCGCAGGCGGAATTGTAAATTGTGGTTATGCCTTCAGCAAGCGTTGCAGCCATTATGGCGTTTTCAGTTGCCGTTACTGACGGTTCATCGAGAAGCATGGAGCAGGATTTCAGGCGATTCGCAGAAAAAGAAAGAGAGTCTACATGATAGGATGCTGTTGCCCCCATCTTCTCAAGTGCAAGAAAATGAGTGTCCAGCCGGCGTTTGCCTATTACATCCCCGCCCGGTGGAGGAAGGACAACCTTACCTGTACGGGCGAGAAGAGGTCCTGCCAATAGGATAGATGCACGGATTGCCCTGCACCGTTTCAAATCCAGATTCTCGGGATTTACTGATTCCGCACAGATTTCAAACGAACCGGTCCCTTTGTTCTCGACAACGACTCCCATACTTTCAAGCAGAGTAATCATTGTGCGAACATCTCTGATGTTGGGTACATTATTCAGAGTGACTCTTTTGTCAGTCAAAAGAGTAGCTGCGAGAATTGGAAGAGCCGCATTCTTACTCCCCGATGGATGAAGAGTACCGGATAGGCTATGCCCTCCCTCTACAATGTAATATGCATTTTCTTTTCTCATATTATTGCTTTTCGCCCTTGCTCTTCTTTAATATGGTATGATAGAGATCAGGATAATCATTCGTGATCCAGTCCTGTTTCAGGAGCCATCTGATATATCCGGCATCATCTGAAATAATGTCATCTACCAGTTTTCCGCGGTATTTTCCAAAAGAGAAAATCTGTACATTAAGCGGTGAGCGAGCCAGTGCTGCCAGTTTATCCCAACTGTCAGAAGATGTGAGTTTTTTCCTGACTATGTACTCTATGAGGGCACTGCATAGTTCCGTGTCGAATAATGCACGGTGCGCATCTCCTACAATGTTTGAATCGAGATTGAACCTGTATCGGAGGGTCTGCAGAGCGTGCGATGGAATTGTTCCCCATACATGCCTTGAAAGCCGGAGAGAATCGAGCTGCATATCAGATGGTATCTCCTTGAAAACAGCCGGGAGTTGTCTTCCGAGTATGGGAAGATCAAACGGGATGTTATGGGCACACACGAAGTCAGCAAGAGAAACAAGTTCGCCCATGTCATCAGAAATGTCTTGGATTGCAGGGGCATCTTCTACCATCTTGTCTGTGATATGATGTACTGCACTGGCTTCAGGAGGTATTTCAACAAGTGGATTCACGAAAGAACTGAAGACTCTTTTTTCTACAAAGTCAGCTGAAAAACCGGAATATACCTTAAGAACAGCAGCTATTTCGACTATTGATGTAGAATCGATATCAGTTCCGGTCGTTTCCGTATCAAGATAAAGTACCCTGTATTCTTTCTCATGACTGCTCGAAAAAAGGTCCGGCTCATTCTTCACTATTCGCACATCCCCACTTCCAACCTTCAAAATCCCTAAAGAAGATCAATTCCCTTTACAATTAATAACATTATATCATAATACTTTTGACGAATGATGTGTAGTTTCCTTTTTACCCAAAGACGGAGGTTGTTTTGGAAAAGACAATAATGCTTTTCACCGTACTTTCTCTATTGATTGGCTGTGCACAGGCTCCGGTAGACAGTACTCACTCATCAACAGACGCTCTCCCTGATGAAGTTATGTTTGCCCTGGTCGTTGACAATCCGGAATTACTGATAAGTAATCTCGACGGATATCTTGCTGAAATTCCATCTCTCGGCGAAGATTGTGTCAAAAGGATGCTATTCGGAACGGAAGGAAGTCTTGCAGAATTCGGGACAAATTGCGGAATCAATGCGGACGGTAGTATTTGCATATTTATGGTCAACATGATGCCGCAGAGTATCGGCGGTGCGTTTACTGTTTCGAGTGATTCTGCTTTCCGGAGTGAAGTGGAGTACCTGATGTCTATCGAAGAATCAGAACCAATCGGAAACACAAACGTGTCTGTAACCACTATCCCAAATACGGGGCAGATTTTCTTCTGCTATAAGGGAGGATTAGTTCTTTTCGCAGGAAGCAGGACTCAACTTGAAGCCATGATGAACAATCTCGATGGTGAAAACCCTGATTTCATCCCTGATATTTCGTCTGCCGGCGTTTACTATTATATCGACATGAAGTCAGTCGGACCGATGTTGGCAATGCAGCTGGGTTCTTACAAGTCCCTGATCCTCGAAAGCATGAGTAATTCTGAGGCTGAGATGAATCCGCAACAGATGTCGAATATTGTCGACCTGTATATCGACTTCTTCCATATCATTCTTACAGAGACGGAATACATCGACCTTACAATTGCCTTCGGTGAGTCAGATATTAACGGCAGTGCATCATGCATGTTTATACCGGGGTCGACTCTGGACAGCATCATCATTCCTGTAGAACCAGCCAGTCTAATACAACTCATTCCGGCCGGGGACGTTGCCATCGCAGGGGTCAGTCTTGCAGAAGAAACCAGCACAGTGCTAATGACGGCTTACTGTAATGCATTCGGAATAGTACCTGTCCCTGGGAAAATGGTCGAATTCTGGGCTGCATGTTCACGTAATACCGCAATAACGCTTCTGACTCCTACTACAGAGAACCCAATGCATATCATCGCTGTTTATGAACTGCCGGAAGGTGCCGGTCTGTCAGAAATCAAAGATGCATATGACGATCAGATGCAGATGTCCGCAGGATTTCTTGATTCCATGGATGACATGCAAATGACTGACCCTGAAATACAGAGTTACGGCGGACTGGACTGGGTTACTTTCAGTATGGACTTTACCGCACCGGATGTCAGTGAATTAAGTATGTACTCGGGCTCTGGTGATTTCGGCTGGACAGCATGGCTTACAATCCATGAGAATCATATGTACATGGAAATGGCTGAAAAGCCCGATGTTCTTCTGCAGATATTCAGTGAGGGTGTCGAAATTCCTGCAACACTCGATGGATTTGACCCAGATGCCGAAATGGCATTAGCCGTGAATATATCCGGGTATGCTGAAATGATAGCTGCCACGGTGGGTTCGGGATATGTTGATACCGAATTCAATCCCGTGTGGATGAATGTAGAAGTTGACATAGTTGACGGGGGAGTCAAGAAGGAATTTAGTCTGTCAGGTATAGAACTTTGCAGATTTATCGGTGAAGCAATGGAGTTATTCGGCGACAAGCGATAGAATAATCAGTCTAAATTGAGTTTCCTGTTGTATACTTCCTGTGCGGTTTGAATTCCCTTATCGATAGTCATCAGTACGCAGTCTGAAGCTCGGTGTGCCATGACAGCAGCATCTTCTTCGTGTTTGTCGGGGAGTTTTTTAAGAACATATTCCGCCAGTTCTCCTGAACCTTGAAATGGACCAACACCAAGGCGAAGACGCACAAAATCTTCGGTTCCAAAAACTTCGATAATGTGCTTCAATCCGTTATGTCCGCCATGACCTCCTTTGGGGCGTAGTCTCAGTTGTCCAAGGTCCAGATTAATATCATCGCAGACAACAAACAGATTATCAGCGGTCAGCTCCTTTGCTGAAAGAAACGCCTTGATGGCACTTCCGCTTCTGTTCATGTAAGTGTTGGGTTTGATTATCGAATAGTCGGGAAGTTCAGCAACGAGGAAGGCACCGGCATCGATGAATTCGACACCGGTCTCCTTCGACAGAATATCCGCTACCCAGAAACCGGCGTTATGCAGGGTCATTCTGAACTTATCTCCTGGATTGCCGAGACAGGCAATTACTCGGAGATTATTCAATAGTTACTCCTTATCACCTTTAGAAGCGCCGGAATCTCCGGAAGTATCTTCACCTTCAGCAGACTTCGCATCATCAGGGGCATCTTCACCTTCAGTAGGTTCTTCGCCCTCGAGAAGTTCTTCTTCCTCTTCGACTTCAACCTCGACGATTGTCGGAGCAACGACTGATGCTACAACGAAGTCCAGGGGTGTATCAGACACCATGCCTTCAGGCAATTCGACATCCTCAATGTGTATAGTATTACCAATATCCAACCTGCTGACATCGACTTCGATGAATGAAGGTATGTCCTTTGCGCGTACGGATATATCGATTTCATGCAGTATCTGTTCGAGTACACCGCCTAAGTTTACACCTTCAGGAGTTCCAATCAGGCGTATTTGAACAGGGATAGTTACTATTTGGTCCTCGGACACCCGCAGAAAGTCGATGTGCATGGCTCTGTCCGTTAGAATATCCCATTGGACATCCTTGATAATTGCTGAAACAGGTTTCTTTCTGCCAATCTTCAGCATGACTATTCCTGACGATGTGGAATAACCAATTTTATCCATATAATGTTCCTCAGAAATGGAGATGGTCAGTTCGCCACCGCCCCTTCCGTAGATAACTCCCGGAATACTGCCGCTACGGCGGAGTCTTCGGGAGGCTCTTGAACCGAACAGAGTTCTTTCTTCCAGCACCAGTTCCTTTTTGTCAGGCATTACTATATCCTTTCATTTCCCCTTCTTTGGGGACATTGGCTGGGGCGGGAGGACTCGAACCTCCAAGTCAGGGACCAAAACCCTGTGTTTTGCCGGTTAGACTACGCCCCAGCAGCTATTTCCGTACTGCTCAGCGAATACCCGATATTTTCGGGTATCTCATCGATAAACAACTTCGCGCCTGATTCTGTTCTAAACAGAGCGTATAATGACGGTCCGGATCCCGAGAGACCCCAACTTACATTTCGTCTGCTGAAAAACTGCACCAGTTCTTCTATTTCAGAGAAGTTATTTCTGAGCAGTGGAAGGAAGTCATTCCGCAAATTTAGCGGAAAAGGCTTACCCTCATGCCATACTGCTGACGAGGCTGAATAATGAACACAACCACCTGTACTTGTCAAGGACTCTTTCAAGCTGTCGAGTTCTCTGTATGCCCATGCTGTTGAGACCCGAATGGATGGATGGATAACAACTGCATGAAAGGGGATTACGGGAATAGGTGAAACAACATCTCCCCGTCCTTCGATCAACGCTGCTCCGCCCTGCAGGAAGAAAGGCACATCGCTTCCAAGAGTAAGTGCAAGGGAAAACAGGTCGATGCCGTTGCCGGTTAATTTACTTAACCCTGTCAGGACTGCAGCTGCATCACTGCTTCCACCTCCAAGTCCCGCTTCAGTGGGTATGTTCTTCATCAGGTCTATATGCACATCTACTTTTATCTGTGTATGCTTCAAAAAAGTTCTCGCAGCTTTCCACACAAGGTTGGAGTCATCTGACGGGATAGTATCAGATGAACACGCAAGTGATATACTGCCATTTCCGTCCGAAACGGTTAAATCTATCGTATCATGCAGCGAGATCGTCTGAAATACACTTTTTATGTTGTGAAAACCGTCCGGTCGCAGGTCAAGAACATCCAGTCCAAGGTTGATTTTTGCATAGGCATTTAATGAGAACTTCACAGGATTACCCGTTTCCTCCGGGGAAAAAGTGGAGTAGCAGAGAGACAGAAACCATCCAGAGCAGGATATTCAACAGAAGGGGTTTGTCCGAAAGCAGCAGTTTATCAGGGCTTCCCCCGTGTCCCTTGATGTGTACGAGATACAGATACCGAAAAATACCATATGCGACAAAGGGAATTGTCACCCAGAGTTTTGTTGATACTATCTCTAAAGTTCTTGGACTTACTGTATATATTGAATACCCGATCAGACTGGCTGCAGCAGCAATACCCATCATGCTGTCTAGAAGTTCGGCACTGTATTCCCTGAGGTTTCTGCGATGCCCTTCGGCATTCTCTCCAAGAGAAACCAGTTCATATCTGCGTTTTGCGAAAGCAAGGAAAACAGCAATGAAAAAGGTACAGACAAGAAGCCAATGCGAAATCGAAATGACGAGATTAAAATCCATGCATACCATTACACCGGCAAGCGCTCTTAAGACAAATCCAATTGCAATTATCATGACATCGAGAAGAACAACATGCTTCAGTTTCAGCGAATAGGTGATCTGCATGAGCAAATAAACGCTGAGAACGAATGCATACTTTGGAGCTAATAACCAGGAGATAGCCAGAACCGAAGCCGCCATTACGATGGATAGAGTTGCTGCAAGAGAAACCGAAAGTTCCCCTGATGCTATTGGTCGAAACTTCTTTTCCGGATGCAGGAGATCACTTTTCCTATCTGCTACATCGTTCATGAGATATACAGAACTTGATAACAGGCAGAATCCGAGTGTCGCAAGCATAGTGATACCGAGAGCATTTGAATCACTCCAGAGTCCTGCAAATAGAATACCCGCAAAGACGAACAGGTTCTTGATCCAGGACCTGAATCTAATGCTCTTGAATATAGCAATCATTGTATTTTTCATGTCTGAAATATAACATATACAAAATATATTAAAACAGTTTTACATGCCGCAGAAAATTTCGTATATTTCCCGCTCAGATGAGCCATAAAAACAATCATTTCAATCGGGAACAATGAGAATAAATTTACGGTTACTTCTACTACTTGCGGCAGCATGTACAGCATCCAATTATTCGGTATCTGCATTAGGAGACGGACAGCACGGGCGCATAAACACGGTACTTGAAAGTCCTTTTTCTCTGACAATATCTGACCCACAGGAAGGTGTTCCCCTTCAGGGCATACCTGTAAAGTTTTCTGTCAATTCGAATCACGGCTCCCTCAGTTCTGCGAATATCATTGGTACTGACTTCACGGTTTTAGGAAGTGACTCCACTTCCGGTGATGTTTACTCGATACAGGTTAAAACGGACAGCACAGGCTCTGCCGGCGTACACCTAATACTCGGAGATGAAACCGGAAACAACGATGTCGAAGCCCTGATAGTAATGTCCCATGACGAAGTGCTGTCAGTAGACTACTCTGCACTTGCGCTTGATGTAAAAATGATATTCTTTCAAATACTTGGCGGTTTGGCAATCTTCCTGCTCGGGATGAGAATGATGTCGGATTCTCTGCAGACCGTTGCCGGTGATAACATGAAGTCGATGCTGGGGAAGATCACAGATAACAGATTTCTTGGAATTATGGTTGGTGCTATGGTTACAGCAGTAATACAGAGTTCCAGTGCAACATCCGTAATTACCGTTAGTTTTGTCAATTCCGGTCTAATGATTCTACGGCAGGCGGTAGGGGTGATAATCGGTGCTAACATAGGAACCACGATTACAGGACAGTTGATTGCCTTTAAGATCACTCACTATGCATATCCAATAGTTACCGTTGGATTCATGATGATGGCATTTTCGAAGAATAGAAGAACACAATTCTGGGGAAAAGCACTGCTCGGACTTGGTTTGATATTCCTCGGCATGATGGTGATGAAGCAGATTCTTGCACCCATTCAGGACAGTTATGCTGCTAAGCACTTCTTTATGCAATTTAGTAAATCTCCAATTCTTGCGATTTTGGCAGGAATTGCCCTGACTTCCATAATCCAGAGTTCCAGTGCAACAGTTGGATTGACGATGACTCTCGCAGGTGCCGGACTTATCTCACTTCAGGGTGCCGCCTTTCTTGTCCTGGGTGATAATATAGGTACAACCATCACAGCACAGTTATCAGCAATTGGTTCGGGCCGTTCTGCAAAACAGACGGCGATGGCTCATACAATGTTCAATGTGATTGGGGCTGTTTATTTTGGGATACTGATTAGTGACAAGAGCGGTTTTCTCTTGAACCTGATAAAGCATACATCGTCTGATTCGCTGCGGCAGGTAGCCAATGCTCACACTATATTCAATATTACAAATGCTATAATATTCATTCCGTTGGTGCCAATGCTGACGAAAATCTGCAAGATAATTATTCCTGACAGAGTAGTTAAAGATTCGGAAAAGGAGAAAATCGAATTACTCCTTGATGAAAATCTTCTGGACTCACCTGTGCTGGCAGTAGATAACATAGAGCGTGAACTGGTTAAAATGACAGAGTATGCCAGAAATACTGTATTCAACGGCATCTCACACTTCATGACCGGCACTCCTTCCGGAAAGAAAATAATGAAAATGGAAGATGAAGTGGACTGCATGCAGCGGGATCTCACCATATTTGCTTCAGAACTGTTCCAACGTGGTCTTGGTGAGAAAGTATCCTTAAAACTTCCGGTTTTGCTTCACTCAATCAATGACATTGAAAGAGTCTCCGACCATGCAGTGAATATGGTCGAAGCCAGGGAGAGAATTACGGAAAATCTAGAAAACAGTACGAAACCGCTTGCTGAAATAGCAAAGGAAACATCAGAAACGGTAAGACTGATGCTTGAGTTAACCGTAGAATCTCTGAAAACATTCGAATTGAAAAAATCCCAGGAGATTCTTGTTCTGGAAGAAAAACTGAATATTCTCGATGAAAAGGCCCGGGACCTCTATTCAGATGAACTCAAGGGGCGGGGGCGAACCGACCTAACCGGTTTGGCTATACTTGATTACGTGAATTACTGCGAAAGAATTGGCGATCACCTGACGAATATAGCTCAATCGATACTCGGCGGCGGAGTATGGCATGGGACAGATGATATTTATTAAAAAGTTGACAGAAGCAAATATATATGTGAGATTTGTGTGTACCAGTTTCTTATGGTAAGGGACTGGTTTTTCTAGAATAGGGAGAGGCCGGATCTTTAGAATCTAAAGATACGCCGTTGCTTTCCCGCAAGCAATTCATCTTGCGGAGAGGACGACAGATGAAAAAGATAAGAACACTTATACTTGGTGCAGCAGGGAGAGATTTCCATAATTTCAATGTGCTTTACCGCGGCAATGAGGACTACGAAGTTGTAGCTTTTACCGCAACTCAAATCCCTGATATCGATGACAGAAAATACCCGGCAGAACTTTGCGGACAACTTTACCCCGACGGTATTCCGATTCATCCGGAGAATGAACTCGAAGACATTATCTGCAATGAAAATATCGACATTTGTGTGATGTCCTATAGCGACCTTTCTGATAATACGATTCTTACACTAGGTTCCCGAGTAAATACCGCAGGTGCTGATTTTGTCATGCTTGGCGCTGAAAAAACAATGATCAAAAGTACAAAACCTGTCATCGCTGTCTGTGCAACCAGAACCGGTTGCGGGAAAAGCCAGACAACCCGCCGCGTGGCGGAAATACTTCAGGCTGTCGGCAAGAAAGTGGTTGCCATACGACACCCGATGCCCTACGGTGACCTTGTAGCCCAGAAAGTCCAGCGATTTGCAGCTATCGAAGACCTAAAGAAGCACGAATGTACAATCGAAGAAATGGAAGAATACGAGCCGCACATAAACCGTGGAACAGTTGTCTATGCAGGTGTCGACTATGAAGCCATACTTCGCGAAGCAGAGAAAGAAGCCGATGTGATTCTATGGGACGGCGGGAACAATGATACCTCTTTTTATCTTCCCGATCTTACAATAACAGTTGTGGACCCGCACAGACCGGGACATGAACTTTCCTATTATCCCGGGCAGACAAACCTCCGTCTTGCAGATGTGGTAGTTATCAACAAAATTGACAGTGCCTATCCCGAAGACATTGATGAAGTGCGCTCCAATGTGCGTATGGTTAACCCTGAAGCCGTAATTATAAATGCTGCCAGTCCGCTGACTGTCGATAATCCTGAACTGATCACAGGTAAAGTTGTTCTTGTGGTCGAAGACGGACCTACTCTGACACATGGTGAAATGGAATACGGAGCCGGATTTGTTGCAGCAGAGCAGTTTGGAGCAGCCGATTATATCGATCCGAGAATGTATGCAATGGGCAGCATAATTGAGACGTATGAAAAGTATTATGCAGACCGCGATGAAGCTTTCATACTTCCAGCTATGGGTTACGGGGAAGATCAGATAAAGGACCTTCAGCAGAGCATTAATGCAGCAGACTGCGATACGGTCATCATAGCTACCCCCATCGACCTTACACGGATTGTAAAGATAAACAAGCCGGTTGTACGTGTTAAGTACAGCCTGCAGGAGATAGGAAAACCTGACCTGAATGATGTGCTGGAGCAGTTCACAGGGAGACAGTTGTAACTTGCTCTTTTGAACTTAGGGGTCAATACCTGTTTATTTGATCCCTTTGTCTTTATGGTGTCATAAGCGAAACTAATGGAGGTGTTCGTCATGGCTGAAAAAACCTCACCGGGGAAGAAAAACCAGATACATATTTTTCCGGAGTGGTGCAAGGGATGTTCTATTTGCGTAGCTTTCTGTCCTAAAGGCGTACTTGAAATGGAGAAACAAAAAGCTGTAGTTGCCAATCCGGATAAGTGCATTATGTGCCTTCTCTGTTTGAAGCGTTGTCCCGACCTTGCGATAGGAATTCAGGCTATGAACGGCAGAGTCGATGAAATGCACGATGATAAAGACATCAAAAAACCTCTTCCAAAAGAGAAAAAAGGGAAAGGCGGTACGTCATGATCGTTCCCTGGGGAAAGACAAAACTAATTCAAGGAAATGAAGCCATAGCTCTCGGTGCAGTTGCCGCAGGAATCGATTTCTTTGCAGGATATCCCATTACCCCTTCCACAGAAGTAGCAGAACTTCTGGCACAGTATCTGCCACTTATAGGTAAGAAGTGGATTCAGATGGAAGATGAAATTGCCAGCATCAGCGCACTGATAGGCGGAAGGCTTGCAGGAGCAAAATCAATGACGGCTACAAGCGGTCCCGGCTTTTCCCTGATGCAGGAAGGACTGGGCTTTGCATGCATGACAGAAGTGCCGCTTGTTCTGGTAAATGTCATGCGGGGCGGACCTTCGACCGGTCTCCCGACTCAGGCTGCACAAGGGGATGTAATGCAGGCAAGGTGGGGAACACATGGCGATCATCCGGTAATAGCTCTGGCTCCCTGCAGCGTATATGAGTGTTTCGAACTTACAATAAAGGCGTTCAATCTCTCTGAAATATTCAGGACCCCCGTCCTCCTTCTGCCTGATGAAATCATCGGACACATGCGGGAGCGGGTAGAATTTCCACAGCAGGATGAAATCTATGTAGAACCGATTGCTGAGCCTGACGTTCCGGTTGAATGGTATGAACACTATCACGAGACAACCTCCAATGTCTCCCCGATGGCGACTTTTGGCAGCGGATACAGGTTTCACGTAACAGGACTTATGCACGATGTTCAGGGATATCCAACTCGCAAGATTTCGGAAGTAAACGCTAAAATGGCGCGCATGAAACACAAAATCACCCGAAGGCTTGATGAACTGACAGATGTAAGACTTCATGAAATAGACGAAAGCGATATTGCAATATTCGCATATGGTTCTGTCTACAGGTCTGCTCTTGCCGCTCAGAAAATACTGAAGAAGAAGAAAAAGAAAGTCGGCATCTTCAGGCCGGTTACACTTTGGCCGTTCCCTGATAAACTGGTAAAGGAAAAGCTTCACGCAAAGAAGATCATCTTCGTGCCGGAACTAAATCAGGGGCAACTCATCCACGAAGTAGAGAGAATGACGAACGATCATGTGCGCGTTATTCCAATTCACCGTGTGGATGGTTATGAACTGACTCCCGAAGAAATTGTCAGTGCCGTAATGGAGGTGAAATAATGTCTATTCGTTTACCTTATGAATACAAGTACCTCAGAGCCAAGAAGCGATTTCCACATGTGTGGTGCCCCGGATGCGGGATAGGTATCGTTTTGGGTTCTATAGTCCGTGCTGTCGATGCTCTTGAATGGGAAAAGGACGAAATTGTTATGGTCTCTGGAATCGGGTGTACATCGAGAATGCCTGTTTATGTCGATTTCAATACATTGCATACTATGCATGGAAGAGGATTGGCATGCGGAACAGGTGTCAAGATGGCAAATCCGGATTTAAGAGTACTGGCTGTCATGGGTGATGGAGATTCACTTGCAATCGGTGGGAATCATATCATTCATGCGGCACGCCGAAATATCGACATAACCGCAATAATCGTGAACAATAACAATTATGGTATGACAGGCGGACAGTTTTCTCCCACCACTCCCCAAAATGCAAAAACTGCCACGACTCCCTATGGCATGATTGAACCGGATTTCGATGTCTGTAAAGTCCTTGGCGGATGCGGAGCGAGTTTCGTAGCCCGCGGTACGGTATATCACATCGTGGAACTCGATAATCTCATAAAGAAGGCATTCAACAAGAAAGGATTCAGTGTTGTTGAAGTCCTTGCACCTTGCCCGACTAATTACGGCAGAGCAAACGGACAAGGCGGGCCTGTCGAGATGATGGAACTCCTCAAAACCAATACGGTATCCATCAAACAGGCGGAGAAAATGAAAGACGAAGATATGGAAGACAAAATAGTCAGAGGTATCTTTGTTGATAATGACTATCAGGAATACTGCGACCGCTATGATGAACTCTGCATCAAGGCACAGGATCTGAAAAAGGCGGGAGGTAAGAAATAATGAAGAAATACTACGAAATAAGACTTTCCGGAGCCGGCGGACAGGGGCTTGGTCTTGCCGGCAAAGTATTTTCTCTTGCTGCCATAAATTACGGGCTCAATATCTGTCAGACTCAGAGTTACGGGCCTGAAGCGCGTGGTGGCGCTAGCCGAACCGATCTCATCATATCGAAGAGTGATATACTGTTTCCGAACTGCAGGGAACTCGATATCCTCCTTGCAATGAATCAGGAGAGTGCTTCTAAGTTCGCAGGCGAAGTTAAAGAAGGCGGTCTCATTCTCGCTGATACCACATTTGTAAACCAGATGCCTGATGGAAGAGTTTATGGTTATGAACTGACAGGTACAAGTATCGAGAAATACAAAACCCCAATGGCAGCAAACATCATTGCCCTTGGAATAATAGCAGCCCTTGATGGCATTTTCAGTCTTGAATCATGGGTAAGTGCAATAAAGGAGACTGTTCCGGATCGGTTCCTTGACATAAATCTGCAGGCGTTTGAATTAGGTCATAAACAGGGACGCGAATTCATTCATATCGATGAGGGCAGAATGCAGCTTACTTTCGACAGGAAACAGCCGCTTTAGGGACATGACTTTAGTCGTGTCTCGTGTTCTGTTTAGCCATTCGTGTCCGCTTCGCGGGCA
>CAYRQP010000006.1:0-26935 GCA_964426545.1 uncultured bacterium | reverse complement strand
TGACTTTAGTCGTGTCTCGTGTTCTGTTTAGCCATTCGTGTCCGCTTCGCGGGCACTGCTATGATATTCCAGTTTGCACAACGAATTTTGGTAGTGTCCGCTTCGCGGGCATTGCTATGATATTCCAGTTTGCACAACGAATTTTGGTAGTGTCCGCTTCGCGGGCATTGCTATGATATTCCAGTTTGCACAACGAATTTTGGTAGTGTCCGCTTCGCGGGCACTGCTATGATATTCCAGTTTGCACAACGAATTTTGGTAGTGTCCGCTTCGCGGGCATTGCAGTGATTTCCCCGTTTGGACACAGAATTTGGGGAATGTCCCGTTGTTCTGCATAGCACTCTGTGCGTGTTTCGGATTACTCCGTCAGGGTTAGATGAATTCAGTCCTCTCAATGTATTTGTTTATTACGAAAGCCCGGATTGTATTGCTTTCATTGTCGCAGGGAGTCATGAAAAAACCGAGTCCTTCCGGGTGATAACTCTGGCTGATTCCGACAAAAGTCTCACCATCCTTGAAAAGAACCTTCAATTTTCGACCATACACCCGCTGTTCAGACTCGAAACCATGTTTATCAATATGTTCAGGATGCCCGGCAAAGTCCTTGACGAAGAAAAGGGCTTTCAGGGATGTTAGGTATATTTTCTTTTGGATCTTCATGTCTTCGATTGAGATCAAGTGAAACCATTCGCGGTTTGGAACGAAATCCCGGGTATAACCCTTTTCGATTTTTCCGTCAGTATGATGTACAACAATCTTATTCATACTGCTGTATCCCTTCATTAATTTTAATATAATAGCATCTATGTATAAGGGACAGCCCTTGTTGAAAGGACTGTCCTCGTAGGCACTGTCCTTAAAAGGACACCACACCCAATCGGAGAAAAGATGCAATATGTACTTCTGGTATTTATCTGTGCATTTCTAATCCTCGGGTTCATCCGATATATTGAAACAAAGCTGATATATGCACCGGGATACGAAATCGAAGAGACCCCGTCAGACAAAGGCTATGGTTTCGAAGACATCTGGTTTGAGACAGCAGACGGTATTCAGATCAATGCCTGGTTCGTTCCGGCAGAAAATGCAAAAGGGACTATTCTCTTATGCCACGGGAATGCCGGAAATATCTCACACAGACTCGATAATGTTGAAATCTGCAATGGACTGGGTTATAACATTCTCTTATTTGACTACAGGGGTTTCGGCCGGAGTACAGGGAGTCCTGATGAAATTGGAACATACAGGGATGTTCAGGCTGCATGGGACTATTTAGTTGAAGAGAGGGACATCACGCCGGAGCAGATTATCCTGCATGGACGATCTCTTGGTGGCGCATTGGCATCATATTGTGCCAAAGAGAATAACCCCGGACTCCTGATAATTGAGTCGACATTCTCGTCGATACCTGATATATGTTCTCATCTTTATCCCTGGCTTCCGGCAAGACTGCTTGGCCGAATCGACTACCCTGTACTTGAATATGTTTTGGAAGTAAACTGCCCCGTTCTTGTAATCCACAGTATCGATGATGAAATAATACCGTATGAACATGGAAAAGAGATATTTGAGAATATCAGTACTCCCAAACAGTTTCTTGAGATTTCCGGAGACCATAATATGGGATTTCTAACGTCAGGACATACTTATATCGACGGACTTGAAGAGTTTATGGGGACACCGCACTAAAGGGGTCTGCCCCCTTTAGATTTAATAGCAAAACCACCAATAAAGTTGACAACTAAGTGGAAGAAGTGACGTACGGTACTGCTATGCTGTATTGCTGCGGGGTTCCTTCACACCTGCAAGGAGTATTGCTCCGGCTGCAAAGAGAACAGCAAGAGAAATAATGGCGAATCGTGCATTACCGGTTATATCCAGAACCAACGCAAAAATAAGCGGGCCAAAAATACTCGCAAACCTCTGTGATATCGAGAAAAAACCGAAATACTCAGCACTCAGGTCCTGCGGAATCAGTTTAGAATAGAAACTTCTGCTAACCGCCTGCAGACCACCCATGAAGACTCCGACCAGACCGGCAAGAATGATGAAGTCTGTTGATGTCTGCATGAAGTAGCCATAAGAAATGATACACATATAACCTGCTATGCCGATAAACAGCAGTTTCTTCGAACCGAATTTCTTGGCGCACCATCCGTAGAACAGGCTGCTTGGGACACCTATTATCTGTGTCAAAAGAAGAGCACCTATCAGATCACCCGTTTCCAGATGCAGGACTGTCTTTCCAAAAATAGTAGCCATGATAATAACTGTCTGTACACCATCATTGTAGAGAAGGAATGAGAGAAGAAACCTGAAAGTATTCTTCTGCGTACGGATATGCCGGAATGTCGAAATAAGAGTGCTTACCCCGTGTTTCAGCGAAGAGAAAAAACTTGTTCTGATGGTTGTTCCCTCGGGGACGTAAAGGAAAAGCGGAATGGAAAATACTGCCCACCAGACGGCGACAGATACGAATACATACTTGATGGCGATACCGGCATCTGCAAACCCGAAAACCTGTGGTTGCATTATCATCAGCATGTTAACCGCAAGAAGAATGCCCCCTCCGAGATATCCGAGGGAGTATCCGCGTGCAGATATTAGATCCCGGCGTTCTGGAATAGTAGTGGGGACGAGAAGGGAGTTGTAAAAGACATTTGCACCGGAGAATCCGATTTGTCCAATAATCAACAAGCCGACAACAAGCCAGATATCCCCTGCTCCTGCGAATGCAAGGAAAGCGGATGCAATTACACCCACTGCTGCCATAATTCCAAGAAACTGCTTCCGTTTTCCCCCTACATCGGCTGCTGCTCCGAAAATCGGAGCGAGAACAGCGACAAGAAGTGCTGCAAATGACATGGAATAACCCCAGAGAGCTCCTGGTTCTGTTGACAATAGTTTTCCGAAAAGAGACCATGAAACGGAATTATTCCCACAAACTGTTTCAGCAAAGTAGATTGGGAGAACCGCAGCAATTATAGTTGTCACAAATGCGGAATTTCCCCAGTCGTACATACACCAGGAATTTTCCCTGAGAAATCTCGAATTTTTCATATGCCCCTTATTTGCGAATGTACAATAGATGCACAGAACATAAACGAATTATGTACGGTTTCAAACTCGATTCGATATGGCGATTGTAAGCATGTTTCATTATTGTACTGTCCTTGAAATGTATCCAATTGATTGTTGAATATCTAACCGAAAGGAAGTGCAATGACACTACAGCAGAGACTGAAGGAAACAGTCGAATCTCACGGAAATGTACTGACCGATTTACCTCGAAGCGAGATGATCGAAGCTGCGGTCGCAAACAGAGATGCGTTCGTCAGTGGATGTGGTGCACTTGTTACATGGACACCACCGGAGTCGACCGGTAGGAGTCCCAAGGACACACTCATAGTGAAGCGGGATTCTAGTGCCGATACGATTGACTGGACAAGCCCGAACAACATCCCGGTTGATGAAGAGACATTCGATATGGTCTTCGAAGATGCTTTGAAGACATTCTCTGAAGTACCGACCATATATATCACTGACAGGCAGATAGGTGCTGATCCCGGTTATGCGCTTCCTGTTCATACAGTATCTGACAAAGCCCTCACTGTGCTTTTCACGGATAACATGTTCCGCCCCCTTGAAGAAGCAACGAAGAACAGCTCCGTATTCAAGGATAGGGGATTCACCCTGATAGTCCTTCCATATCACAAACTTGATCCAAGTAGATATGAAGGACGATTGCGAATAGACCCGAGATTTGGGCACACATCGACAATGATAGTGGGGATGGACCTCGACCGCCGCATAGGCATCGTTTATGGGTCAGCTTACTGTGGAAGTGCAAAGAAGACTCTGTTCACGGTAATGAACTACATGCTTCCTGCAGAAGGTATTCTTCCGCTTCACTGCAGTGCCAATGAAGGTGATGACGGTTCGAGTGCATTGCTGCTGGGACTCTCAGGTACGGGAAAAACAACGCTTTCAGCAGATGCAACGCGTGCTCTCCTCGGTGACGATGAACACGGATGGAGCGATTCGGGTATTGCGAACTTCGAGAACGGATGCTATGCCAAACTCATAGACCTCGACCCGGAGAACGAGCCGGAAATCACAAGCGCCTGTTTCCACAAGGATGATTACCGTAACCACGGTGCAATAATCGAGAACACGATGATTTACTCAGGCGGAGATTTCGACCTTTTCGACATGCGTCTCACACCAAACTCACGCGGTTCATATCCGCTAAAGTATCTCAGCAACATCAAGGAATCGTCAGTTGCAGGACATCCTGATACAATTCTCTTCCTGACTGCTGATGCAAACGGAGTTCTTCCTCCTGTATCGAAACTCACAACAGAACAGGCAATGTTCTGGTTCCTCATGGGATACACAAGTAAACTTGCAGGGACAGAGACAGGAGTTACTGAACCTGTCAGCACATTCTCACGGTTCTTCGGCGAGCCGTTCATGCCGAGAAAACCGGATATCTATGCAAAAATGCTTGGTGAAAGACTGAAGAAGCATGGAACTGAAGTATATCTTGTTAATACAGGTTGGACAGGCGGCTCTTACGGAGTGGGTTCCAGAATGTCACTTCCACTTACAAGGACAATGGTAAGAGCAGCCCTGAATGGCGAGTTAAAAGATGCCTCCTGTCACGAAGATGAGATATTCAGGGTGATGATACCGGATACATGCCCGGGACTAACTGACAATTCGATACTCGACCCAATCAATACGTGGGATGACAAGGATGCGTACAAAGAACGCGCCCTCAAACTTGCGGATGACTTCAAAGCACACTTTGAAAAGGCCTATGCTGGTCAGGTATCCCCTGACATCGCAAAGGAGTGTCCAAGGAGCAGAAAGAAGAGTTGTTGCTGCGGACATTAAAGTCCTGATGGTTTGTTGAGAAGAGCGGCAGGGAAACCTGCCGCTTTTCCTTACTATAAGATTATTATAAAGCCAGCGACCCCATTGGATCCCACGGATCCAGTACGATAGGTTCGAGTTCCAGGGCTTTCAGAAGTTTCTTGGAAAGATATTTCTTGTGTACCACTACCTGATATGTGTATTCTTCGAACCACTTGTCGCTCATCACATAAAATCCATCGTTTCCGGTTTTTTTGCCCCAGCTGTTCTCGACTTTCCACCTGTTTGGAGTGCCGTCATCAGTGATGTTTACACCCATGAAAACCATAGCATGCGTCATGACGCTTTCTCCATAGTCCAATCTACTTGCTTTATCCAGCCCGAATTCAGTTCTCAATACACCAGAGTAATCATAGTTGTTTGCATCGAGGATTCCTTTTTCTCTTTCCATCATCTTGCCGACATCACACCCAAACCAGACAGGCTGTTTATCTTTCAATTGTTTGAGAGCCAGTTTTTTGAGAGTTGCAATATCTACATTCAGGTACTTAACCGGATTTCCGCCTTCGACATTTCCCAGATATTTTACAGTATATGTACGGCTAAAAGGTTTGTCTTCAGTAGGAGCGTTGATGATACTGACATAATCAGAAAGATCTATGCCTACATATTTATTGTAGAACTCCACCGGAGTCAAATCAGCATCCCTGTGAAACTTATCGTCCTTGTCCTTGTACTCATAAGTGAATTTCTCGAGCGGAATACCAAGGAACATTGTAGAGAGTCTGTAGAATTCAGTAAGCATCTTCTGCTTTCGTGTTCTCAACTTAGCGAGACCTTTTCCATCCTGATGTAATTTACGAAGAACAGAAGCATATTCCCTGAGTTTGACCGTGAGAATACTGTTCATTCGCCTCGAAGCACTGCTGTGGAAAGTTTCCGGCATAGCAGATTTAGGTACAACGCCGTATTTCTCGATGATACTTGTGAACATGTCCCATTGCCCGCCGTCATTCAGGGGAGAACTGAGCAGCCAATCTATAACTCTTGAATCAGTTTTTTTGTCCAGGGTTTCCAGAATGTTTTCAAGAAAGTAATTTGCCTTTTCAATCTTATCGAAAAACATCTGATACGTCTGCGAGAGTTCGAAGTTATCGAGATTGAGGTCTTTCATGATTTTCGGGCGCATAGTATTCAGTCCTGCGAACAGCCAGCATCTTCCGCTTGATTTCTGGGAGGTTATTTTTCCCGTCTTCAGGTCGATTGAGAAGGTGTGCTGCATACCGATTTCTGAATCGTGATTGAGAGCGGTCTTGTCAAGGCCAACACTCAGGATGCTGTTTCTCAATTGTTTGTCATCGTCTCTGCTTGTCGCTGCTGATTTCATTTCAGAGTAGAGCTCATCTGTAATACAAGTGCGTCTGTTTTTCATAACAGCCCTCTCATTAAAAGTAATAATTGTCTGTAACATTGAAAACTAAGAACATATCGCAGTTTATGCAACAAGGATTTTCCAATTACATTACACATTGGTTGCAAAACACACAAAGTGTATTATAATAACAACGCACTGTGCGGAGAAAAGAAACAAAACGTAAAGAAAATAATAGAAATCGAGCAATATGTCACGAACAGGAGACTCAAATGACAACCAGGGCAAATGATGTGCTTACTACCTGCAGCAAACAGAACGTTCATTTTCTTCGTCTTCAGTTCACAGATATCGACGGAATAATCAAGAATGTAGAAGTACCGGAAAGTCAGTTCGAAAAAGCACTAAACGGTGAAGTTATGTTCGACGGGTCATCCATCGAAGGTTTCACCCGTATCGAAGAATCTGATATGGTCCTTATCCCTGACCTTAATACATTTGCGGTCTTTCCCTGGAAGACTGAACACGGCAAAGTCGGCAGACTTATATGCGATGTTGGTAATCCTGATGGCAGTCCATTTGAAGGATGCCCCCGAACAGCTCTTAAGAGGATGGTCAAGAAAGCGGAGTCGATGGGTTTTAAGATGATGGCTGGCCCTGAAGCGGAATTCTTTCTTTTCAGAGCAGACGAATTGGGGAATCCGAGTATTGAAACTCATGATAAAGGTAGTTATTTCGATCTCTCTCCGCTGGATAAGGGAGAGGAGGCCCGGCGGGATATTGCGATGGTTCTTGAAGCAATGGGATATGAAGTTGAAGCGGCTCACCATGAGGTTGCTCCGGGACAGCATGAAATAGATTTCAAGTATGCCGATGCGATAGCTACAGCAGACAATATAGTGACATTTCGTTTTGTTGTTAAGAAAGTAGCTCTTAATCACGGGCTTCATGCCAGTTTCATGCCGAAGCCGATATCTGATGTAAACGGTTCGGGAATGCATGTGAACATGTCGCTGTTCGATTTGGGTGGCAGTAATGCCTTCGATAATCCGGATGGAGAGAATCAGCTATCTGCAGCTGCGAGATATTTTATCAAGGGACTCTTGAAACATGCAAGGGCTTCTGTTGCTGTCACCAACCCGCTTGTTAACTCCTACAAACGTCTTGTCCCCGGGCATGAAGCACCAATCAATGTAGCTTGGTCGGAAAAAAACCGTTCACCGCTTATTCGAGTACCCGCCCGTAAGGGAATGGAAGCCAGATGTGAAGTGAGGGTACCTGATCCGTCGTGCAATCCATATCTCACACTTGCAGTGCTTCTTGGATCAGGTCTGGACGGCATTGAAAAAGGTGTTGACTGTGGAGAACCTGTCAACAAGAACATTTTCACCATGAGCGAGAGAGAAAAGAAAAGAAGAAAGATTGTACAGCTGCCTACCAGTTTGTTTGATGCTCTCCTGTTTTTGGAGAAAGATGAAGTAATGAAAGACTCTCTTGGGACACACATCTTTGAACACTTTCTCTTCAACAAGTACAAAGAGTGGGATGAATACATAAAAGTAATTCATCAGTGGGAGCTGGACAGATATCTGAACCGTTACTAACCTCAAAAGTCTTAGTATTCCCAATCTTCTGTAATCATGTAATATTACAAACTACGTCAACACTTATCTTTCTGACATGCAAGATGGGAGATTAAATGCAGTATGCAATCAAGGTCTCGATATCGGTTGCAATAATCCTTCTCTGCACCGTTATTGGGAGAAAACTGCCTTCTCTGGCAGGTCTCATTGCTGTTATGCCCCTTACCGGAGCATTAGTGATGGTGTGGCTCTATAGTGACCTGCAGGGAAATACCGAAAAGATGCTTGATTACACCAGGGGTGCTGTTTGGGGAATACTTCCGAGCGTTCTTTTCTTCGTAGCTGCATATTTCTGCTTCAAGAGGAGCATTGGACTCCCCATTACACTTGCGGTCAGTTTTGGAATATGGGGTATCGCCGCTTTCGTTCATCAACTTATCCTTAGAGGATGACGCATGGCTGATTCTGAAAAGAATAAGAATAAAATTCTGTTTATGTGTACGGGCAATTCATGCCGCAGTCAGATGGCGGAGGGTTTTGCACGAAAACTGCACAGCGATACATTCGAAGTTTATTCAGCCGGAATACAGGCGGATGGACTGAACCCGAGAACCGTGCTTGTAATGAGCGAAACTGGAATCGATATCTCCAATCACACCAGCAATATGATAGACGAATACAGGGATATCGAATTCGATTATATCATAACGCTCTGCGGACATGCCCGGGAACACTGCCATGTCTTTCCCGGAAAAACGGCAATTCTGCACAGGGGGTTTGACGACCCTTATGTACTGGCAAAGAAAATTGAGATTGAGAGCGGGAAAATCGAAGTTTATCGGCGGATCAGAGACGAGATTCAGGCATTCATAGAGAATATTACTGACTTTTTGAATCAGAATTGAAATGATGCTAAATACCAATTCAATTGCTGAATGCGTACAAAGGACGCTGGTCGGATATTATGAATTCCGCTGATACCCCGCGCCTGCATTTTAACCGGTTTGAATTCAAGTACCTTCTCCCTGCAGACACAATGTCAGAGATAGTCAAGGAAATAAAGTTGAGGCTCGAGCCGGATATACATTCCGATGCCGATGGCGGTTACTTCATAAGAAGTCATTATTTCGATACGGATGAATTTGATTTGTTCTATGAAAAACTTGCCGGTTTAAGAAAGCGGTACAAATTTCGGTTGCGGAATTACAGCAACAAGAGTACTTATGCCAATCCGTTGTTTCTTGAACTGAAAGGCAGAGATGATGCTCTTGTTTATAAACACAGAATAATCCTCGGCGCAGATATGGTTGAAGAATCGCTGAGAACCGGCACTGTTGGATTTGCAGAATATCTCCTCGAGCAGAAGGAAATATCCAGAGTAGAAGAGAGGTTCGTCTTCGATGTGTTCAAAATGAAACTATCTCCAAGTGTTGTTGTTGACTATCACAGAGCAGCCTTCGAAAGTAGAGCTAATCCGGATTTCAGGGCTACTATCGATATTAATGTAAAAGCATATAGAGCCCTTTCGGATGGTCATCCGGCAGGGAATCCGATCTCTATCTCCCCGAACCTGCAGATACTTGAGATAAAATTCAGATACCGACTTCCAATGTGGTTTCACCGTCTAATACAGATTCACCAGTTGCGGAGGGTCTCATTTTCAAAATTTGCATATGCCACAAATCTTGTGTATATGAACAGTTACGATTCGCATTTAAACAGAATCATTGAAAGGAGTCCTGCTTGCCTGAGATGACAGAGTGGTTTACTGCCACGAATGAAGCAGTCGGCTACAACCCGCAATCCATAATCATTAATATGGTTCTTGCTTTACTGACCGGACTGGCAATAGGATTCATTTATAAAAAAACACATAAGGGACTTTCCTATTCACAGTCGTTTGTAATCACACTGGTTTTAATGTGCATCACAGTGAGTGCCGTAATGATGGTGATAGGCAGCAATCTAGCACGGGCATTTGCACTTGTTGGCGCACTAACCATTGTTCGCTTTAGAACTGTTGTGAAGGATACAAAGGATACTGCTTTCATCTTTTTCGCCTTGACGGAAGGTATTGCATGCGGGACGGGCAATTACACCCTTGCAACATTCTCAACCATTTTCATCAGCTCTGTTGCGTTACTACTCAATAAGACCGATTTTGGATCTGTCAATAGAAGCGAATTTATAATTCGTTTTCGCTTTGACAGAATAAACGGCGATGAAAAGGGATATGTTGAATACATTGTAGATAAGACAAGGAAAAGTACTTTGATTCACATAGAACCATCTGATGATGGGAAATATCTCATTCTGACATATGACCTGGTCCTCGTATCAGGATTTGATTCGTCAGAAATGGTCGTTGGACTTCAGAAAATACAGGGAGTTGACCGCATCAACCTTGTTGCCGCAAGCAAGGACATAAATTACTGATAGTATTCGATCTTCTTGATATCTGCTTATTCCGGAGAATTTAATCCTTGCTCGGTTAATCGAGTCCCTTGAAATTTGACATTTCCAATACTGGCATTATAAATCTTGATTACTAATGACGCAAAATACTAAGGAGAATAATATGACAAAACGAATGGAAATATATAAATGTATAATCTGCGGTAATATCGTGGAAATGCTTCATACGGGGAAAGGTGCTTTGGTCTGCTGCGGAAAGCCGATGAAACTCCACAAAGAGAAGAAAGCAGATTCAGCCACAGAAAAGCATGTACCGGTTGTCGAAAAAACCGAAAACGGATATACTGTAACAGTAGGAAGCACTCTTCACCCGATGGAAACGCTTCACTATATCGAATGGATTGAATTGATTTCAGGGAACTCAGTATTGCGCAAACACCTCAAACCGGGCATGGAACCGAAAGTTGAGTTTGTCTGCGGAGACCGGGGAGAAGTTACAGCACGGGAATACTGCTCGGTTCATGGACTATGGAAGGATAAGCAATGTTGAATCAGAAGATGGAAAAAGCGATCAACGACCAGATCAATGTGGAGCTTTACTCGGCGTATCTCTACGCATCCATGGAAATGTTCCTTGAATCCATCGGCATGGCGGGAGCCGCTGTCTGGATGAGAGCACAGGTACTCGAAGAGATGTATCATGCCGAGAAATTCATGAAATATGTCAATGACCGCGGCGGCAGGGTTATACTCGAAGCAATAGAGACTCCGCCTGCAGAGTGGTCATCAACACAGGATGTATTCGAATCTGCACTTACTCACGAAGAAGAAGTAACCTCACTTATCAATGCTCTGGTAACTCTTGCACGCGGTGAAAATGACCATATGAGTGAGAATTTTCTTCAGTGGTATGTTGCAGAGCAGGTAGAAGAGGAAACGTCAGTCGGTGAAGTTGTACGGAAGTTCAAACTAATAGGAAAATCAGGCGGCGGTAAATTCATGATAGACAAGGAACTCGGCACACGCGTATTCACCCCGCCGTCCGCAGAATAGTCTGAATGAGTCAATCAAGTTGAATCAGGAGAGTATATGAGTGCATTCGAAGCGGTAAAGATAACGGAGAAAGTACACTGGGTCGGTGCAATTGACTGGGGAATCCGGGATTTTCACGGATACAGCACAAACAGGGGAAGCACCTACAATGCATTCCTCATTCTTGCAGAAAAAGTAACTTTGATAGATACCGTAAAGAAGCAGTTCATCGGTGAAATGATGGCAAGAATATCTTCCATCATCGACCCGGCGAAGATTGATTACATTATCAGCAATCATTCGGAAATGGACCATTCCGGCTCACTTCCAGGCACTATTAAGGCTGTAAAACCGGAAAAGGTGTTTGCATCTCCAATGGGGAACAAGGCTCTATCTTTGCATTTTCACTGGGGTGATGATGTCATCGAAACAGTGAAAACAGGCGATACCCTTTCTCTAGGAGATATGGACCTTGCATTTATCGAAACCAGGATGCTTCACTGGCCGGACAGCATGGTCACATATCTTCCACAGGAAAAAGTGCTGTTCTCACAGGATGGTTTCGGCATGCACCTCGCAACGACTGAACGCTTCGATGATGAAATCCCGCTTCATATACTCGATGAAGAAGCAGCTAAGTATTTTTCTAATATTCTCATGCCGTTTTCACCGCTTGTACTGCGACTCATAAAACAACTGGAAGAGATGAACCTCGACATAGAATACCTGTGTCCCGACCATGGTCCGGTCTGGCGGGAGCATATAGGCAGAATTATCGAGAAGTGGCGGGAATGGTCGGAACAGAGGCCCACACCGAAGGCAGTTATCGTATATGATACGATGTGGAAGAGTACTGAAGTTCTTGCGGAAGCGATTTGCAACGGACTTTCATCTAAAGGCATTTCCGTTAAAGTCATGCCGCTTGGTTCTTCTCACAGAAGCGATGTCGTCACGGAGTTGGTCGATGCAGGTGCATTAATCGTGGGAAGTCCCACCATCAACGGTCAGATTTTCCCGACCGTGGCAGCATTCATGACATATATTGGCAGTCTTAAGCCTAAAAATCTCATTGGTGCTGCATTCGGGTCCTACGGCTGGAGCGGGGAAGCCGTGAAGAGGCTTGAAGACATGCTTACCGAACAGAAAATACCGCTTGCAGTTTCCGGAATGAATGTTAATTATGTCCCTGATAATGCAGCACTCGAAGAAGCAGGAAAATTTGGAGCAGCGATAGCGGAACAGTTACTGTCGAAACACGAAAGCGGTTGAAACCGTATGGACATGAAGGCACTTTTCACTCTAAGTTACGGTATCTATGTGGTTACATCCCGACGGGAAGACAGGATTAACGGGCAGATAGCGAATACAGTATTTCAAATCACTTCCGACCCGCCTAAACTGGCGGTTTCCATAAACAAGACCGAATTGACACATGAATACATTGCAGCATCCCGCATATGTGCTGTAAATGTTCTCAGTGAAGATGCTGAAATGAAATTCATTGGGAATTTCGGTTTCAGGAGCGGTCGGGAATTCGATAAGTTTGCCAATCTTGAATATTCTCTTGCAGATTCCGGATGCCCCATCCCCGATGATAATGTACTGGCATCAATCGATCTGAAAATAACTGATTCAATTGATATGGGAACGCATACCCTGTTTGTTGGTGAAGTTACCGATTGCAGAGTTACAGGTACAGGAACACCTATGACTTATGCGTATTACAGTGAAGTGCTGAGGGGGAAGGTACCCCCGACGGCACCGCATGCTCAACTATCAACGGAAAATGTGAAAACTGAAACAAAGTACCGAAAGGAAGAAACAGTAATGAAAAACTATGTATGCAATATCTGCGGATATGTTTATGAGCCGGTAGCGGGAGACCCTGACGATGGTATAGAAGCCGGGACAGCATTCGAAGACCTTCCTGATGATTGGGTATGTCCTGTCTGTGGTGTTGGCAAAGACCAGTTCTCAGAAGAATAGTAGAAGTACTCAGTCTCTTCTGCGACCCTTCATCTAGGAGATTCGATGGACGGTAAACTTCACATCTACACGGGTAACGGCAAGGGGAAGACAACAGCGGCTCTCGGTCTTGCTGTTCGTGCAGCCTGTGCCGGAATGCGCGTATACATCGGTCAGTTCATGAAAGGGCAGGATACTTCTGAATTGGCTCTCCCGGAATGCTACCCCGAAAATATTGTCATTGAACAGTACGGTTCATCGGACTTTCAGCCGTGTGGAGAAAAACCGTCTCAGGAGAGCATCGCTTTAGCATATTCCGGACTGTCTAAACTTAAAAATGCTCTTGTTTCCCAACAGTATCAGATGGTCATTGCAGATGAAATATGTATATCTGTTCATCTTGGACTGTTGCAGGAAGAAGATGTTCTCGAAGTGGTCAGGCAACAGCCTGATTCTGTTGAACTCATTCTTACCGGAAGAAATGCCACACTAGTCTTAATAGAAAATGCTGACCTTGTCACAGAAATGAAGGAAATCAAGCACTACTATTCTTCTGAAAAAACGCCCCCACGAAAAGGTATAGAGTTTTAAGGTAGAAATCCATTATTTCCACAAACAGCGTTTTAATGTTACCAAATAAGTATATGTCGCCAAGTTAGTTGACGAAGTTTACTCCGTCCCGCCTCCCGCCGAGTTGGCCGCAGGCGGCAGCGATGTCGGTACCACGGGATTTACGTAGAGTAACCGCAGGGCATCTGGGATAGAGGTAATTGACGAAACGACTCACAGTATTCTCATCCGGCCGTTCGAAGTGCATTCCTTTTACAGGATTATAGAAAAAAATATTAATTTTACAGGGAATGCCCCTGGCAAAATCAACAAGTGCTTCCGCCTCTTTTATGGAATCATTGACATCGGCTATAAGGCAGTATTCGAGTGTTACACGCCTTCCTGTGACAGAAGCATAATAGAGAATGTCATTTCTCAGCCGTTCGATTGGAAGAGCTGTGGCGGCAGGTACTATCTCGCGCCTTGTACTCTGTATTGCGCTGTGAAGCGATACAGCAAGTCCGTATTGCCCATCCAGATTAGCCAGTTTCTTTATTCCGCCAGGCAGGCCGACTGTAGAGACTGTAATCTTCCTTGTTCCTATGCAGATGCCCTGGTCCTCGCTGATGATGGAAAGTGCATCGGCAACTGAATCGAAGTTATCGAGGGGCTCACCCATACCCATAAGAACTACATTAGAGATTCTCTCTTCTGCACTTCGCCGCATATGGTATAACTGTTCAACAATCTCGCCCGACCGGAGATTCCGCCGGAATCCCGTCAACCCTGTCTGGCAGAACAGGCAGCCCATCTTACAACCCGCCTGAGTGGATAGACATGCAGTCAATCTAGGCGGGTCTGGGATTAGAACCGACTCGATGGTTTTATTATCCTGAAGCAGAAAAGAATATTTCACAGTACCATCTTCACCCGATAGTGTTTTTCCGGGTTCAAGAGTTGTTATTACCGCTTTTTCAGACAGCAGAGACCTTGTGGATTTTCCTATATTCGTCATCTCGTCGAAAGAAACGGCACCCTTCTGGTGTATCCATGTAAATATCTGATCGGCACGAAAAGATTTCAATCCAAGGCTGGAAATAACCCATTCTCTAAAATCCCGATATTTCATTCCCGCCAGGTGTCTTTTTCCCGAGTTAATTTCCTTGATATGCATAGTGTCCTTTTTCTTAATTTATGAGTTTGTATATTCCTGAATAATAACACAATAATTATTAATTTAAAGAGGAGAAAATATGAGACGGAGAATAGGTATTATTGGCGGTTCCGGTGTTTACTCATTGGATGGTTTGATAACAGAGGAAATACTGAAGATAGAAACACCTTTCGGAAAACCATCCGCGCCAGTAGTCCTCGCAGATTATGAAGGGATAGGCTGTGCTTTTATTCCACGGCATGGTGACGGACACACACTCCTGCCGTCGGAGGTTCCTTATGCTGCAAACATATATGCACTGAAACATCTCGGGGTACAGGTCATGATCTCAGTTTCGGCAGTAGGCAGTCTGCAGGAGAGATTCAGACCCAGGCATTTCGTGATACCCGATCAGATATTCGACAGGACTAAAGGTATCCGCCGCTCTACCTTTTTTGGTGATGGTGTAGTCGGACATGTTGGTTTCGGCAAACCAGTCTGTCCGGATCTCAGCGACATTCTGGTCAGGGCTGCTGAAAAGGCAGATGCAAAAGTTCATAACGGCGGCACTCTTGTCTGTATGGAAGGACCGCAGTTCTCGACAAAAGCAGAAAGTGAATTCTACAGGGGATTGGGGCATTCCATAATAGGTATGACGGCACTTCCGGAAGCTAACCTTGCGCGGGAAGCCGGAATCTGCTATTCCATTCTTGCAATGGTCACTGACTATGATGTCTGGCACGAGAGTGAAGAAGATGTCACGGTTGAACAGGTGCTTGCAAATGTGCGGGTAAATACTCAAAGAGCCAGAAAGACCATAGGGTACGCCCTACATCTGCTTGATAACCTTGAAGCGATGACCTGCTCATGCTGCAGTTCCTCCGAAAGCGCTGTTATGACAGCCCCCAAAAGCCGTCCGCCGCTAACAATGAATCGTCTAAAGACAATATTCAAGAGATAATAGTGTGAAAAAAGAAACAGTCTGGGGTGAACGAGAATTCATAGAGAGACTCCGTGCCAGGTTTCCGGCACTCTGCCCCGGATGGGATGATGGTGCTGTTCTCCCTTCACTAAACAAACCGGTGATTACAATCGATTCATTCTTCGAAGGCACTCATTTCCATAAGTGGTGGCAGCCCCCTCATATTCTGGGAAGACGGTTGCTTGAAGCGACATTATCAGACTTGGCTGCAATGGGAGCAACCCCCGGTTTTGTTTTCATTTCCCTGTGCATACCATTCGGACTGGAACTGCAATGGCTCGAAGAATTCTATTCAGGTCTTCTCTCACGCAATAATCTGATAATTGCCGGGGGGGAGACTATCTCCGGTGAGAAGTTCGGAGTCACACTGACTGCGATTGGTGAGGGCGGTGAATCTCTTCTTACCCGTGATGCGCTTCGTGAAGGAGACATTCTGTGGGTGTCCGGCGAGATTGGAAGAGCCTGCGGAATAGTAGAACTGATTGCGAGAGCCGGCGGTTTTATAGGTAGTGCACTGACTCCCATTAAATCTGAATTGACTGAAGACGAACTAGCTCAGGCGAGAGCATTTCTCGAGCCACGGGCTCAATTCGACCTTTCGGAAAAACTCATTGAAAAAGGGGTCTCCTGTGCTATTGATATCTCCGATGGTCTTTTCTCCGAAGCAGAGCACCTTGCAATGGAGAGCCGGGCCGATTGTGAAATAATAGTCGATGATGTTCCTTTCTTTTCATCTGTTACTGACGTTCCACTGAAGGCAGCCGCTTCCGGTGAAGATTTTGTGCTGCTGTTCGGTGCAGATGCAAAACTTGATTTTTCGAATGAAGGATGCACCCGGGTTGGACGGGCTGAGTCAGGTACGGGAAAACTCAAGGTTGTCCGAAACGGCAGAATGATTGATATTAAGGAAAAGGGCTACAACCATTTGAAGGGATAGTATTATGACTGATGAAAAAGAGAAGACTGAAAAAAGCGAATTTACAGTTAAGGGTGGAGAACTGCTTGCCAAGGTTAAAGAGCTGTTTCATGAGGGTAATGCCCGCAGAATTATCATAAAGAACAGCGACGGCAAAGAGATTTTCCGAATTCCCGTAAACATCAGCATCGTCGGTGTTCTCATTGCCCCGATGTGGATTGCAATCGGTGCTGCCGCCGCGCTCCTTACAACCTGCACAATTTCAATTGAGAAATAATTAAAGGGACAGTATACTTAATTATTCTAATCAGCAGTGGTTGTTCTACAATAATTAAGTATACTGTCCCTTTAACTCTCTGCAAAACACCAATTAAGTATACTGTCCCTTTAAATACATCAATGGAGTTGCTGCCGTCGTTGATGCAGATGCCGTCCGCGCCGTTGTTTGTGATCGTGCCAAAACAGCATCAATATCGGCGGAACTTTTACAGATGATACCACCTTCGATGTTTTCCGTGATGATACAGTTGGTGATTTGCGGAAGATCTGAAGAGTCAGAAACAAATATCTCGTACCACCTGTTATTCTGAAGCAGGCAGTTTCAATGACGGGAGAGCAGTTGTCTATCCAGAGTCCGTCTTCTGAGCAAGTACCGACTTTCCCGGCATCTTCTATGACGCAGTATGAAAGAATAGAAGAACTCTGTGTGATTTTAATATAATTGTAGTCACTACAACATCCACCGCCCTGAAAATTACAGGATTGGTGTCCATTCCATTGGCAGCAAGTATGCCGTTGACATCGAAACTATATTGTGTGAATGCCCCCTCTTCGAACTCGAAAGTGACTCCGGGGGCAAGAATGAGTCCTTCCTCTGCAGGGACAGTTATGTCGTCCACTACAGTATATGTTCGTGCTGAGAAGTATCCGGAGATGTCTCCTTCAATGTCAACGGCAATTGCTGTAAGAGAGATGGTTAACGAATGACAATTGTTAATACATTTGATAAAATATGCATACTATTTAATCCTTTTCGTTCAAGTTATAATTTAAACATATAGTATTTTGAAATTTCTGCGAAGAGTCAGTAATACAACTTAAACATGGGAGGGGATGTGCGGAATTCCGGAAAGAAGGTGGTTCTGAAGCCCTGCGATGTATTCTTCACAAGAGGAGTGGGGATTATAAGCCGGATGATACAGGTTCTTACCAGGAGTTTCGGGGAAAGCCGGACTATGGTTAATCATGTAGGATTGGTATTTGAAGAAGGACCTGTGGATACTGCAGTTATTCTGGAGGCTCGGAACAGTGTAAATAGGGGTACTTTTTCCGAAGTATATAGAACCAGAGACGATTTAATAGCAGTTTACAGACCCCTGAATCTAACTGATGAAGAGAAGAACAAAATATTATCGGCAGCTGAAACACTCGAAGGGAGGGAATATAGTTATCTGAAGTTGATTGCACATTTTCTGGACTGGTGTTTTCTCGGTATTTATCTATTTAGGCGCTTTGCAAATGACCCGTACTATCCAATATGTTCGTATCTTGTAGCCAGTCATTTTCCGAAGCAGGAAAGGACTTTGGAGTCAGTTCAGGGCAGGCAAGCCCTGATGACATCTGGGATTATATCCAAACCCCATCCGCAATATTATTCGGAAATACTGTCATTGGGGAAGATGAGTTCCCAAAACCAAATGGAAACTCCTAAACCTGAGCAAATGATATCAGAATAACTCGAAAATACAATCTTGACCTGCACCCATTATAGAATTATCAAATAGAGTGTATATTATGAATTGAGTATTTAAGTTGTTATGGAGGAAAATATGTGCAAATATTTCATTTTCACCGGCGTCTTCGTCTTATCCGTATTTGTTATTTTGAATTGCACCAACCCAGAAGAACCGCCAACTCCAACACCGATTTCCGTTGTTACTCCAAATTCAAATACGGTTTGGTATCACTATGATACTAATCTAGCGATTACCTGGACCGGCTATAACAGCAGTTATATCGATATTGACCTATATCATAGCGATACTTTGTTTTTGGAAATCGCTGATGGGATCGAAAATGATGGAGGATATATCCTAAACGGCCCGATCTCTTCAAGTTGGCCGCAGGATGCAAATTATTATATCAGACTTGTGGATGGAACGGGAACGGTCGGTATTAGTGATTGCTTCTCGGTAACTGAATGTACAGGGTCAGAAATAATAACAATCTCGCAACCAGCAGCAGGAGATGAATGGCAACATTTCGAGAGCGGGTATTCGGTTATCTGGAACTATCCAGGTGCAGGGAAAAACACATCAGGTACGATAAGTGTAAATGCCGGAAACCCCCTTGCAGGGGAAACAGTCGATATCGAACTATGGAATGATGGTGAGAAAGTAGTAATCCTGGCAAGCGGCATTTCCAACGACCTGAGTTGGACGCTTTCAGAGCCAGTATCATCCTTCTGGGGAATCGACTCCACTTTCCAAATCAAAATCAAAGATGATCTAAATAACTATGGCTACAGTTCGGAGTTCAGTCTTATTCCCTGTGATGACCCCGAGGTTATCGATGTTACCGAACCTGCGTCAGGTACAATCATGGAGCACTATGAAACAGGTGTTGAAGTAAAATGGGAGTATCAGGGCGACCTCGAAGGAGACAGTATCATGATAGACATCTATGATGATACAGCCTTTGTTTCCTCATTTTCTGAAGAATGGGTACCCAATAATGGCTCATACATCCGGACATCCGGAATAAATCCCAGGTGGGGAACGGGAAGTACTTATCGTCTCCGAGTTTATGATAACCAGTACTGCTATGGCTGGAGCGATGAATTCGAAATAGCGAATGCAGAAGCGATAGATATTACAGAACCTGACAGCGATACGGAATGGATGCACTTTTCAGAGGATCAATCTATTCGATGGGATGCAAGTATACTCGACAGCGATAGCGTCGAAATATCTCTCTACAAAGATCAGACTCTCGTCGAGACACTTGTCAGTTCATCTGAGAATACAGGTGAATGGACATTTGCAGGACCGGTACCGGAAGAGTGGACGGTCGGAGAAGATTATGAGATTTACATTGTGGATGAATACGGTGACTATGGCTGGAGCGATGAATTCTCGGTATCTCTCTCGAGCGGGGCAGATGTAATAGTTGTTACTGAACCGGATAATACAACATCCTGGACACACTTTGAGACCGGTTATTCGATAGAATGGCACTATGCGGGTCAGACATTGCGTCTCGATACAGGTATTTCCCGTATTGCAGCACGGGCCGGTTTCGAACCTCTTTCCGGTGACAGTGTTCGCATCGAACTCCTGAAAAACGGGGCTTTTGTAACCTATCTGAGCAACTGGGTAGATAATACCGGAGAATACGAACTAACCATGATGGTATCGGGAGACTGGAATCCCGGAATCGACTATAAGGTCAGAGTTGTGGACAATCTTGATAACTACGGCATGAGTGAAGAATTTGAAATAGAAGAGTGTTCCGGACAGGAGATCATCACCGTTACAGTTCCTGCTGACACTACTGTGTGGAAACACTATGAAACCGGAGCGGAAGTGTACTGGGAATACCCGGCAATACTCTCGGGCGACAGTATCATGATAGAAGTCTATGATGATATAGGCAGTACGTATATAGGTGGATTTACGGATGACTGGATATCCAATTCAGGTTCATTTACCCGTTCAAAGATGATAAGCCCGTCGTGGGGAACCGGAGATGAATTCAGGGTAAAGGTCATCGATGAACTCGGTAATTATGGATGGAGTGCAGCCTTCGAAATCGAACCGGATGAAGTCATCGAAGTTCTCGTCCCAACATCAGAAACTCAGTGGATGCACTATTCGATTGATAATACAGTCCGGTGGGATACAACCGGTGTGCTGAGTGACAGCGTTACTATCAGTGTTTATAAAGACAATGTATTTGTCGAAACTCTCACTGCTACAACTCTCAATACAGGCGAGTGGACATATCCGGACCCTGTCCCGGGAGCCTGGGCGGCGGATACGACTTATCAGATTTATATTGAGGATAACTATTCGGATTACGGATGGAGTCAGGAATTTGAGGTCGCGGCAGCATCAGGACAAAATGTAATTGTAGTAACAACACCGGATTCCAACAGCGTGTGGACACATTTCATATCCGGTTATCCTATAGACTGGGAATATTCAACGAAGTCCGAATCTGCAAGAGGAATTACAGCATCCTCCACAGGTTTTGAACCGCTTGCAGGTGATAGTGTGCGTATCGAACTTCTGGATAACAGTGTTCATGTCGCATATCTTAGCGAATGGATACCTAACACCGGAGCATATGAATTGATGGAATCAGTATCCATGAATTGGGGTACCGGGAATCAATACCAAATAGAAATAGTAGATAATACTGCAAATTACGGAATGAGTGAAGAATTCAGGATAGTAAATTCTTCACATCAGGAAGTCATCACGATAACAGAACCCACCGCGGAAACAGGCTGGGAGCATTATGAGAAAAACACGGAGGTAACCTGGGAATATCCTGCAATACTATCCGGTGACAGCGTTTTGATAGAGCTGTACGACGGAGCTACATATATTGCAGATTATAGTGACGGGTGGATAGCAAATGATGGCTCATACATCAGGACAGCAATCATCGATCCAACCTGGGGTGCAGGAAAGCACTATAATGTAAAAGTAGTTGATAACTATGCCAATTACGGTGTAAGTGCAGAGTTTAAAGTGAATAATACAGAAGTCATCAATGTCACTCAGCCTGATTCAGCAAGTGTGTGGATGCACACTTCATCTTTCCATACGATAAGATGGGATACAACAGGCATTTTCAGCCATGATATGACTATTGAAATTTTCAGGGAAGATACGGTTTTGGTGGAAACTCTTGTAACCGGAACGATGAATGACGGTGAATGGATATATGCTGGACCCGTACCCGAATCATGGACACCGGGTGATGACTATTACATAAGCATTACCGATAACTACAGCGACTATGGCTATAGTACGGAATTCCCGGTAATTGCTGCATATCCCGATTCTGTCTCTGCAACGTTAAGTGTGGATGGCGCTCCCTGGAAATCGTGTTCTCTCCCTGACGGAAGCTATGTTTATGTTCCATGTTCTGCTGATAGTTCAGTCTTTGTCATAGATACACACGGAAATGTGGTTGAAGATTCCATAACAGTCGGAGCATCACCGGTTGAATGCTGCACGAAAAAACAGGGAGATTATGTGTATGTATCCGATGCCGCCGGAGATAGCGTGTATGTAATCCGCACTGCGAATAATTCTGTTTATGATGTAATAGATATCGGTGCACCATCGAGTGGTTTATGTACAGAACCCCGCGGTGATTTCCTTTACGTATCGATTCCATCAGCTAATGAGATTGCAGTTATACGCCTACCTCAGAATAATGTCATTGCAACGATAACTACGGGGGGAGAACCAAACAGAATATGTGCTCTTTCGACAGAAGACTATCTCTATGTGACCATTGCTTCGAGCAACATAGTGTCAGTTATCGACACAGAGACCAATACTGTCGTTGAGAATATCAATATAGGTTATGTACCGGATGACATCTGTGCATTACCGCTCGGGGATTATGTTTATGTGACAACTATAGGTGTCAGTACCCCTGTCGTAGTCATTCGGACTTCAGACAATACAGTTGTGCAGGAGATTGCCATGGACGAAGACAATGGAATCTGTGCAATGTCGTCAGGTGATTATGTCTATGTCACGCAGGAATCTCTAGGAATGGTAAAGATTATTCGAACATACGACTATCAGATAGTCGGCACGATATCTGTCGGCTTTAGCCCTGCGGCTGTTTGTGTTCTCCCCTCAGATGAACATCTATATGTATCAAACAAGGGTGAACGAACAATATCTGTCATAGAATAGAGTTGAAGAGAAGTAGAAACAGAAGCAGAAATAAAAGAGGGACACCTTACCCCCGAAATTTAAGAGGGACAGTCCCTCTTTTTAAACAGGGGTAAGGTGTCCCTCTTTATTTTGGAGGTCTGCCAATGTGTTTTGATGGAAATTCAACGCCCAGGATGCTTTCTACTTTTTTAATGAATGACTTGTCTCCATAGGGGGTGCCTGTGCTTGTTGCCAATCTGATATTTTTCAATTCTTCTTCTTCGATTGGCTCATCGAAAATCTCTTTCCAATCTTCCACCATATTCAGAAGAAGTTTACTATTCACAAGAGAATCGTGATACCGATTCCGCAGGAATAGTTGAATGCTCGACCACTTGTAATCATCGACTTTACTAACGATACCCGCCCTGACAGGATTTCTGTGAATATATCCCACGACAGCATAACTGTGATTTTCGGACATTGGTGTAGAATAAAAACGTTGAGAGAACAGGTGTCCCGAGCACCCGTATTTTTCATTGAAGTACTGAGTGTACTTTAGATGAGCCACTCCTATTGCTTTGCTTAGGCTCTCTTCAGTTTCGGGTATTGCAACAATGTGAACGTGATTCTTCATAAGGCACCAGCAGCAGAACTCTACACCGTGCTTCCGACCCATCTCAGAAAGTGTCTTCAAGTAAAACTCATGATCCTCATCATCAAGGAAGATAGGTAATTTTCGCACACCCCTCTGTGTGATATGATGGGGCACATTCGGCAATACAACTCTTGCTATTCTAACCATGTTACTAGTGTACTACAGAATCGAAACAATTTCAACCCCCATTTAAAGAGGGACACCTTACCCCCCAAAATTAAGAGGGACTGTCCCCCTTTTTATTTTAAGGGGAACTGTCCCTATTTTAATTATATTCAATCACAATATCATACTCGGACGTTTCAGAGGATAGATGCCTAGACTAGAGGAAGTGAATGTCAGATAACGGGAATCGCAAACAGATACCGGGCTTTCTCGAAGAAAGCGAACTGCTTAATATAATTCAGACGATTGAACCTGCTGCTTTGGGAACACCTAAATTGAAAGAAGGTGAGCGCCGCCTGGTAGCAGTTCTTTTTGCAGATGTTCACGGATTCACGGAAATGTCAGAGAAACTCGACCCCGAAGTAGTTTTCCTTATTATCGATGAACTTATGCGGGTTTATACAAAATGCATAAAGAACTACGGCGGCTATATCGATAAATATGAAGGTGACAGAATCATGGCATTGTTCGGTGCAAAGGAAACAAGCGAGCAGGATACTGAGCGGGCTATCAAAGCCGCTTTGCAGATGATTGACATTCTGTACCCCTACAATAGAATTCTGGATGAGCAATATCCGGAACTGGTAGATGTCAAACTTGATATTCGAGTGGGAATAAATACAGGGCTGGTTACTACAGGTAAGATAGGCGGTGACAGGAATGGGGACTTTACTGCTATCGGTGATGTCGTCAATCTTGCATCCCGAATGGAATCGAATGCTCCTGTCCACAGAATCATGCTCAACAAGCGAACGAAGATAATCGTAGATAACATATTCGATTTCGATGATCATGGAGAGATACGGGTTAAGGGTAAGTCTAAACCTGTATCTGTATTCCTTGTAAAGAGATTGAAGGCAAAAGCACTTCGCCGCTGGGAAGTATTGAAATCCGCACATGTAGGCAGGGACAAAGTAATAAGAATTCTGGAAACGAAATTCGATATTGTGAAGAACAGACTTGAGCAGGATGTTAATGAAGGTGAAAGAAAGCCTGTTGTCATAGGTATCAGGGGTGATGCAGGAATAGGGAAGTCAAGGCTGCTCTACGAATTCCAGAAAACAGGGAATACTGTTGCTCTGTATGGAACCACTCCCAATATCAACCAGAATTCATATTGCATATTTGCAGAGATGATAAAAGAATATTTTAGAATATCAGATATAGATTCCGGAGATGTTGCGATAAACAAACTGGAAAAAGGAATGTCAGATCTGAAGAAATATCTGTCCCTGACCGAGCAGGTATTCCTCGACAGTGCCATACCAATGCTCGGTTATCTTCTGAACATCGGATATGATGATATTCGCTTCAGTCTGGAACCAAAGGATCTTCAGGTACATATTCAGACTTCGATAAGGTATTTTATAGAAGCAGTTGCCAAAACGGTAAACGGGCAGAAGGAGCCGCTTATAGTAGTTCTGGAAGATCTGCATTGGATAGATGAACTATCAGAGTTAACCATCGATTACCTAGTACGCACACTGAATTCAGAGAATAAACATGCAGACAGCAGTCAATGCAGACAACTGATGTTTATTCTTACCTACCGTCCGGAATACGAAGTCTCTAAAGAGATTAGCAGCAACAGCGCTTTCGAAGAGATTGAATTGCAGCCACTGCAGGAAGAAGATGCTGAAAAACTGATACAATCTATCTCCGGTGACATGAAACATTCGCAGAGAATCAGGAAACTGCTCATGAAGAAGTCCGGCGGTAATCCCTTCTACATAGAAGAATGGGTGCAACTTGTCAAAGAGATGCCTGATACAGCAGAATTACCGGTGCCTGATACACTTAACTCGCTTATTCTGTCGCGTATAGATATGCTTGAAGACAATTTAAAGCAGCTGCTTCAAGTAGCGGCGGTGGTGGGAAGAGAATTCTCCTGCAAAGTCCTGCCGGGAGTCTATAAGAAACTAAACAATCACGATGACATTATCACTTCTCTTAAATTGCTTGAAGCCGGGGACTTTATCATCGAAGATAGCAATACGGACATCCCTTCGTATTTTTTCAGGCATATCTTAATGCAGGAAGTTGCCTACAGTACCATGCTGATTGCAAACCGGAAGATGATACACAGAATGACTGCAGAAGTGATTGAAGAGCAGTTTGAGAATCTGACTGAATTCTACTGTGAATTGGCAGAACATTACACAAAAGCGGAGATCTGGCATAAAGCACTTGAGTATTCCCGAAAAACCGGAACATATTTTAAGAAGATTCTCAAATATGATGATGCCATAACCTATTATCGAAAAAGTCTGTCGATATGCAGGACAGTCTTCGGTGAGAAACATGCAGACACGGCATCGGCATACAATAGCATTGGAGATATTCTTGAGTCCAGGGCTGATTGTAACCCTGCTATGGAGAACTACAAGAGAGCTTTCGATATCAGAGTGGAATTGCTGGGTGAGAATCATCAGGACACAGCACAGTCGTATGACAACATTGGAACTATCTATCGATTTCGGAGCGACTATGACACCGCTTTGGAATATCATGAGAAATCTCTTGCTATCAGAGTGAAACTGCTGGGTGAAAAACATGAGGATACCGCAGAATCATACAATAGCATCGGAATGATACATCATGAGAAAGGCGACTATGACAGTGCCCTGGAATTCTATGAAAAAGCCCTTGCTGTCAGATTGGAATTGTTTGGCGAGTTACACCCGGATACGGCACATACATATAATAATATTGGAGCGGTTCATCATGCTCAGAGCGACTATGACACCGCTTTGAAGTACTTCGAAAAATCCCTTGCAATCAAGATAGAACTGCTTGGTGAGGAGCATCCGTCTACAACACAGTCATACAATAGCATTGGAGCAGTTCTTTGTGCCAAACAAGACTATGACACGGCTCTGGAGTACCTACAGAAAGCTCTTTCTATTCAAGAAAAACTGCTTGGTGAAGAGCATCCCGATACTGCAGCTCTGTACAATAACATAGGAATGATCTATCGATTGCAGGATGACTATGACAGGGCTTTGGAGCACCTGGAAAAGGCTCTTGTCAGCATGAAGAAACTGCTGGGCGAAAAACATCCGGGCACAGCAATTCTTAAGGCAAATATCGCAAAAGTATACATTAGACAGGAAAAATATGAAGCCGCAGAGCAATTTCTAAAGAAGGCACTGGCGGCATTCGAAGAACTGCTGGGCGAACGGCACTCGCATGTTTTGAAAACCCTGGATGCAATGCTTGATATGTACGAGAAGATGGGTAATGGAAAGGAAGCAGACAAAATACGAAAACGTATTGAGAGTATAGAGAACAGTAAATCCGGATAATTAGGGTTTCCTGAACAATTCAGGTTCTCTTAAACGATTCTATAGCAGCATAATGT
>CAYRQP010000005.1:0-117611 GCA_964426545.1 uncultured bacterium | reverse complement strand
GACAGACAACGGTTTCTCGATCTTGTGTTGAATTTTGTCGTGTTCGATGATGACGAAGCCACAATCATAAAAAAAGCAGCAGGCTATCACCAGTTCCATGCTGTGAACAAGGCAGTCGAATATACACTGTCAGCTTGCGGGATTGATGCTGCCCCTGGAGAACCGTATTCTCGACTTCCGGGCCAGGGAGAGCACGCCCTTTTTGAAGTACGTAATCCGGAAGCTGTTTACAGTTCAGGGACCGAACACTTTGACGGTCGTCGAATTGGGGTGATCTGGCATACCCAGGGAAGCGGCAAGAGCCTTCTGATGGCATTCTTCGCCGGGCAAGTAATCCGGCACCCGGCCATGGAAAACCCAACACTGCTGATGATCACCGACCAAAACGAAAGGTAAGAAATGAAAAAGAAAACCAAATGGGCTACGATCGGGATTGTCGGCGGGACTATTTTAGGTTACGCATGTGTTGCCGGAGTAGACCTCCTCGAAGCTATCCGTGGCAAAGAAGACGAATCCGGTGATCTAGAAGAGATGAAGAAAAAGATAGAAGAAGAATACAACGTCTCTGTTAAAGTAGTTAAAGATGAATTCGAAACAGCTAGTTATGACCCCACGACAGAAACCGTTGTTTTAACAGGAAACACCCTTGCTGCTCTCCACGAAATAGGCCATATTGAGACTCACCAGGCGTTTAAAGACTTGATGCCTAATGGAGCAGGGGGAAGTATTTACGAAGCCTTTTGTTCTATGGGCTTACCCCTCGCCTTTATGATGGGCGCAGCCGGCGCAATAGTCTCCGCTTGTGGTAACGAGAAGACAAAGAAACTCGGTCCTATGATATCTATGTCTGGTGGGACGTTGATGGTAGCTAACGAAACGGTGGCTTCTTTCCTCGCTTTGAAGAAGCTTAAGGGTAAAACGGGAAATTGGCCTGAGGCTCTCAAGGAAGGTAGTTCTTTGTTCTATTGGCTAGGGACGTATCTTTCTATCCCTCTCGCCTTCGGAGTGATGTCGTCTATAGCGAAAACCAAAACGAAAGGATAGTTAGATGAAAACAAGAGACTGGTTGATACTCAACGCGCATAGGTTTCCGACTCGTGCTAAGGCGGTGGTTGCCTGTATGAGTCGTCGAATTTGCGTGGATATGTATAATGCCATCGTGAAATTCAGACCGGACTGGCACAGCGATGACGACGATAAGGGTGAACCGAAAATCGTCATGTCCGGTTCTGTATCTGACACGAAAGACTGGCAGCCCCATATTCGCAGCAAGCACGACGTAAGGCTCTGGCTAAGAGGTTTAAGAACCCGGATGATCCAATGAAAATGGTGATCGTACGGGAAATGTGGTTGACCGATTCGACTGTCCGTCCCTGCATACGATGTACGTGGACAAACCGATGCGGGGGCATGGACTGATGCAGGCTATAGCCCGGGTCAACCGAGTGTTCAAGGACAAACCGGGTGAATTAGTGGTCGACTACTTTGACCTTGCAGACCAGTTGCAATGGGCACTTGCGGACTACACTGAAGCGGGTGGACGCGGTAAAGCGACAGCCAACCAGGAAGAAGCCGTCTGGGTGATGCTGGAGAAGTACGAGGTTGTCGTCTCCATGTTCTATGGTTTCGATTACTGTTCACTTCTTCAAACAGAACTGGTCAAGCGACTCAAAGGTATCGCGGCGACCATGGAGCATATCCTCCAACTCAAGGATGGGAAAAAGCGTTATCTCGCTGAAGTGACTGCCTTGTCTAAGGCTTTTGCACTCGGTGTCCCACATGAGACGCTTTGAGAATTCGCGATGAAGTGGGTTTCTTCCAGGAAGTCCGCGCCGGGTTGATGAAGGCAACGATCGAAGGCAAAGGCAAAACTTCGGAGGAAATGGACACCGCTATTCGTCAGCTAGTGTCGAGGGCTGTAGCTTCTGTAGAGGTGATCGATATTATTGCGGCATCAGGTCTTAAAAAACCGGATATCTCTATACTCTCGGATGACTTCCTTCAAGAAGTGCGTCAGCTTCCTCATCGGAACCTGGCGTGGAGTTGCTTAGAAAGTTATTGAATGATGAGATCAAGACAAATTCCCGTATGAATGTTGTTCAGGCACGTTCCTTTGTGGAGATGCTGGAAAGATCTATACGAAAATACCGGAACCGTTCAATTGAAGCTGCACAAGTTATAGAAGAACTCATCGAACTGGCCGGTGAAATGCGCAAAGCACAGCGACGTGGTGAAGAACTTGGTATGACCAATGATGAAATAGCTTTCTATGATGCATTGGAAGTCAACGATAGCGCTGTGAAGATTTTGGGGGATGAAACCCTGAAAAAGATTGCCCACGAATTAGTCGATGCCGTTCGACGGAATGTAACGATAGACTGGACTGTCCGCAAAAATGCCCGAGCCCAGATACGCGAAATCGTGAAACGGATTCTACGAAAGTATGGGTACCCCCCCGACAAACAGGAAAAGGCAACACAAACGGTCCTAGAGCAGGCAGAAGTTCTCTGTAAAGAGTGGGGATCAATATGACAAAAGAGACGGTCCAACATAATATTGCACCGGACGCAATTCCGCTGCCTCATTGTCACCGTCGAATTTGGTCGATATATATTCAGTTAGTTAATAAGTGGAGGTTATTTTGCTTGTAAAGAAGTTTCAATTCCATTCGATTGTCATCGTTCTTGTTTTCACTGTGATATTGCTTTTCTCCTGCGCTCCGGTGCGGGATTCTGATTCTCCGGAAGGTATTTATGCACTTGCATCCGAAGCACTTGAAGATGGGAATGCTGCTCTTGCTCTTGAACTCTTCAACAGGGGACTGGATGAGTACCCGGAACATCCCACAAGTTTCGACTACCTGCTTGGCAGAGCGGAAGCACTGCTGATGCTCGGTCGTTTTGAAGAGAGTATAGTATCTGCAAATGAAGCATTTTCGTCGGCACCTGATTCAAGGTCAGCCAACGAAGCCCTTCTACTCATTGCCCAAATCGAATCAAATTCCGGTAGATATGCAAGCTGCTTTGAGACTCTGCATATGATCGATGAAGAGAACATAGAACCGGAGGATGCTGAAATAGCGGTTTCATTGTTGAGAAATGTCCTCGAAAAACTCAATCTGCATGATTTACAGGTTGCTGAATCCGGTGATGACTGGACACGAGTCTATGTACTTCTCGAACTGTTCAACCGGTATATGGCTCAGGGGGATCTGGAAAAGGTACTTCTCATTGCGGCAGAAGTTCGGACGCAATATCCGGACGCCTATGACAGATATGACATTTCTGATATTGAGAACAGTATAGAACATCCGATTATCGCACTTGTTCTTCCACTCTCTGCTGAAGATGATGCTGCAAGATACGCTGAGAGTATTTTAATGGGAGTTGAACTTGCCATTCAACGCTCAAGCGGATTATATCGAAATCCCCCTGAACTCATCATTTATGACTTTGGTGATGATCCTGACTCGCTGAGACGCATTATCACTTCACTCGGGCGAAATCCTGCATGCCTCGCCGTCATCGGACCTCTTACTTCACGAAACATCATGGAAGTCGCAGATATTGCATTGGAGTATGGACTTCCAATCATCTCTCCCAGTGCTTCGGAATACTCTGATGAAGACAGTTTTGTTCACAGGCTATATCTAAATAACGCACAGGGCATCCCTTCTGTTGCAGAATATGCGGTACGCAGCGCGGGTTGTATGCGCCTGGCCATCATTCACGAATACACCGCTGAATCCATAGCAAATGCTGATATCTTTGCCGAAGTCGCTGAAAGTCTGGGGGCTATAATCGTTGCAAGAGAAGGTTATGAAATCGGTTCTACTGATTATAAGTCGCAGATACAGGCTATCAAGTACTGTAATCCTGATGGAATATTTTTGCCCATCAGTGCAAATGATGCAATACAGCTGGTTCCGCAGCTTCTCTTTTACAGTATGGAGACACCTGTATTCGGATCATCGAGATGGGATGATGAACTGCTTCTGAACCACGGAGGAGAATATATAAAGGGAGCGGTTTTTCCTGTCTCATCCAACATCAGTTCGAGTATGAATCCGGAAACAGAAGCTTTTCTGTGGTATTATGAACGAATGTATGACTCCATCCCTGACAAACTTGCTGCCAGGGGATATGATACAGCCCGCATCATCCTTGCAGGATTTGAGGTTGCAGTCCTGAACAGGAGTTCCATGGAAATCTTTCTTGCCGGATTCAGACCCCGCCTTGGTGCGTCCGGATTCTGTTCACTCGGAAACAGTGCATCTTATCTTGGTTTTACCCCGCTGGTAAAGGTCATTGACGGAGATGTTGTTACCATTGAATAAACACTGGGGAGTCGATGTTGGCGGTACAACAGCCGTTATAGGGTATTTGTCCGGTGATGAATTCATCACAGAAGAAATAATCCCTTCAAAACAATCATCGCATCAAAGCGAAACATCTCTCTTCTCGTATATAAGTAAAATAATCCTTTCGGCAGATCCTGCTCCGGCAACACTCGGTGTAGGCATAGCTGGTTTGGTCGACAGAACCAATGGAATACTGATTACCTCCCCGAATCTCCGGGGATATGAGAATACCGCTATACGAGATATTTTCAGAAATTCTCTCAATTGTCCCGTGATAGTCGATAACGATGCAAATTCCTTTGCTGCATGTATAATAGCATCAGGCGAGATACCGGCTGACGGACTGCGGCTCATGGTTACAGTCGGCACCGGCATAGGCGGCGCAATTATCCTCAACGGCAGGATTGTTTACGGAACCGGATACGCCGGAGAATTCGGACATGCTGCAATAATGGCAGAAGGAAAATTCTGCAAATGCGGTTCCCGTGGATGCTGGGAGCTGTATGCTTCGAAGGATGCCCTGCTCGAATATTATGGAAACAAAGTCGGACATAACCCTGATATTTCTACAGCGAAGATCTGCTCTCTGGCAGACAGCGGAAATGCAGATGCAGTTTCAGCCTTCGAAGAAATCGGATACTGGATGGGGATTGGTCTCGCAAATCTGGCAGCCTGTTTCAGCCCTGATAGTATAGCGCTCGGGGGCGGGCTTGCCGGGGCATTCAGACATCTTGCAGCAAGTGCCGAGAGTGAATATGTAAAGAGGACTCAGATTCCCTGGAATGTCACTCCGGTGAAGAGAACAGATTCAACAGGTGCTGAAGGTGCCGCCATTATCGGATCAGGAGCATTCAATTGATACCGCTGGTGCTTCTCTTTCTTTCTCTTGCAGGAACCTCATCCGAGCAGGATTCAGTGCTTACGGACACTCTTCCTGAAGGTGAGATAGAGATAATCACATACTCGGCAGATTCTCTGTTTTTCGACCCTGAAACCGGAGATATCTTTCTGTCGGGAACAACCCGTCTCGACTATCGGGACATGACCCTTAAGTCCGATTCTATATTCTACGATTCTGATAATGAGATACTGACAGCAACAGGGCAGTCGGAACTCTCAGACCGGGGAGAATCCATTACCGGAACTTCGATATTATACAGCATCGGTTCGCGAAGAGGTAGGATTACAGACGCTGATTCTGAGTATGATTTCGGATTTTACCATGGTGAGACAATCACCCGTATCACCCCTGATGAATACAATATCACCGAAGTGTATTTCACTACCTGCGAATCTGATTCCGCTCATTACTGTTTCTACAGTCCCATGATGAAAGTATTTCCTGACGACAAAGCAGTTGCACGCCCGATCTATCTTCATATCGACGGTACTCCCGTACTATGGTTGCCATACTGGGTTTTCCCCATCAGACGCGGAAGACAATCAGGGTTTACACTCCCCACTCTCGGACAGACAACACAGGATGGAAGGTATCTTAGAAACCTCGGTTACTATTTTGCATTCAGCGACTACTCTGACTTATTTGTCCGCGGAGATATCATGGAGCGAAGTCGGTTTGTACTCACCGCCACCGAAAGACACCGTATCAGATATGTATGTAATGGACGTCTCGAACTTCAGTGGAGACGGGAATTCGAGAGCAGGAGAGACCGCTGGATGATAAACGGAGATCATTACCACAGCCTTGAAGACGGAACCGAACTCAGGTTTCAGGGGGAGTTCACGAGCGACCGGTCATATATGGAAGAGACTCAGCAAACGCCTGCGGAAAGAATGACCGGGGAACTGCGATCGTGGGCAAGCATAAACAGGTATTGGGGCAGAATGAGTTTTCAGGCTGCACTCGACCGGACGGAATACCTGCATACCGACCCTGATTCCATAGACAATGAAATGCTGTCAGCATCGGAACTGCCGGACATCCGCATAAGTCTTCCCTCTACACCGCTCTTCAAGTCCCCTGCCAATCCCGATGACATAAAGCCCTGGCACTCTGTCTATTATAATTTCTCAGCACACTATCTTTCCATGGATGACAGATATGAGGATACACGCACAACCAATTCTGGTTTAAAAGTATCATCCAATCTAACCGGTTCGAGCAGATTGTGGGGCTGGTTAAGCTTGTCACCGCGGATTAATCTCAGTGGTACCGTTTATGACAGAGACCAGAACGACGAAAGTTTCCCATGGTGGCTCTACAGTTCAGCGGGTGTCTCTGTCTCAACGGATATCTACGGAATCTTCAACACGAACATGTTCGGACTTACTGCTCTCCGGCACACCATTACCCCGTCTTTTTCCTTCAACCTCTCTCCTGACAGGTATCTTGCTGAAGACGGTTTTGCAGAGACTGACTCGGCCGGCGGGATTTTCAATACTTTCTCCGGTTTCGGCATTCCCTATTCGTCGAGGTCCCTTACTATGGGTCTGCAGAATCGCTTTGAAGGAAAGAGAATCGAGAACGGGAGAATCTCGCGTTTCGAACTCGCTTCGCTTCGTTTTTCGACTTCGGCAAACCTCGAAGCGGATGACCGTCAGTTCTCTCCCCTGAGCGCAACTCTCGACATCTCCCCCGGAAACACTTTCAGTTTCAGGGCAAGCGGCTCCTGGGATATGTACGACAGCGAATTTACAGATGTCTCCATTTCTTCATCCATGCGGCTTTCAGGTATCGACAATACTCTTCTCGCAGACTCAGGTTTTGTTTCGTCCGGGCTTCCCTTCAATCTTACTCTTTCACATTATTACAGATTGGGGCTTCAGGGAAGTGATGACATTAGTAAAATCAGAGCATCCGCCTCGATAGATATCACCCCTGCTTGGTCTATCGAATACAGTGCCTATTATGACATTATCGGGGGTACTTTCATTAACCAGTCATATACTCTCAGGCGTGATATCCACTGCTGGGAAGCGATATTCACACGGCATATTTCTGACATCGACAGTGGATTCTATTTCAAGATCAACATAGTCGACCTTCCTGACATCAAGATCGAACAGCATATCAGTAACTTCTAGTTATAGTCATTTTCATATTATAATATTATGTTTACGTACTGTTATAAATTATTTGCGTCGCGCGATATACGACCTTATCCACGCTATTGTAGGGCTTCTCAATCTATCGGGGCTGCTTTTCAGGGGCTTGACATTGCCTTATCTATTGCATACAGTACCTTCATAGTGTTTGAAAGGGGGTGAATACATGACTAAAAAAGAACTTATCGCAAAAGTTGCACTTGATGCTGATTTAACAAAAAAGCAGGCCGGTATCGCTGTTGCATCATTTCTTTGCGGAATTGAAGGCGCACTCGCAAAAGGAGAAGCTGTAAGCCTTATCGGCTTCGGTACATTCTCCATCAAGAAGGTAGCTGCCGGTGTTTGCTGCGGCAAAAAGTATGCTGCAAAGAAGGCTCCTAAATTCAAAGCAGGAAAAGGTCTTAAAGACGCCGTTCTCTAATACAACTACATGAACGATTTGAGGGTGGAGCATCTGCTCCACCCTCTTCTAATGAAAGAGTTATTATGGCAATAGATGTCTCTGTTATCATCACTGCATTCAACAGTGCACAGACACTCGATAATACTCTTCAATCAATCAAATCCCTGCCGGATGCGGAATCCCCCCGGGAAATCAGACTTGTAGACAATCATTCGGAAGATGATACTCTCTCCATAGCAAAGTCCTATCCCGATGTAACCATCATAGAACTTCCGGAAAACATCGGACTTGCACGAGCAAACAACACCGGTGCCAAACAGGCATCGGGGTCAAGCCTGCTGTTTCTGAATCCTGACACAGAACTCCTTCCCGGTTCCCTACCGGCACTTATGTCATTCGAAGACAGTCATCCGGGAGCAGGACTGTTGGGACCTGCAATGCTTAATACAAACGGTAATCCGCAATCAACTGCGCGTACTTATCCATCATTACAGGATATTCTTTACAGACGCACCCCCCTCGGGAAACTGCCTTCAGCGAAGATTCAGATTGAGAAACACCTTTATCCAATCGATACTTCCAAACCCGCAAGAGCGGACTGGCTCGTTGGTGCAGCTCTCTGGCTGACTAAAACAGGAAAAGAAAATGTTGGGCTGATGTCAGAGAAATACTTCCTGTATTTCGAAGATGTTGAGTGGTGCTGCAGGATGCATGATGCAGGACTCGATGTGTGGTTTGTACCCGAATCAGTCATCAGGCATATTTCACGCCGCGAGAGTGCAGGTACTTTTGGCAGAACATTCTGGCATCATCTTCGCAGCATGGGTATATTTTACTCTGATTATCCGGAAATGATGTTTAGGAAATAACTGAATTCGATTGGAAAAGTCAAACTGAAAAAGCAATTCACATTTAGAGATATAGTTCTGCCTGTCGGGGATATCCTGCTTGTCACCTTTGTATTCATGTTCGGCTACTGGCTTAGATTCGGTATTCTAAATCAGTTCAATTCCTCCAGTGAGTTTTTTCAACTACCAATACAGAACTATCTTCTCTCGGGTTTTCTTATGGGTGTAATTGAAATAATCCTCCTTCAGTCATACGGAGTCTTCAGAAAAACCTACGGGTTGGCACACATAGAAGAATTCGCATGGATACTGCGCTCTTCTTTCATTGCAACAATAGTCACACTTGCCATCACTCTTGCAAGTGGGCAGCCCTATTATTCCCGATTCGTACTCCTGTTTGCTTTCCCTGCAGTCTCCATAACCCTGGGTGTCTGGCATAACTTCTATCATCTAATCTGCAGAAGATTGGCAAGGAAGAACGGAAGAACTGTCAGGATTGCCTTTTATGGAGCTTCCGAGACTGCGAAGAATCTCACCCGCTTCATTGAAACGCGGTCTCGAGTACCCTATGAAATAGTCGGATATATCAAGCCGGATACCGGAAGTCAGCATGATGAGTTCACCTCTGTATGCAGCACGGATAAGATGTTTGACTGGCTTATCGGAAATTCAGTTTCAGAACTATTCATCGCGGATACGGAATTATCGAAAGATGAAAAGGCAAATGTCATATATGCGTGCGAACAGCACGGTATCTCCTACAAACTGGTGGCAGACATCTTCGCTCTGGTCAGCATAACGACAAGAGTAGTCCATATGGGTGGAATAACCATGATAGAATCGGTTCCCCCTCCCTTAAGCGGGATCCGCATCCGGATAAAGCGGGCAATGGACATGATTATCTCGACTATCCTAATCATTGCGTTTATCCCACTCTGGCTTGTTCTATCAATTTTGATTGCAATTACATCCGGATTCCCGGTCTTCTTCACACAGAACAGACTCGGTCGGAACAACAAGTCATTCAGTATGATCAAGTTCCGTTCGATGCGCATGGGTGCACACAATGAAAAAAACAATCTCTCCAAACAAAATGAGTCTGCCGGTCCGCTCTTCAAAATAAAAAACGACCCTCGTGTAACAGGAATCGGAAATTTCCTTCGCCGATGGTCGCTCGATGAACTGCCGCAACTTTTCAATGTCCTGACAGGAAAGATGAGTCTTGTAGGTCCCCGCCCCCCCCTTCCCGAAGAAGTGAAAGAATACACCAGGCAGGACTTCAAAAGGCTCCACACAATACCCGGACTTACAGGTGTCTGGCAGATATCAGGAAGAAGTAACTTGACCTTCGATGAGATGGTAAAACTCGATTTATATTACATAGACAACTGGTCCATCTGGCTCGACATCTCGATACTTGTGCTTACTATTCCGGCGATACTGTTTCGGCGGGGGGCGTATTAACACAAGTGTCGTACTACACTAAAAGGTGCCAGGCACTTTTTTCCGATGTCGCATATACTGCGGTTCATCAAAGATGAAGAGCAAAATAAAGTGCCTGGCACTTTTTTATTCTTAGCAAAAGTGTCGTACTTCACTTCTCCCACTTTAGGTTATTGGCAAGGTAGTCAGGACTAAAGAGGAATAAGATGAAGTACGACACTGGACTTTACTGTGTCATATTGTCCACGCGGCTGAAATAGATCCCCTTACATTTCCCTGCATCATAGTTATATTGTCATCCGTTGGAATCTAAGAACTGGCATGCTAATTGCACTTTCGCTCGCAGTCAGCACAATAACTAAGACGAAAGGAGCCAATAATGGCTGTAAAGAAAATAACTGACCAAGATATAGCAACAGCGTCTGCCGCTGAAGACCACATCGCACTTATAGATTTCAGCGCTTCCTGGTGTGGTCCCTGCAAAATGCTTGAACCCATACTTGAAAAACTCTCTGATGATCCGGAACTGGATAGAGTGAAGATCTATGCAGTAGATGTAGATAACAGTGCTCTGGCTTCGTCCAAATTCGGAGTTCGCGGAGTTCCTACAATGATTCTCTTTCACAAAGGTGAAGAAATAGAAAGATTGGTAGGAGTCAAGGATCCAAACGCTCTCAAGAACACACTCAATTCACTTGCTGACTCAAAACTGCAGTAAACGCAACATGACATAAATGGATCTCCCGAATTAGATTACTTCTTCGGGAGAATCCTCTGAATCTGTCTCTGCTCTATGGCTTTACAGAAAAGGAAGATTGAAATGATCGATAACACATATGACATTGTAATCGTAGGAGGTGGACCCGGCGGTTTGACTGCTTCAATCTATACATCTAGGGACGGACTTGATACTCTCCTATTGGAAAAGGGTCTCTGCGGGGGTTTACCCGCAACTACTGAACTGGTGGAGAACTACCCCGGTTTTCCCGATGGAATAGATGGGACGGAACTGATGAGCAGGTTCAGGGAACAGGCAATAAGATTCGGAACGGACATCGTTGAGTTCAAGGAAGCAGAATCAATCAAGTCCGATGGAAACAGGATAAAAATCAGCACTCCCGAAGCGGAGTATAGTGCTTATGCGGCGATAATAGCCTCAGGCAGCATTCCGAAGAAACTAAATGTCCCCGGTGAAGAAAAATACAGCGGCAGGGGTGTTTCCTACTGCGCAACTTGTGACGGACCTTTATTCAGGGATGAAGACGTTGTTGTCATAGGCTGCGGGAATTCCGGACTGCAGGAGGGCGAAGCCTTGCTGAAGTATGTCAAGAGCGTAACATTCATAGAGTTTTTGCCCTATATGACTGCCGAAAACATCCTGCAGGAGAGACTGCAGAAGAGTGAGAAGACAACTTTTCTCCTAAACCATGCCCTCACTTCCATAGACGGTAATGAGCAGGTCACTTCAGTAACAGCTGAGGACCGCCGAACAGGTGAGAAAATACAGATTGATACTGCAGGCGTCTTCATATATGCGGGGTTTTTACCTAATTCAGACCTCCTGAAGAATACTGTCGAACTGGATGATTCGGGATACATCCTCACTGATGAGAAAATGGAGACATCCGTACCCGGCATATTTGCCGTAGGAGATGTGCGGTCAAAGAAGGTCCGCCAGATTGATGTTGCATGCGGAGAAGGAACGATTGCAGCCGTATCTGCAAGAGAATACATAAATGAACTTACCGGAAAGTAGAATTCTGTCAGTTTAAACACAGCATGAACTGCCCCGAACTGATAATTGTTATATTTCCTAGAGAAATGGACCTTAGAACTTCAGGGGGTACAATATTCAGGTATTGATGCTTTTTCTTTCACTGGTGTCTGTCTCAATCGACTTCCCTATGGAATCACACGGAAACCTCGGGGGCTTTCTCTTTTTCGAAACGGATGTGGAACACTTCATTTACGGTGCCATAAGCAACGATGTAAAGGTGATAAGAATTGACGACTTCTCCTGGCACCTCGGCATGATCATAGATACCTACATGGGGAAAAGCTGGAACAATCCTGACATGAAATTCAACATCTACGGCGGACACTGGAACATAACAACTCAATTCGATTACTTCATCGATCCCGTCCTAATCCGACTGTACACAGATCACGAGTGTTTTCACAACATAGATATGCCGGACACGCTGTCAGAATACATGAATAACATCAAACTGGGTGTTGTCTATACAAACTCATCTGAAAGTCTGTACTTAAATGATCTGACATGGCTCCCAAACGGAAATCCCGATTGGTGGTTTTCTCTTGGAATCTACCGTCCCTATGGAGAGACTTTTCAGAAGGGACATGATTTCGACTGGTCGATTCACGCTGAATGCGACCTCCGGACTCTGGGCTTCAAGTCGTGGATAAACGGTCTGCGATACCACAGCGACATCTATATTCACAAGGATGGAGACACCTCATCGAAACACCGGGGAGAATTCTACCTGCAGTATACGGGTTCGGCAGGGACATTCGAAACCCACATCACTCATTACTTCAGGGACACCCAGCCCTTCAGGTCTCTCGAAGGCGAAACTTACTGGGGAATCAGATTCCTCTGGTGAGATAAGTGAGCATATCACTTATCTCTGAATTATTACCAATATTACCGTATTTTCTTAATACTCTTTACTTTACATTGTGTTCAACAGCAGAAATTGAGTAATATGGTGCGTAAAATCGGTAGATGAGTGATATGCTCACTTAATTGCGGTAATCCTGAAGTTGTACTTTTTCTTCGAAGCAAGGTGCCTGTTCACGATGATCGATATTACTATACCCACGCACAGACCAATGCCGGCACCGGCAGCCCGTGCTGTATCTGTTCCCTGCATTATAAAGAAATAACCTAAGCCAAGCGTTATCACCGGCACAAGAAAAGTAGTAACGATAAGTGTCATGGACACAGAAGGTGCCATTTCCAGTTCAACCAGATCACCTGTCTTCGCTCTCATGTCATTGGAAACAACTACTTTTGCTTCCGAGGTTTTACCACCCGCTAACGCAAAACAGGAATTCTTCGACTTACAGGTATTGCACCCTTCGCCCCCGCAGAGAGATACTACGGCATCTCCGTTTCGGACCTCTACTACATTGCCTGTACGCTTCATCTCTCAAACCGCCTTCCATGTCTCCCATGCCTTGAGCACACACTTCCTGTTGACTGCCCGCCACAGAATAGAGAAGAAAAAAGGACTGCAAGGGTAATGTTTTACATCCAGAAGCAGATGAAGCAGAATGCCTGCTGCACTGCCTGCCAGGAAAATCGAATTTGTCAAGTATGCTAATACGATAAGCAATAGAATGAGTTCAATACAATGACATATCGGGAATCCCCAGAAACAGGGAACTCCCCTATTGAATGAGTATTTTGTTTCAAGGTCGGGTTCCTCCAACAGAGTGCTTCGGATAAGTGCTCTTGGTGTCATTGGGAATCCGACAGATTTGTAATGCCTTATGTGATCGATATCGAGGAATCCGGAAGTGATGAATAGTCCTGCACCTGCAGCCGGTGTTGTCAGAATGCCCGCTACAGTCGAGATTACAGCACCCGCTGCTATATGCGTAATTACTTTCATGCGGAGAATCTATAGTATAGGTGGTGACTATGCAAGGTAAAGTTAGTAGATTTGTTTACTCTTGATAAATTAGTTACAAACAGAAGGGAAATCATGCCGGTACCATTCATGGACCTTAAAGCTCAGTACAGAACTATCGCAGATGAGATTAAACCTGAAATCAACGATGTTCTCGATACCAGTTATTATGTTCTTGGTCCGAAGGTAGCTGCTTTTGAAAGTGCCTTTGCATCCCTGTCCGGTACTAAGCACTGTGTTGCTGTCTCAAGCGGGACAGCGGCTGTGCATCTCATGATCTGGGCAGCTGACCTACCTGAAGGCAGCGGGATAATAGTCCCCCCGAATACTTTTACCGCATCAGCAGAAGGTATTATCCTTGCAAACCACATCCCTGTTTTTGTGGATGTCGATAAGAACACCTGGAACCTCAGCCCTGAAAAGACAGAAGAATACATTACCAGAAACTACAGCAACGGGAAAATCATAGACCCGAATACAGGAGCTGTTGTACGCGGTATCCTGTCTGTCGACCTCTACGGACGACCGGCTGATGGAGAATCACTCGAGAACATTGCTGACAAGTACGGATTAACTCTCTTTGAGGACGCAGCTCAGGCACATGGTGCATCCCGGAATGGACGAATGGCAGGAAGCTTCGGTCTGGCGGCGGCTTTCAGTTTTTACCCTGGCAAGAATCTGGGTGCCTATGGTGAAGGCGGTGCATTGACTACTGATTCGGATGAGATTGCGGTAAGAGCCCGGCAGCTTAGAGACCATGGGTCCACGGAAAAGTACTTTTATGACTTTATCGGGCATAATTACCGAATGGCGGCAATACAGGGTGCGGTTCTTGGTGTAAAGGTAAAACACCTGCAGGGCTGGAACGACAACCGTATCGCAGCGGCAACCCGGTATGTCGAACTGCTTGAAAACACTCCACTGGAGCTTCCTGGGTGGCAGGATACAGAAAGGCATGTATTTCACCTGTTCGCCGCACACTCACTTGACAGGGATACCCTTCGAGAATATCTCGGGAAGAAGGATATTGCTTCAGGACTGCATTATCCGTATCCGCTTCATACTCAGAAAGCATATGCAAAGTATGGATACACAAAGGGTGATTTCCCGGTATCGGAGCAGAACTGCGCTCAGAATATCACTCTGCCTATTTTTCCTGAGATAACTCCGGAGCAACAGGAAGAAGTAGCAAGGGGAATAATCGACTTCTTCTCATAAAAGGAGAAAATGTCTCTCAGAAAAAGTGTCAGGTTAAATCGTTTCTACTACTTGAATCTCTTTGTTGCTGACATTATTGCGATTGCCGGGGCATTGTTTTTTGCGGTTATAATCAGATTTGGTTCTATTCCGTTTCTGGTAATTTCCCCGGTTGCCGTCTTCCTTACATTCGCATTCTTTCTCCTGCTGACACATGTGATATCAATGCTCGATGACCTTTATTCAGTCCGCTCAACCGTAAACAAGACCATGAATACTTTCCGAACTATCAGAATGGTAATCATCTCCATGACTCTCTACATATCCCTGCAGTTCCTTCTGCATTCACCTGAAGAGTACTTTATTGCCAGCCGGCTGGTACTATTGTATTTCATGTTCATATGGCTTACCTTCATACTTCTGTCGAGGATATTGATAATGCCGTACATGTGCTCGTTTATACTGAAGTCATTCAGATTCGGTAAGATTACAATTTGCGTATTCGGCGATACAAGTATCCGGGATAGTTTTGTAAGACTGCTCAGGAATTCACCAATTTACAGAGAACATCTTACTTTTGTGAATTGTGAATCCATACTGCTGGAGAACCCTGCCGACCGGTTCAACCTATGCATGAAATACATGGAAGATAATAATGGAAACGAACTTCTGATGATATTCGATGATGAGTCTATTGATGTGATTGCTACCTTTGCTATGCTTTGTCACAGAATCTCAGTTCCCTTCATTGTATATTCGAAGAGATTTCTCAATCTTAAGTATTTCGACTCCTGGTTGAGTACCAGCAAACATGGTGCTCTTGTTTTCTGTTCAAAGACACGTGCTTCTGCAACAAACTTCGTATGGCGTGTTGCTGACATTGTGCTTGGCATAATAGGCATCATTGTTTTCTTTCCCGTGATGCTCTTTATATCCTTAGCAATAAAACTTACAACAAAGGGACCTGTTCTATTCGTTCAGAACAGAGTTGGAAAAGATAGAATGCGTTTTAGGTTTTACAAATTCCGCTCAATGATGATCGATTCCGAAGAGAATTCTGAGGAACATAAAAACTATTTTGAAGAATACGCAAAAGGCTCCGCAGCTGAAAAGTCCAACACTAAAACTGTATTCAAGAAGGCAAGTTCTGCGATTACTCCCATAGGACGGGTGATCAGGAAAACTTCAATAGATGAACTACCCCAATTCTTTAATGTGCTGAGCGGAAATATGAGTATAGTGGGTCCCAGACCCTGCATCGAATATGAATTGAAATACTACGATACAGAATGGTTGAACGAGCGTTTCAGAGTCAAGCCCGGACTCACCGGGATATGGCAGGTTTACGGCAGAAGCCGAATCGCTTTCAAGGATGCACAATTCATGGATTTTGTCTATGCAATTTCAAGGAACGACGGAATGAACATTCGTTTGATACTGAAGACCCTGCTGGTGATGACATCGGGTAAAGGCGGCTTATAAGTAAAATATGGTACCGTGACACCTTGATTCGCAGAGTTAAGTGTCATGGTACCTTTGTACTCAAAGTGTCCGGCGCGCCGGGCATTGATAGTAGTTTGATTCTGCAAATGTCATGGTACTTTGTGCTATGGCACATTTGTACTATACACCCGCGTACGCCCAAGCACCCAATCTGCAATTGCATCGTCGTTTTCCGTGGACGATGCGAGCAGTTCTATTACGGAGACCATATCCTGAAGTTCGAAAACAAGAACTGCTTCGGATATTTCAACATGCAATCCCCTTATTTCCCATCCGGCAGCGATACTGTCGACAACGGTAAAGAACACACCGCCATAGTGTTTAAGGAGGGAATCCCCTTCTGCAAGGGAACCGTCCATTTGGATGGTTATCACACTGTCAGTCACAACTACCTCATTGGCAGGAATGCTGATTGACCTGAGGTCATCGACCATATCCGCGGATGCAGACGCAAGGAGAAAAGTCAGAAGCAGAATTGCATACTTCAATTGACACTCCCAAATTTGTAAATTTCAATACATTACATATCTAATCAAAACTACAAAACAACCGCTGTTTTGAACAGTAGCAAAATTGCAGATAGATGTTGAACATAACTGACAATCTGCATATATTCCTACCATGATGAAAATACTTTTGGTTGTAATGCTCGGGATTTTAGTTTTCTTTCCTGCTGCCTATGCACAGGAAGGTGAAGATGATTCCGTAAACCCGCTGGGTGCTATTATTCATCTAGACCGGGAAATAGCCGCATTGTTCGATGCATATTTTCAGGCAGTCCCCTCGTGTCCGGTCAACGAGAGTATCGAAGTCAATAACTGGATAATGGATATTGCATTGCTGAGGGCAAGTTTTGCATACAGAAATGCCATTTATCTTCCGCACTCACCCGATTCAATCGTCAACAATGCGTGGGTAAATTACCTGGATGCTTCACTGGAATATATTACACTATTTTCTACCATCCAGAAAATCTACCATAATACTGTTCTCCCGGATTCAACCGTATGCGTTAATATTGAGAATGAACTTCTTCTATGCGATTCTCTATGGAGTATCAGAGAGACTGAACTCTTTCAAATTCTTGCTGAAAAAGGAATAACTTATGAACAAAGTGAATAATATCGGAACATGGGATGTAAAGGCCGGGCATGCACGAATGCTCAAGGGCGGAGTTATTATGGATGTAGTAACTCCGGAGCAGGCGGTCATAGCTCAGGAAGCAGGAGCTGTTGCCGTAATGGCTCTCGAACGGGTTCCCGCCGACATACGGGTACAGGGCGGCGTTGCAAGGATGTCAGACCCTGATATGATTATTGGCATTCAGAAGGCTGTCACTATCCCGGTGATGGCAAAGTGCAGAATCGGACATTTTGTGGAAGCACAGGTCCTGGAATCTCTCAAAGTCGACTTCATCGATGAATCGGAAGTACTCACTCCTGCTGACACCCGTTTCCACGTGAATAAGGCGGAATTCACGGTGCCATTTGTGTGCGGAGCTGTCTGTCTTGGAGAGGCACTTCGCCGGATCGGTGAGGGTGCCGCAATGATTAGAACAAAAGGTGAAGCCGGAACCGGCAATGTTGTGGAAGCGGTGACACATGCAAGAACTATAAGTGCTGAAATCCGCGAACTTACCGTAACACCTGCTGAAGAACTTATGACCTACGCAAAGGAAATAGGTGCCCCGTTCGACCTGGTTAAATCCGTCGCTGAACACGGTTCGCTGCCTGTAGTGAACTTTGCAGCGGGAGGAATAGCCACACCGGCGGATGCTGCATTGATGATGCAACTGGGTATGGATGGAGTATTCGTTGGAAGTGGTATATTCAAGAGCGGCAATCCTGCAAAACGCGCAAGAGCAATTGTTGAGGCGGTAAGTCAATTCAATGATCCCTCTGTAATCGCAGATATCTCATCCGGACTTGGTGAAGCAATGGTCGGCATCAACATATCTGATATTCCGGCTGGCGAAAGATTGGCTAAAAGAGGCTGGTAGACTCAATGAAACCGGTTGGGGTATTAGCCCTGCAGGGCGGGGTAGCAGAACATATAACAATGCTGGAGTCTCTTGATATACCTGTTCTCCCTATACGAAAAGCCGGACAGATTTCACTTCTTTCAGCATTGATTATTCCCGGGGGTGAATCCACCACACTTACTTCGTTGCTTAAGCGATGGGGTATTGCACAGGAGATTCAGAAAGCAAGTTTGAACGGACTACCTGTTTTCGGTACATGTGCGGGAGCTGTGCTTCTTTCGGATACCGTTGAGGAAAAGGAACATTCAATTGACCAAACTTCTCTTGGCCTGGTTCCGGTTCGGGCTGTTCGCAATTACTTCGGCAGACAGGCGGCGAGTTTCGAGAAGTCTCTTGCAATTGATGGACTGACAGTACCTTTCAATGGTGTTTTTATAAGAGCTCCATTGCTCCTCCCCCTTTCTGACGATGTCATAGTACTTTCCAAACTGGATGAAGGTGCTGTGTTTCTTAGATGGAAGAACTACTGGCTCGCTTCTTTTCATCCGGAACTCACATCTGACACACGTATTCACAAACTTTTTCTTGAGCAGGCGGGATTTCTTCCGATCGGAATCGGACCTCATTCTTAGCAGGTTCGTGTGTGTCATTATGACACTGAATGACATCCTGTTCCAATCACCTGCTGGCATTATTAACATATGTGTTATATTACGTGTTATGTTTCAACAACTTAACGATTTTTGAATCAGGAGTTAATACTGGCATATTGATTGCTGTTACTGAGTCGATACTGAAAGTACTTGAATAGGATACTCAAATAGTAACCGGAAAGGAGTCGCAAATGGGTAACGGTAATGTCACACCGCTTTTCGATAGAATCTTGATAAAGCGTGAAGAACCAAAAACAGTCGAACAGGGAGGAATCATAATTCCGGACACAGCAAAGGAGAAACCGCTTGAAGGGATAGTTGCAGCAGTTGGAAAAGGCAAACGCAATCCTGACGGCGTCGGGTTCCAAACTCCCGTTGTAAAAGAAGGAGACAAGGTACTCATAGGTAAGTATTCCGGAACCGAGATAAAGGTTCAGGGTGAAGAATATGTCATTGTTCGTGAAGATGACATTCTTGCAATAGTCAGAGCAGAGGAGGAATAGATAATAATGCCAGCCAAAGAACTTAAATTCGACCAAAATGCACGCCAGGCAATTCTTGCCGGTGTCGAGGCCCTTGCAAAAGCTGTAAAGGTAACTCTCGGACCTAAGGGAAGAAATGTCGTGCTCGAGAAAAAATGGGGAAGCCCCACAATAACAAAAGACGGCGTAACCGTCGCCAAGGAAATCGAATTTCCCGATAAATTCGAAAATATCGGTGCTCAATTGATTCGTGAAGTCGCAAGCAAGACAAGTGATGTCGCAGGTGACGGCACCACGACAGCAACCCTTCTTGCCGAAGTAATCTATCGAGAAGGTCTAAAAAACGTTACAGCGGGTGCAAACCCAATGTCGCTCAAACGCGGTATTGACAAAGCTGTACAGGCAGTTGTTGCTGAGCTTCCTTCACTTGCGAAAGAAATCGACGGAAAAGAAGACATCAGGCAGGTAGCTGCAATTTCCGCCAACAATGACTACGAGATAGGAACTATCATTGCTGATGCAATGGAAGTGGTCGGTAAAGACGGCACTATTTCTGTCGAAGAAGCAAAATCCATCACAACTGATTTCGATACAGTTGAAGGAATGCAATTCGACAGAGGTTATCTTTCTCCCTATTTCGTAACAGATGCCGAAAACATGGAAGTAGTTCTTGATAATCCATATATCCTGATTCACGAAAAGAAGATCTCTACTATGCAAGACCTTCTCCCCATACTTGAAAAAACCGCTCAAATGGGAAAACCTCTTTTCATAATCGCCGAAGATGTCGATGGAGGGGCATTAACTACTTTAGTAATAAACAAGATACAGGGAAGATTGCATGTAGCTGCTGTCAAGGCTCCCGGATATGGAGACAAGCGTAAGTCCATGCTCGATGATATAGCAGTTCTTACAGGCGGTAAATCAATCACGGAAGACCTGGGCTTAAAACTCGAGAACATCACATTAGATGACCTCGGTACTGCTGAAGTTGTTAGGATCGATAAGGACAATACGATTATTGTCGATGGCGGAGGTTCTCCTGAAGATATCAGCGCCAGAACCTCTCAACTTCGGAAACAGATAGAGAATACTTCTTCTGAATATGACAAGGGCAAGCTACAGGAAAGACTTGCAAAGCTTTCCGGTGGTGTTGCCAGAATCAATGTCGGTGCAGCAACTGAAACCGAGATGAAGGAGCGAAAAGCCCGTGTCGAAGATGCACTTCACGCCACTCGTGCTGCAGTTGCAGAAGGCATCGTTGCAGGTGGCGGAACTGCTCTTCTCAGATGTGAGAAAGTTCTCGATAATCTCGGTCTTACAGACGACGAAGATGTAGGTGCTGAGATAATCAGGAAGGCTCTTTCTGAACCTCTGCGCCAACTTGCTATAAATGCAGGGCTCGAGGGTGCAATCGTCGTTGAAAGGGTTAAAGGGCTCGATAAGAACAGCGGACTGAATGTCCAGACCGGCGAGTATGGCGACCTGTTTAAAATGGGTATCGTGGACCCGGCCATGGTCACCCGCTCTGCACTTCAGAATGCTGCAAGCATTTCAGGGCTTCTCCTTACAACCGAGTGCATAATTGTAGAAATACCGGAACCCGAAGCTCAGGCTGCTCCAGGCGGCGGTATGGGCGGCATGGGCGGTATGATGTAACTGTACCTTCTGTGCGATAAAAAAAGGGACAGTCCCTCTTTTCAAAAAAAGAGGGACTGTCCCCTTTTGTTATTTTGGGGAAGGTGTCCCCCTTTTTTTCTTTCCTATTCGGGCGGTACCATTGAAAATGGAACCGTCATCGGAATGTTGGTAGTCTGTTCGGATGAAGCACCAAAGTTGAGATTGTTGACCACACTCTCAACCTGTCCTCTTATTGCAGACATACTCGAAGGAACCGACACACTTACTCCCGTGACTGATCCTGATGGAGTAATTGAGAAACTAATACTGATTGTGCCGCCGGCTGTCGGATTGCTCCGGAGAAGATTCTCGTAAGCACTCTTCACACTATATTTAATAGTATTTATCTTAGCCCGGATAGCAGACATTGTCCTACCCTGAACACCAAGGTCGACACTGGAAGATGTCGATGCCGAAAAACTTACTTCGGCCTCTGTATGAACCTGTTCAATGTCACTCGAGGAAATTCCTTCAATCGAAGTACTCACTCCGCCACTTCCCGCACCTGTAAGACCGCTGAGTCCGCCTGAGCCGCCACCGCCCTGTGAGCCGGCTATTATTGTTTCACCACCAGAACCGGTAGATAGACCGGCTCCGGAGGATGCCGCTTCCTGAAGACCTACAGCTACACCGGCTCCGCCACTGCCACCACCGGTTCCGTATGCTGCAAACCCGATATCACTCAGTACCTGTTGACCTGCTGTTGCCCCGGCTTGACCGATTTCGCTTCCACTGCTGCCGCCGGAGGATTCTCCCGCGCCGCCGCCTGCGACTTCCTCTCCGGGACCCATATCACTTACTACCTCTTCTCCAATACTGGTGTTAGATGTCGAAGTCTCGGTCTGCAATAAAGCAGATACCCGTTCACTCGGTGCTGACCTGAGTACTTCTTCTTTACTGGCAACTGTTACAGTGATTATCTTATCGAATACGGTTCCGAATATCAGTGCTGCAGTAATCGCAATTCCCAAAATCAGTACTATCCTGTCCGATTCCTGTCTATTGCCTTTCATTGCGATACTTTCATGCGGACGGGTGCCGAAATCCTCCCAATTGTACTCGGGGACAATTTGTTTGACCTTAGGAATTTCAACAGGTTCCGGTTTTTTCTCAACAACTGCGGGTGGTTCTACAAAACTGAATGATATATTTGTGTCTCCAATGTCGAATACACCGGTAATGTTCTTAACGAATATCCAGGAGTATTGACCTTCAACCGAAGGGTCTTTCTGCATCAGGTTTCGCTTAATGAATGTAGAAAACTCTATTTTCTTGCCTTTTATGTAAATCCCGCCTTTGATAGACGGAATAAGTGTCAATTTGTATCTATCATCAACAGGTTCAAGAAGAGTGTGAATTCTTGGTAGTTTTTTGCATGAAGTGCAGCATACAGTGTTGTAATCAGCCTGTCCGACAGTCATCAATCCTGCTTTGGGAAATAATTCCCTTTCACCGGAAGAATCAGTAATGACGAGTTTCAGAACAAAATCAGTATTTTTAGAAGGTTCGACTGATTCCGCCTTCTTCGATTGCTTGATTTTCGGCATTACTTTTTTGGCTTTGGCAGGAGGGGGTACAAACCCTATTTTTACCTCCGTTGTACCAGCATGTATTTCGGCGGTATCACCATACTTGAAAGTCAACATATAACAGCCATCTGAAGCAACGGGGAATATCCCGAAGTCTTTCATGTCTTCGAAATTGAGTTTCGATCCGTCTCCCGATGTAATTACGCACTGCATTCCATCGGTTAGTTTGAGCTCCCATTCGTCCGGGGTTTCACTCTTGCTGATGAGTACAAGACTTTCGGGTAATCCTGAATCTTCTTCTACAATAATATCGCTGTCATAACCAAAACCCAGACAAATTGGTTTTTTGCCCGGAAGATATTTCCCGATTACTTTTCCGTCGCGCCTTGCAGCTATAGCCAGTACTTTTTTCTCAGTCTTCTCGGTAGTCATCTTATTCGCCTCCTGCTTTGATCACCGCCAGATTTTGAGTTACATAACCTGCCGCGCCGCAACTTGCCATTACCTTTTGAAGAAGAAGTGCCGGTGTGGCGACATCTGCCTGAATATTAATTTCCATATCCTCACCGGTATTACCCCGACTGGCCAGTGTATATTCCATATGGTCTGAAAGCCGGTCGACAAGTAATGGTATCGGGCTGCCGTCTATCAGTTGTTCGCCTATCTCGTAAACCGGATCGCCGTCTACAAGTATGACATCTCTGCTGACCACGATATCGAGATTCAATTCGACTGTTTCCGCTGAAACCGATTGTGGGAGCGTCAGTGAATCACTTATTGTAATGAGTTGACCTTCTGCACTGTAACTTTTAAGAAGAAATACGACAAGAATAGTGAACATATCTATCATGGAAGTAAGGTTTAATGTTACTTTCTTGTCCTTTCCGCGCATGATTGCCTTGTTCTTCTTGTAACCAAGGAGAAGCGGCACTTTTCTCTGTGAAGGTTTCATTGCCATTATTCCACACCTCCTGCAGCTTCCATTGCAGCTAGTTGCCGTGCAATCACTTCAGCTGCCGATACCTGCAGTCCCGGCTGGTCAAAGCCGTACTCACGGGCAGTGTCAATTGCATCTATCAGATTTGAATACCGTATTTCATCCTGGGCAAGTATGATGATCTTGCTGACGGGTACTGAAGGAAACTGAGTGGTCAGTTCGTTCCTGAGATTATCGAGTTCGTCTCCCAGTGCAGAATAATCATAGCTTCTGATAGTCTCGCCGTCGTGCTCAACCCAGTGAGCATCACACACCGGAATTGTCCCGAATACCGTTCCCAGGAACATCTCATCGGTAGTCATTATTATCCTGGGCTGAAGCAGTTCTTCCTCGCTTTTGGCAAGGTTTGTGGTTCCTGCTCCCCCCTGTCCTATACCTTCAGTGGGACTCATTTCTATAACAGTAATCTCAAGAAAGCTGGCACTGAAAAGCAGGAAAGGGATTATAACACAGAAAAGGTTCATCACGGGAAGAAGATCGAGTTCTTCCGCACGCTTTTTTCTGCGGCTTCGTCCACTGGCTGCCTGTGCCATCAGCCCTCCTTCCGGGACTGAGCAAGCATGTTGATGACCATCACAGAAAATCTGTCGATATCATCAACCAAAGCATCGGTTTTGGATGTAAGAACCGAATGTGCAATGAGCAATGGGATGGCAGCAATCAGTCCGAATGCAGTTGTACTCATAGCCGTCGAAATACCATTTGCAAGCATTATTGTCTTCTCGGCAGGGTCGGCTGCTGCAACAGACCTGAATGCTTCAATAAGACCAAATATCGTACCAAGTAGTCCGACCATCGTACACACATTGGCAAGCATGGCCAGGTAACCTGTTCGCGCATTCAATCGCGGCAGTTCTGCGAGAGCCATTTCATCGACTGCGTTCTGGATGTCACGCTCAGTATTCCTGTGATTACGAAGTGCTGAATCGATGATTCTCGCGAGCGGGGCATGGCTTTCTCCGCAGGATGCAATGGCACCTTCTACGCTTCCCTTACGAATGAGGTCTGCTATCTTTCCCATGAACCGTTCCGGCTTGATGTTTGCAACAGAGTACAGGAATATCACCCTCTCTACAATTATCGCCAGTCCGCATGCAAGGAAAACAAGAATGAACCACATGGCAAATCCGCCCTTGCGGAAGAAATCCGCTGCCTGTGAGAATATGCTTCCGCTTGTCACTTCTTCCGGAGTTTCTTCAGTTGCAACTGTGTCGGGCTCTTCTACAGGTGTTGCCGGTGCTGCAGCAATGATATCTGTATCTGCTATTGCAGTCGTATCAGCGATCAAAGAATCTATTGCTGCTTCTTCTGTCTGTGCAAACACGATTCCTCCTGCAAAGATCATAAGAACAGCCAATAGTATCGGAAGTCTGTTTCTTTTCATTAATTTTCCCTTCTCTTTTTCAAATCTACGATTTCAAAAGTTGAACATTTTTCTTACACTACTTAACAATTAGTTGACAAGTTCCAGAATAATATTTCCGATAAGATCGATTCCGGCAATTACAGCAAAGACAAAACCCTCTTCATCCTTATCCTGCGAATAACTATATCCCGAAATACCGCCCAAAACAACCACTGATCCATATCTGACCCATGCGGGGAGTACGGAGGTTTCTCTTGCTGATCCAAAAATGGGATCATCGGTATAAGCACCCGGATAGATAGGACGAACTACATCCTCGAGAAAGCTTCGTTCAAGAAGTACATTGCTCAGGTCAGGAGTAGTTTTAAGCATCATAAATATTGCCTGGGGGGTGCGTAATTCACCCCTGATTTCTATTTCTTCGAGAACAAGCCTGCCCCCTGACCATGTGGCAGATGCTCCTTCTTCTTCAGTCTGGGCAAGGCTCCGTACTGGTATTAGCATCAGGAGTCCAATTATACATAACTTACATATCTTTAGAATGGCCATAGGAAACACCCCCCGTCATCCTCGGTTGCAGATTCGTCAGGCACAGCGATATCAATCTCCTGAATATCTCCGGTGTATATACTATCATTCAGTACTAAATCGGTGCTGTCAGAACTTACGGAAGTCGTATCCGACACTTCTATCACCGGTTCCGGCTCCGCAGGCTCGGTATATCCAAGATTTATACTTGCTCCGAATGCAACATTGTCGAGGTTGGCGGCAATAGAATCTGTCCACACAGTTCGGATGTCATTTTCGACCGCTATACCCAATCCTGTTTCGTAACTCGAGATAGCCCTGGCAAAATAGTCATCATAGACTGCTAACAGCGTATTGTAAAATACATCTTCATCTTCGGGAGTTAGTCCTGCCGGTGCTTCCATGAACCCGACTGTATTTGCATAATCCATCTGCAGTTCACCAATCTTAAGAACGGCACGGAAGAGATAATCATCCTCCAGATAGTTGAATGTCCTGTTGTAAGATGCAATAGCATCATTGAAAAGCTGAGTTCTGTATCCTACATTCTCTGTGTTGGCAGGCGGAAGAGCATAATAACTGTCTCCCATAGCCTCAGCAAGATAGAATGCTGCCATTGCAGGATATGTTGTTACACCATCTCTATATTCATCATATAGAGACAGTACATTCGAAAAATCCCCGCTTGCAACTGTGATGTTGCCCCTCTCATATTCATACAGCCCTATTTTCGCATAAGCTTCTATGACTGTTGCGGCGCCACCGACACGCTCTGTAGCAATTCTGGAGTAGATGCTTATTGCATTGTACATATCATCTGCATCTTCATAACTCAGAGCAGCTGTACTGAGTGCATTGACCACACCTTCATAACCCGGATACTCATTATAGACCCTTACATACATCTGTGCTGCACGCGTGAACTGCTCATCCTCCCGCAGAAGAAATGCTGCCCGAAGCAGCCCTTGCGGACAATTTATATATTGGGGATAAAGATCAGCGAGTTTTTCATATACCCTGACTGCATTGGCAATATCTCCTGCGCGGTCGAAAGCATCTGCAGCATCATCCAGGGAAACCGGGGCTACTTCTGTGTTTGGATAAGACATGGCTGTCTGTTCCCATCTTTCTGCAGCGGCGATCAGATCCTCAGAAGTTTCGCTTTCAGCGAGGGAGATTGCATCACTATAGGCTGAACTTGCCGCCAGATATCCGATGTCCGCTTCGAGGTCTTCGCCCGTGATAAATGCCATCTGTTCGGCTCTGTCATACCATAGTTCCGCATCGGCATACAATGAATCAATACTATATGTATCACCTATGTATTTGGCTGAACGGGCCGCATATCCGGAATACTGGTCTTCGTAGAGTGGTTCGAGCAATTCTCTCACATCAGAATAATGTCCGGCATTAAAGAACGGGATTGCCGTCAGCCAATAGTCTTCGGCGATATTCTCTCCCTGAGGAAATGCCCGTTCGAAGTCCATAACCGTCTCTTTCATTTTTCCAAGTATATCCAGTGTATCGACTCCGACACCTTCGTAGGCGGCGAAATATGAGAGGAATGCATTATTGAATGAACTTTCCTGATTCTGAAAACTGCTGCTGTCCATGGCGACAGAATAGTACACATCACCAGCATTCTCATAATCGGTCAGATGATAATAGGCATCTCCAAGATAAACTTTGAAATCATACACTTTCTGACTCGATGGGTATTCAGCAAGGTATAACAGTATACGGTCGATGAGTTCTTCGTTTGAAGTCTGATAAGCTGCCGGTTGTTCTTTGGTATTTACACATAGTTCAAGGTAATACTGAATTGCACTTTCAAGCGAATTTACCCGTAGCGAATCAGCTGAAAAAGCAAGTGCAGAGTCCGCATCAATAACAGCGAACCATTCACCATTTTCCCCATATACTGCAACTAATACATCTCTGGCATCGGCAGCATTGGCAAATTGTTCATTCTGTTCATAGGCAAGAGCGATATCAGCCTGATAGTATGGGGCATTGGGACTGGTCGGATCGGCCGTGAGAAGTGCCTGATATGCTTCAATGACTGTTTGCCAATCCTCCGCCCCTGTTGAAATTTCTGCCATTTGTTTCAGTACGGAAATCGTTGTCTCGATATCGTTGAATTCCGTCAGGAAAGTAAGAGCACTCGGAACGGGCGGTAATACAGATACGGAATCTCCCATTTCCAGGAAATTATACGCCATGTATTGTCTGGCTTCATTGATTATTCTCATGTCCCCCTGACGCTCTATGTTCAACTCCTGTATTGTCCGATCATCCTGAAGCAGATATGCGAATACGGCTATTGAACCCACATAGTCTTTCTGCAGGTATTTTGTCCATCCGAGTTTATACAATCCATGTTGATAGAGGTTTGGGCTTGCAGCAGGAAATTCCAGAATTCTATTGTAGTAAACAAAAGCGGAGTCATATCGAAGATTATCGAAATGATAGTTTCCTACTCTTATATTGCATTCTGCTGCCAAAACACTTGTTGAATGTTTCAGGAGCAATTCCTGGTATCTGTCAACCCCTGCTTCAAAGTCCATCATGTTCTCAAGACAATACCCAAGTGAATAGAGCGCAACATCCTCGAGTTCACTTCCCGGATACTCCGAAATGATTTTCTCGTAAAGTTCGATAGACCTGCTGTAGTCATCCGGGATATACTCACCCTCTTCGGCATTGGCTAGCAGGTCGTCATGTATCCTTCCATCAATGTCGTAGTACAGTTGAGCCAATCTCACAAGAACATCCGGAATAAATCTCGAGTCCGGATAATTCGCATCGTATTCCTCAAAATAACCTGCACTTACGACAGCATCTTCATCGATTCGTTCATTCAATTTCGATATCTGCTCATTCCGCATTTCTTCAAGGGAATTTGCAGAGGAGGAGTCCCCGCTGTCATATGCCTCCTGTATTTTTTCACTGTAATACAACGACAGGTAAGTAACCGAGTCACGCTTCAGTTCGCGCTCCATAAAAGTAGCAATGGCTATTCCGTATTCCGTCTCTTCCACCCAGTCATGTCCGACTGCCATTGAACTTTCGAACTTCGTGCTGAGATCCTGAAGAGCAAGTCTAATTCTCTCCACTTCTTCTTCGAGTTCAATGAGGTTTGCCCTGTCCTGTTCAGTACCGTGTATCTCGGCTAAATCTCTGACATCACCAATAGCAAGCGCAAGCATCTGTGTTTCGTCCTGATTTTCCCGAATGAGACTCTCTAATGTCTGAATCATGGTTTCTGTACTCATATTCATTGGAAGAGAGAGCATTACTTCGAGATTACTGATTTCCACAAAAAGTTCCCTGAGAGCCAGTTCTTCAGCAGTGATCAGAGCAACGAGTTCTTCATCCCCCTGTTCGTATGCCTCCTCCTTTAGCTCAGCCAGCCCCAGCCTAATACGGTCCAGTCTTTCTCTCTCCTGTTCGTACTCTTCTGCAGCAACATTGTGTTCACTTAGGAATATGTCCTGATTCTCTTCAACCTGTATATGACGGGAAAGCAGATTCTGATACATTGAGACGGCAATATCAAGGTCTTCCGCTCCGAGAGCACAGTTTGCCATCGCAAGTTCGAATTCCTCTTTTAGTTCAGATGCAGGTACTTCCTGCATTACACGCGCTGCCAGGTCATATGCCTTCTGATATTCCTCCTGCCGCATATATGCCCATATCTTCCCGAGCATTGCGACATCATAATATCCACTGAAAGGAGATACCTGTGAATAGTAGTCGATAGCTTCATCGAGTTTACCCTCATCGACTTTCAACTGTGCCAGCGCAATGCGTGTTCTGTCAGCGAGTTCAACCGATCCGCTTAGGTTGCCCGATCGATTGAGGATATTCTCGAATGTAGTTTGAGCCTGGTCTATATTGTCATTTTCAATATATACTACTGCTGTAAGGTATGTTGCCAATGCTCCATATTCACCCGACGGTGCTACCTGTTCATAATACTCCAGGGATGAGTCATAGTCTTTAAGATTAAACTGGGCGAGCCCTGCTGTAATTAAAGCAAGGTCGATATGTTCAAATGCAGGGTCTACAGATCTAAGAAGGTTGAAGTAGTCGTTTGCCGCTTCATAGTCCTGAAGTTCGAACAATATCAGTTCGAGCCTGAAGATAGCTTCACTATAGTAGGGAGAGTCATCGAAATTCTCCACGACTGATTCGAATGCTTCCTTTGCCCATACGATAGAACCGGATGTATAAAGTTCTTCGGCAAGAAGGAACGCGCTTCCTGCACTGGACACCATAGCACTCTCTCTCCTGAGGAGCACAAGTTCGGCCTCTATATCAATTAATCTGGCTTCTTCCAGCGCAATCTGAGCCTCAAGGTTAGATAGTTCCGCCGCTGCTGCATCAAGACGGTAACTGGTCAGTAATGTATCCGGTGTTGTCTCCGTATCATCAGTTGTGTCCGGGGTATCTTCGGCAAATGACATGCCAAAGAGAAGAACAGCAGTGATGAGAGTGGTAACTAACAACGGAGAATGTTTCATATGGACAAACTTCTCTAATTGCTTTCAAGCATGTCACGAAGATTCTGAAGTTCTTCTTCAGCATCTCTTCTGCGTTCTTCCAATTCGTCCAGTCTGTCTCTTGCCCTGTCAATACGCTGCTGCTCTGCTTCGAGTTGAAGTCTGTCAGCACCGAAGATGGGACCGTATCGTGTACAGAATGCTATGGTGATTTTTGAGTGAGTCATAACATCTGTTGGATTAGGATTATCATTACCCGGCAAGAGTGTTTGCTCTAATTCTGCCCAGGCAAATTTCAATGTGAAGAAATCCAGCATATCATAGGATACTCCAAAATTCAAGTCTCTTCCATCCATCTCCATTGCCAGAGAAATCACTTCAGTCGGGCGATAAACAACAGAAGAAAATATCCCGTGCAGGGCATAACTTCTATTGTTCGTACTGCCGATAAAGCGTCCTATTCCAATACCGAAATTCACGGTTACCGGAATGCCTGCCAGATATGTGAGGTCTTTCGATACAACTCCATAAGCAGACCAGTTCTGTCTGTGACCGTACTGATAAAATACACTGTTGGGTATTCCAGCGGAATCTTCCTTGAAACACTCTATCTCTTCAATCATACTTATATTTTGAAGTCCTATTGCAAAAGCCGGGACAGATACCCCTTCGTGTAGTATGGCTATTTTCAAATTGCCGGTAAATCCGCCATCACCAAGGAAAGATGCACCAATCTGTGCGTAACGAAATAATCCTAAATCGAAATGACCGGTGATCATGAATTCACTATTGGTTATAGTATCTGCCTCCAGGGCTTTAGCCAGCGAATAACCGGAAGCCGCTATTTCTGCCTCTATTTCAGTGTGTTCGAGTAAGTAGGCATCAGGTGTATCGATAACACCGAACCGGGTAAACGGCAGAGAACCTGCCATTACAGGTAAAGGTAAAGAGATTAGAAAAACAGCAAGCATGAATATTCTCATTTTAGAACTCCTTTCGCCCCTCGAACTTATACTTATACCTATATAGAATTTTACATATACATCCTACAGTAATAGTATATTCTAATATCCTAATTAGTCAAGATGTTCTTTGCCACCTAATTTCAGAGCATGTTGACTTATGTGGTATTCTGTACATAATATTATATATTCTTGAAAAAGTTCCTAAATTTAGGAGGATGTTTGAATTATATTACTTTGCTTTTGATGTTAATCTGCTTCCCGGCAATATGCACCTCTTCATTGGTTTGGGAACTGGATACGGGTTACATACCTTCGAGCGGGATTCTGCTATCTGAAACCGGTTCAGGGAACATGAACATTTTCATCCCACTCGGTGAAAACGGACTCGGCGGCTGGACGGGACATGGTTCTGAGATAACAGCATTCCCTCTTTCAGCGGATGCGGGGGTCTTTCTTCGACCGGCCGGATGCTATTCTTCTTTCCTTCACGAAAATGTCATTGTTTATGCCGATGATGCAGGATGGATTCATACGGTTGATCACAGTGGAAATTCGCAGCCCGGCTGGCCTGTTTATGCAGGTGATATCTGTTCAGGCGTATCAATTGTCGACTTGAACAATGACGATACTCCGGAAATTACATTCGGTACATCAGACGGTGCTGTTCATCGTCTGGCATTCGACGGCACGGAATACTCAAACTGGCCGGTTCAGCTACCATCCAAACTTCAATGGCAGCCGGTTCAGGTATCCCTGAATAGAAGACGGGCAAATGGTCTGGTCTGCTCTCTTGTTTCCACCGCCATCCTGATACTCGACGAATATGGTTCCATTGTTCCCGGATGGCCATTGCAGCCCGGGTATGCTTCAACATCTATTCCGGTTACAGGAGACATCAATTCAGACGGTGTTGGTGATATCGTATTTTCAACTTCGAATAAACGTCTGTATGTCGTTTCCACCACAGGTACAGGACTCGAAGGATGGCCTTATTTCCTCGATGATAATTGTGTTAGCGGTTCAATAGCACTGGGGCAGATAGAAACTGATGCCGCAGGTATACAGTTAGCCGTTTCTTCGAGAGACGAACGGGTAACTCTACTGGATGCTGACGGCTCTCTTGCCGGTTCATGGATGTGGCCGAATCAGACAGATGGAAAACCGACATCGCCGATTATCACCGTCATTTCAAGTGAGATAGCAATCATCGTTGGAACTGACAAAGGTACTATCTACGCATGGAACAGTCTCGGGGAGAATATATCCGGTTTTCCTGTCGATTTCGATCAAGCTCTATCCACTTCTCCCGCAGTAGGAGACATTCTCGGGAATGGTGAACTATATCTCGCTGCACTTGGAAGAGCCGGAAGACTTTCATTGTTTCATCTTTCCCCGCTTGGTTCGGACTCCGGAACCTGGCCGTGGCCGCAGCTTCTGTGCACCTCACGCAATTCGGGATGTTTGAGCTCCTGCGACTTATCGACTTTCGAAACTGAAGCAATAGCAGCCGAAATGTCAGGTAATGTTGTATTCCCGTATGATCTCGGGGAAAGTACAGTTACTGCGAAAACACTCGAATGGTCGAATGATGCCGGCTTTTCATGGACACCGACCTTTAATTTTTCAGACACCGGATATGAGATAATCTGGGACAGTGAAAAGGACCTTCCCGGACAGGACATTTTGGAATGTGCACTCAGACTCACTCCATTTTCAGTTTCCGGTTCGGGAGTAAGTGCTGTCTCGAATGTCTTTCACCTCGACAACAACATTTCACCTACCATATATCTTTCAACCCCACGGGAAACTCAGGAGGGAAAGTTTTCTCTCTCTTATGCGGTGGATGAACCCGAAGGAGACGCAATCCGGCTCCAGGCACAATATTCGCTGAACAATGGAGCAACATGGCATGATGCACATCTGTATGGGACAATTTCTGCAATAGTCCCTGAGTTATATGGAGAACCTGTTATCTGGGATGCACTTCATGACCTCGGATATTCAGACCTTTCAGGCATCTCATTCAAGATACGCGGATGGGATAGTGACCCTGGGAGCTGGTGTATCATCGATGACATGAGCATGGATACGGACAAGATTCCTTCCGGGCAGATTATCGCTCCTATGCGTGAAGTCTCCGGAATTGTCGAACTGGGGGTGCGAATTGCTGACCCGGAGAATGATAGTTTGCGGGTATGTTATGAATATTCATCCGATGGCGGAGATACCTGGCATTTAGCAGCGGTTCCTGAAGGCAGAACCCGTGCTGCGGGTACAAATCAGTTCACAGTATTCTGGCACTCCGAAACAGACCTTCCCGGATTCGACGGGCTCAGGGTCAGGTTCAGGGCAACTCCGGAAGACCTGGACATGGGAGTCGCTGTTCCATCGATTCCATTCCACCTCGACAATAATACTATCCCATCGATTGTAATTACACATCCTGAAAAATGGGATATTATCAGCGGGGTGATTCCGGTATCATTCAGTATCTCAGATATTGAGTACGATGACATTTTACTGATCCTTGAATACTGTGATCCCAATGAAGAAAACTGGTCTGAAGTGTCCGGGATACAGAATAGCCGGCTGATTATACCGGCTGAATACTCATCTTCGCTGCATTGGAACAGTTCTGTTGACCTCCCTTCCGTTACAAACAGAGTAATTGACATTCGAATTAGAGCAATTGACAAAGACACTGTTTTCTCGGAGGTAATAGGTCCTCTTACTATTGTTAATTCAGCAGCCCCGATTGTAGTGCAGGCACTGATTGCTTCTACAGATACTGATTTGGAAACCGCCGTGATTATGTATCAGCTTGATGACACAGAAGAGAGAAGACTCTCCATAGAAGCTGCATTCAGTTTCGATAACGGTATCAGCTGGAATGATGCCACTGTATCCGGTGGGTTTTCGGATATCTTTCCGTCGATCTATTCCAGTGATTTAAAATGGCATTACGGACTGGATATAGGACAAACCGCCGGTGTGATACTCCTTAGATTGACTCCGATTGCCGGAGACGTTACCGGTATTCCGCGAATTATAGAAGTGGAATTTTAACATCCTTAGGGGACATTTCAGACTTACCTCCGGACAGCATCATTGTGAGTGGTGCGGATTTTCTTAACATTTCGAACATTTCTTCTGCTATGTTTCTGATATCCCACTGTGCATGCCTGTCTTCCCTAAGCCTTGAGAAGTGATATAACTCTCTTCCGTTCATGCTTAAAACAACTCTCCGCCGGTGAGCATTTGTCAGGAGGTATGGATAGAGTCTGTCGAACCTTCCTGCAGCAGTTTCCGCCTTTTCGATTCTCTCTCTGAAATACCCTTCCAGCCCGTTTTCACAGACACTCGGGGGTACGGTAATTCCAAGCACAGGATCATAGACCGATCGCATGCGAGCGGCAAACCTGTGCCTTTTCAACTGTGCATAGGCAGAAGCGGAAAGCACTATCTCGAAATCCGCCCTGAAAAGTTCAAAGCACCGCGGGAGAGCATCATGAATACCAAGCCCTTCATAAGCATCGATGAAATATCCGGCTTTATCATCATCGGACAGATTTTTCCACAATCCGGCGGATTGGGTCATTGAGATTCCCTTCTCTTGTTGAACAAGAAAACTCCCCACTCTTGCATCACTGTCTGTTTCAATAAGGCTCACCTGTGGAAATTCACCCGTAATGGATGAAAATCTGAAGGCGGAAACATCCATCGGGGTTGGTTCGAAGAACAGGAACAAAGAAGGTGCTATCGACTGTCCTGCTTCGAGCAGTTTACCTGCAAGTTCCCTTACTTCGGAGTAGGGACTTGCTGACAGCCGCCTGACTATGTGTTCGAGTTCTCTTGCATTTACCGTCATCCCCATCTGTGTGGATGTGCAGAGAGGAAGGACATACCGTGCATCCTCCCGTGCAACCTCTTTGTCGCATCCGGAAGCAGCCAGTTTGTCATATAGAATTTCATAAGTTTCATGCAGTAATGAAACAGTGTTTCTATACATCTTCATCTGAGTCGGATCGAGTTCCGAAGGGATGACCGGGTCTTCACCTATTTTTACATATCTCTGGGATTTTTCCGTGAAACTCGCAAGACGAAAATTCTGAAGTTCTTCTGTGGCAAGTCTCGATATTCCCAGGATATCAAAGTTGAATACAGCGTGTTCTGCAATTGAACCATGGCCATATTTAAAAATGATTGTTCTGTTGGAGCTGCGTGCCTTTTCAACTTCCTCCACAGACTCCGCCCTGATCTCGTTAACCGGACGCGGATCACGGCTGATCCGGGCATAAGCTGCCGATATTGTTTCAGGTGTCGCCCCGCCATTCTCGATATCTGTATTGAATCCTGCAACAATGACTTTCAATGCTCTTCCTTTCTATTCAATTCTGTCAGTAAGGTTAAATGTCATCCGGGCGAACGGATGTTCAGGCAGAATCCTCTCAACCTGTCTTTTGAGTTCTCTTCCGCACATACCAACCGGCTCTTTCTCGAGCGCATTCAACCACCAGACAAGGATCTTCCGAACATCTATAATATGTGGGAGAAGATCGAATCCGCCTTCGATGCACTGTACCGCACCAATGAGCTCATTCAGTTTTTCGATTTCGTTTCCAAGTCGGGCAACCAGTTTATCAGAACCCCCTGATTGAAGAGCATCCCGCAGTTCTGCCAGCAGGATTTCGACTTCGGTACCGACTGTCCACGGACTGTCATGAAAACCGCTCAACGTTTCCCAGCCGGGCAGTCTCGGACCGAGTTCGACAGGCCATTTCTCCCCTGCTCCCGCAGCAGCCGCCAGGCGAAATACACTGTGAAGAGCTGCGGGAAAACACTCCGAAGGATTTAGCAGATACCCTTTGGAACTGCTCAGCCTGCCGTCGAGTTTTCCGAAAAATACCCGTCTCATGCAGTAGTCATTTGCATGCAGATTATCCCAGATGACAGGGGCTCTGCCCAACAAATTCTTCGCCCGGAGAATGTCAGAATTCGAGAGGGACTTCGAGATAACTGTACTTCCCGTCCAGAGAACATCCCACTCAGATGGAAGTTCTTCGCCCCAGACTTCGAGATATTCGCTGCCATTCAGTCTTTCGATAAATTCCCCACAGTAGATTGAAGGACAGACCATCACAGGGATTTCAGCGTCACTGAGTCCCTTTCTCGTAAATTCTATCTGTTTCCGTGCCAGCCCAGCATCAGCATTTTCAGGAATATCATCATACAAAATAGCAATTCCGGCTGCACCAGCATCGACAGCTTTCTTTATTTTCGATTCGAGTAGACCGTATTCATCATCTCTAAAACCGAATGGGCTGATGCCGAAGAAGAACCGCACCCCGTTTTCTGCAGCACTTTCAATTGCGTGTTCTATATCCTTCCATGCAGAGCCGGAGTACTTCTCCCGCCACCTGATTCTGTGATACGGGTCATTCTTAGGTGCATAGAGATAAACCGGTTCATCGAGATGCGAAAGGTTACGCATGAGAATGTCACGCTGAAGAGAAGAAAACGGTTTTCCGTAATATCCTTCGACCATTCCGGTGAACATTTTACCACCTTTCAGAATTGTTTCATAACATTTATATATACTCAAATCCATAACCTATATTATAATTGCTGAAATTTTACGAAAAACAGGAGGAAATATGCCCGGAAAAGTTGTTGAATGCGTTCCCAATATCTCCGAAGGACGAGACAACAGAATCATTGATCAGGTAGTTGCCGCTGCAGATTCAGTTGACGGATGCAAGGTCCTCGATGTCGACCCCGGGGCAGCCACAAACAGGACTGTAATCACCATCGCCGGAGAACCAAATTCAGTTGTGGAAGCTGCATTCCACCTGATTGCTAAAGCCGGAGAACTCATCGACATGAGAAAACACACGGGTGAACATCCGCGTCACGGGGCTACAGATGTCTGCCCATTTGTCCCTGTTTCGGGTATTACCATGGAAGAGTGCGCTGACCTTGCCCGTAAACTTGGCGAGAGAGTAGGGAAAGAACTGGGCATCCCCGTGTATCTGTATGAAAAGGCTGCTTCGAAACCCGAATGGGAAAAGCTGCCGGTAATCCGTGAAGGCGAATACGAAGCACTTCACAATAAACTCGGGAAACCGGAATGGAAACCGGATTTCGGACCGAATGAATGGAATGATGACACTGCCCGTACAGGGGTTTGTACAATTGGTGCGCGGAACTTCCTCATTGCCTACAATGTAAACCTGAACACCAAAGACCCCGGTATAGCCCGTGACATCGGACTTACCATCCGGGATAACGGCAGATTCGCCAGGAATTACAACTGGAAGTTCGTCAGGGATGAAAGTGGAAACAAGGTTCGTCAGGAAGGACTTCTTCAAAACTGCAAAGCCACAGGCTGGTATATCGAAGAATACGATACCGCACAGGTGACAATGAACCTGACTGACATTTCAGTCACCCCCCTGCATGTGGGTTTTGAAACTGTGAAAACCGAAGCAGAAAAACTTGGGACAAGGGTTACAGGCTCTGAAATTGTCGGACTCCTTCCCTTGCAGGCCATGCTCGATGCCGGAAAATACTTCATCGAAAAACAGAATTCGGGACTCACAAAAGTCGGCAGGCAAGCAAAGACGACCGGCATTCCTGAAAAGGAACTCATCGAAATAGCAGCGCGTTCTATGGGGTTGAGTGACTCTGCGGAATTCATACCTGAAGAGAAAATAATCGAATATATGATAGAAGAACATCCGGTAAATCTATCCGGAATGACCTGCCGTGCTTTCACAGAAGAACTTTCGACTGATTCGAAAGCCCCGGGCGGCGGTTCTGCAGCAGCTCTTATAGGAGCCCTGGGCATCGGACTGAATGCAATGGTCGCGAATCTCACAGTAAAAAGTCGAAAGAACAAAGAACACTGGGAAACGATGAGAGAACTTGCACCCGAAGCTCAGACTATCATGCAGGACATGCTGAACGCCATAGATGATGATACTGAAGCGTTCAACAACTGGATGAATACTGCAAAACAGGGCGGGAATGAACAGGAAGCAATCCGAAAGGCCATCGATGTTCCGCTCAGAGTCCTCAGAAATTGTCCAAAGATCATGGAGATGGCTGATGCCCTGGTGGAGAAAGGGCTTCAGGCTTCCCTTTCTGATGCCGGAGTTGCTGCAGCCGCTGCCTGTGCATCTGCTGTAGGCGCATATTACAACGTCCTTATCAATCTGCGTGAAATAGATGATGACGACTATGTACAAAAAACAGCGAAAGAAGCAGAAACATTATTAAACTCAGTCATAACGGATGCCGACAGAATACACTCGGCTGTCAGGGATAAACTCATAGACTAACAGAAGGGATACAAGTGTCTGATATCGAGCGTTTTCTTTTCAAGCCGTTGGAACTCCCCCCTGACACCTTTGAACATCTTCGGGAATTCTGCACACATGCCCGCGGAAATATCATTCGCATGACCACACTTGCAGGAAGCGGACACCCGGGCGGTTCGATGTCATCGCTGGAGATCTTCGCAATTCTCTTCTCACAGGCAAATGCCAATCCTGCGGATCCCTTCATGCACGACCGCGACAGAATTATCGTCAGCCACGGACACACATCACCGGGGGTTTATGCTACTCTCGGCGGACTCGGATTTTTCAACCTTGAAGATGCAGTTTCCACATTCAGAAAAGCAGGAAGTCCCTTCGAAGGACATATAGAACGCTCAGTTCCCGGAATTGAACTTACAACCGGCAATCTCGGACAGGGAGTCTCGGCAGCGGCCGGAATGGCACTTGCCGACAGACTGAACGGTACAAAAAACCATGTCTGGGTCGTCACCGGCGACGGTGAACATCAGAAAGGACAGATTGCAGAAGCCCGGAGATTTATAAAAGCTAACTCTCTCAACAACATCACTGTGGTTGTCGATTGCAACGGTCTTCAGATTTCGGGCAGAACAGACAGAGTAATGTACACAGACATTGCTGCAGAGTACCTGGCAGATGGTTGGGATGTCACAGAAGTTGATGGGCACGATATTCAGGAACTGTACAGTGTTTTAAAACCGGATGAACTTCCTGAAGCTCCAAAACTCGTAATCGCGAGAACTGTAATGGGCAAAGGGGTCTCATTCATGGAGAATGATCATCAGTATCATGGAAAAGCTCTCTCCCCTGCAGAAGCAGCAACTGCACTCGATGAACTGGGGCAGCAGGACAACATTGCTGAATTGATGGAACTCCGCCGTGAAGACACTGTTTCCAATTTCAATCTGAAGTTCGATAACACGCTTCTCGAAATACCGGGAACCCCCGAAACCTATTCTGCAGAGTATCTCGGTGACAATCGAAGTGCTTTCGGTAAAGCTCTTCTGAGTCTCGCTTCGAACAATTCAGATAATCTCCCTGTGGTTTTCGACTGCGACCTTTCGGGCTCTGTAAAAACAAAAGATTTTTCACAGAAGTACCCTGATAATTTCTTCCAGAGCGGCATAATGGAGCATAACACTGCCACGGCCGCCGGAGCCGCTTCGATTGCCGGTAAGGTGGTTTTCTGGGCTGATTTCGGAGTTTTTGCCGCTGATGAAACCTTCAATCAGCACAGGATCAACGATATCAATGAAACGAATCTCAATACGATAGCCACTCATTGCGGTCTCGATGTCGGAATGGACGGGAAGACGCATCAATGCATAGATTATCTAAATCTGATGGGTTCCCTCCCCAACACCAAAGTCATTGTACCTGCAGACCCGAATCAGACAGACAGGGCTGTCAGGTACGCTGCAACTCATCCGGGAAACTTCTTCATCGCCATGGGAAGGTCAAAACTGCCGGTAATAACAGATGAAGCCGGTAAGCCTTACTTTGCTGAAGACTACAAATTCGAATATGGAGCTTTCGACAGAATAAGGCAGGGGACCGACACTGCAGTGCTTGCTTTTGGTAACATGTTGTCGGGGGCAATCGAAATCAATGAGATTCTTGTTCAGAAGGGTATTTCAGCAGCTGTATATAACGTAGGTTGCCCGACCTGCATCCCGGATGAATTGGTCCGGGAACTGCAAGACTTCAGTTTTGTTCTCACCTATGAAGACCATAACATAAATACGGGGTTAGGATGCAGCCTTGCTCTGGCTCTCGCTTCACAAAATGATACACCCGTGTTGCTGAGAGCGGGAGTCAACGAATACGGAATTTCCGGGGAACCTATCGACCTTTACCGGATTCAGGGTTTGCTTCCCGGGCAGATTGCTGCAAGAATAGAAGAGTACATCTCCCGAAACAGCTGAAAGGAATAATGTGAAGATTGCGCTGGTATATCCCCGATTCGACTGGTTCGAATACAACGGATTGGCAGAACCCCTCGGACTTCTGCACCTCGTAAGTGCCCTCAAACTTGCAGGACACGAACCTGTCTATGTGGATTATTCCTTCTGCAGTTCAATCGATGAACTCGATCATCTGATCGGAAATACAAAGATGGTTTGTATCGCAGTATCCGCAGCTGCCAAACTGGAACGCGCCATAATGGTGGGACAGCATATAAAGAAAGTGAACCCGGATGCATTCTACCTGGCAGGCGGTGCATATCCAAGTATTTTTCCACATAAGACAATCGATGACATGAATATCGATGCCGTTCTTCTCGGTGAAGCGGAAGAATCTATAGTCGAACTTGCAGATGCACTCGAGAGTGAAACCGAATACAGAAATGTCAGGAATCTCGTATATAAGAACAATGACGGAACATTCACGGATAATCCCAGGCGGTCTGTCACGAAAGACCTGGATTCCATTCCCTTTCCCGCCCGGGATACAGTGGACTACGATGCCTACCTCAAGAACGGGATGGCTGAATATGGCATGGTAACAACCCGGGGGTGTCCCTTTAAATGTATATACTGCAAACCCAGCACCGACCATATCTTCGGGGGGGGAATCAGATACCGCAGTACTGAAAGTGTGGTAAATGAAATAGATGAACTTGCTGAACTTCGAAATGCCCGGGACTGTCTGCGAATATTCTTCAAGGACGATACAATCACCATGCATCCTGTCTCATGGTTCGCAGAATTTCGCGACAGACTCAATGAGAAGAACATCAATCTCGAATGGCACTGCAACAGCCGGGTGGATACCGTTACCCGCGATAAGGTGCGTGTAATGAAGGAGAGCGGATGCCACTGCATCTCATTCGGAGTGGAGAGCGGCAGCCAGAAGGTCCTCGACTTCTATAAGAAGGGAACAACCCCCGAACAGGCCGTCAAAGCTTTCGAATGGTGTCACGAGTTCGATGTGGAGGCGACTGCAAATCTCATGATAGGTTTCCCGCTTGAAACGGATGAAGACCTGAAGGCAACCTATGACCTCCTCAAGAAAATCAAACCTGATGATATCATAGTCTATTTCTCGACAGCGATACCCGGGAGATATATTTACGACTGGGCTGCCGAAAACGGATACCTGAAGAATGACACAAATCCTGAACTGCTAGACCCCGCAAGAAACAGGGCGCACGAAATGATGAATATGCGCCTTCCTAATCTCACACTGGACGAAGTAATCTCCTGGAAACACAGGATGGAAAGATACAGAAGTTTCAGGAAAGTCACTAGTTTCACGAATGTCAGACGCTGGGTGGAAGAACTCCTCGATGATCCCGGACCCGCTTCGAAAAAAGCAGGACAAGTACTCCGCGGTTTCTTGGGAAAAGGCGACTAACCCGCATATTTCAACGAGTGTCTGCTACACCGGGGTGGATCATTCAGCTGATAGATTGTCCTCTTCATCTACAATCGGATAGTATTCCTGTCTCCAGTAGATATACGGTACAGCATCCATTTCAAACCTCTTTGGTCCGTCGAGCGGGCCATATATTATCCTTGTTTCCGAATCGGAAAATGCAGGAATTGTATCGCTGTAGGTAAGGTCTCCATTGAAGTAAATGTTGTTGAGCGCATTCACATGAAAACTGTCCATCGCGAAGAAGCCGGAATGAAGCGGGATACCGGGAACCCAGTACCTTCGAATTGTCCGAACCAGCTGTTCTTCATCCTGTGCAGGTGATGTGTATTTCGGTGACAGATATCGAATAGCCCTGCCGTTATTATGAGCCAGCGCAAAAAGAAAACATACGGCAAAGAACCACAGAATCCAGCGTTTGGTAAACTGCCGGCTGAGTGCCCGAAAGACAGCAGCAACAATAATCCCGATGCCGAATGCCGGGATATAGAAATATCTCGGTATGCTTTCCCAGATATTCACGCACCAGAAAATGAACGGCAGTGATGCAAATATCATCCATGTAAGGCCAAAAAGGACATTCTCCTTTTCCTTCTTCACAAACAAGAACGCAAGCCATATCGGAATCCAGACAGCAACTTTCCATTTAACAAGATAACCGGCTACAGGCGGAAAGGGTGCGGAGAGAAGATAGACCGGCATCGTCACGAGATTTGTCAGTGTAATCCATCCAAGATAGTAATTTCGCAGGTTTCCCGCATCCGCGGGTGCTCCAAGCTGAATCAGGAACATCACTATTGCATAAATGACCGAAATACCGGCAAATACACCAACCGTCTTCCACCTTCTCCTGCTCCCTGAATGATAGATATACTCATAAGCAGCTAAAATCAGTGGAACCGTAACCAGCGATTCTTTTGCCCCAAGTCCAAATACAAAGGCAACCGCTGAAGCAACGATCCACTCGCGCCTGTCCGATTCTCCTGCTTTTATCCAAAGCAAAAATGTAAGCAGATAGAAGAATGCTGCAACAAGACTTGTTGCTCCAGCAATCCAGTAAAGAACTCCGTGATAAACATAAAGAACAGATGCCACTGCTGCTGCATAGACTCCCAGCCAACGGTTCTTCAGCAGTTTCCCGGCAATGAGACTGAATACAAGTGAATTGAGAATAAAAAGCAGGGCATTTGCGATGTAATACCCGAGCGGCGCAGAGCCGGCAAGGCGGGACACAGCAAAGAACCAGATATTGACGGTGGGTCGGAAGAAATACTGAACCCCCGAAGAGACAGAGAAGATATCCGCAGGGGAATCACACTGCAGGGCATTCCCAACAAAGATGAGATCGTCCACGGCTACGTAGAAATTTGAAAATGCCGGAAATGCAGCCCATGCAACATATAAGGTAAGAAACAAAAACAAAAGAACATACGGAATAACTAAACGAGTCGATTTATCCATATATCCTCAAGCTTGAATCCACCTGCCGTTAGAATGAATCCGCAGAGTCAGTAATTTTCACCTTTTCAACAACGATGTAGGAAGGTACAGCCGAAGCTCTCGGGCTTCTCCTCCCGTAGGTGTTAGAACCATTCACTGATTCCGGAACGCCTGAAATAACACTGATATTTCCGAGTACGTTCTCGAAACTGTCGGTTACTCTCGATGAAAATATCGGTGAAACAATTTTCCCATCCTCGATGAGAAGAGCGTTGAACCTCGAACTTCCCGTAAAGATACCCTTCGTCATACTGGGGATATTCACATAGTGAAGTGCGGGAATAAAAAGAACACGCCCTTTTCCGTCGACTGCTTCGAGGGGATTTTCAGCTCCATTGCCGCATTTCATACAGACTCCCGGAGAACCGATATCATGGCCAGTAGGTCTCTTCCCGTATTTTCCTGCTGTGGATGCATCGTACATCAGATTTCGGAACACTCCGTCTTCCACTACTATGAATTCCCTGCGCCTGACACCTGCTGCATCAGCCCCGAACATGAATGTAAGCGGATTCTCCGGGTCATCGAGAATTGTGATATTCTCTCCGAGTATCTTATCACCAATAACAGCCCCGGCTGTCCATGCTCTTTTTTCCTCCCAGCCCCTGCCGCTGAATCCGGTCCATAAAGCCATTCTCACAATATCCGCGACTGCTTCGGCACCGAATATCACAGTGTAATCTCCGGATTCCACTTTGAACCCTTCATTTTCAGTATAAACCGGAAGCAGCTTCCTGAATTTATCGATAGTTACATCAGCAGAGAACTGATTCAGTTTCCAGCCTGTCTGAACATCTGAAAGTTCCCATTTATTGACAGAATCCTTCAGAACAATTGTAAACTGCTGGTCAGTACTTTTATGGTAGAATTCATTGTTAGTCCCGGTGGTTATAGTGAATTTCTCCATTACACCGCTCGACCACGAGCCCGAGTAGTTATAGTCTGGTCCGACCTCTTCGAATATCCTTCCATAAGCACCAGCCTTGAACGCGGGATCCAACTCAGCCAATGCCGTGTCGTACTGGTCCGACTCTTCTACTGTTTCTTCGACCAGGCCAGGAATCGGGTCATAATTCAGTGGTTTCGATACCTTTGCTTTGTTTACGGCAATATCGAGTGCATCGAGAACTATATTATCATCTTCGATTGACCCGAGATGTGTATGACTCCCTTTTCTGCGGCCGTTTGTGACTTCTATATCCAGTCGGGTAAGCTGTTCGCTCGTATTGAGAGATACTGAATTATTGCCAATTCTCATTAAATGGCTTATCTCATGATGTAGTCCAAACGACGCGGTTATGCCTCTGGTTTCTGCTTCGTTGCGGACTCTCCGAAGGATTCCTCTCAGTCTTTCATCTATCATATCAGCTCCTCTCCCCTGAAATAACTGAATCGAAACGGATAATCGGTACCCCATGACCAATCTGCATTATCTGATTCGGTTCACCCTTGCCGCAGTTAGCGACCTGTTCGACACGCCACGTCGACCGGTTGCCTACAGCTGAAAGTGAGTTGTAGAATTCGAGAGTATGTCCCTGATATGTAGGATTCCGCAATATTCGAGTCTTCTTCCCTTTCCTGATCTCCCATGCTATCTCGCATCCGAAGTGAAAATGTTCCCTGTTAGATCCAATTGACCACGAAACCGGATTATCGACGATGATTCCATCTTCCGTAGTAGCAATGATGTCATCGAGATTTCCATCATCTCCTGGCAGAATATTCACATTCGTCATCCTGTCGATTGGGCTCCTGTAGAACGCAGTTGCCCTTGCTGAACCGCCTGACTCGGCAAACACAGATCTACCAGCCTTCTCATTCGCTTCTTTTATCATAGCCCTCGATGTTATGGCATCTACAAGTATGCCGTTCTCTATGAGCATATAATCCCGCTCAGGCATTCCGTCATCGTCATAACCAAATGTGCCCGGTGAATTGGCAATTTCGCCATAGGCACTCACATTGAGTTTGTCTGTCCCGTACTGCAGTTTCCCGAAATCATCCAATCCTACGAAAGAACCTCCTGCATAAGAAAGTTCATAACCAAGTATTCTGTCGAGTTCGAGTGGATGACCAATGGTCTCGTGCACCTGCAGATGCCCCTGTCCGGGGAGTAGGATTACTGACCGTTTCCCGTACTCCAAGGTGTCAGCGGATAGAAGTCCGGACAACTCACTCTTTATCCTGTCGCTGTGTCCCGAATACAGTTCCGGCTGCAGAATCATCTCCCAGCCACGGGTACCGTCCCCCGTAGAGAAAAGACTCATGCTCCTCCGCTGCATTTCTCCGTCACTGTCCATTGCCATTACGGCCATTGAACCGAATACATTCAGGAACTCCTTCTCAATATCAGAACCATCGCTGTTCATGAACAGTATTCTCTTCCGTTGCAGGTTTGCAAATACCATTCTCCGAAGTATCCAGTCTTCAGCAAGTGTCTTATCTATTCCAATCAGAAAATCGAGTTTGTCTTCGAGGGGCATCTCGAATGGGTCGACTTCGACAGGTGAAGAATATTTACCGACTATTCTATCTATCCTGCCCATGGACAAAGGTACTTTAACAAGTTTTGCTGCGGTTCGTGCATTCTGAAGAGCCATGTCGAAACATTCAACAGCATTGCTCATATCACTGCTCGCAGCAAAGCCCCAGGCACCTCCGAAAAGCACACGCACCCCGAGTCCACTCTGAAATCCCGTATCATTGGCCTCCAGGTCTCCATCATACAGAACAAGATATTCTGAGCTGTCGTCCGCAAAGTACCGTGCGTCGACATATTCCGCACCCGCTCTGACTAACCTGTCTATGTTCCCGGACAGTATCTTCCGTAGATCATCACTGAATTCCATATCCACCTTCCTTAAAATGTTATACCAAATATATAAAAATACAGGGACATGATTTCTTCGTGTCCCGTTGCAACTGTGGTCTTTTTGCTTTGCGCTACCCGGGGACATTCCTCTGCCGAAGGAGTTCCTGCCTTCAAAGAGGTGTGTCCCCTATTAGCACCTGCCGTTATATGTTCTTGTCCTATTTGGGGACATTCCTCTGCCGAAGGAGTTCCTGCCTTCAAAGAGGTGTGTCCCCCATAAGCACCTACCATTTGTATATTACATTCTCACCAAAGGAGTAAACATGAAATATCTTGCATTGATACTTGCACTATTCATCGGGATCACAGCCTGCAGCGAACACCCTTCCGATAATACAACACAGGGACAGAATCAACCTGCTGATGACACAACAACCGACCACTTTTCTCTTCAAATCGTCAATACTATAGGAGTCGAACTCGGTGACTCCAACTATGTATTCGGACAGATAGAAGATGCCTGCATAACTCCATCCGGCAATATTCTGGTTCTCGACATGGCAAAACTGAACATCAAGTCATATTCCCCTGACGGAGAGTACCTCGAAACAATCGGCAGACAGGGAAGCGGTCCGGGAGAGTTCCAGTTTCCTATGTCCATGGCAGCTCTCAGCAATGATTATCTTGCTGTCTCCGACCGAATGGGCGGTGCTCTCATGTTCTTCGATGATTCACTTGACTGGGAGCATGATATAACTGACTTCTTCCCGCGTCCGCCGTTTATACTCGAAGCTGCAGACAATTCTGCACTTGTCGGACTTCTTCCGGCATTCGACCGTGAAGCCGGTGATATGGGCTATTCGATAATCCGTGTAGAAAACAGTTCAGAACCGACCGCCGTCTATTATGAAATCACTCAGTCGTTTGACCCGTCCCACATGGGTCCGCTCGGACTCGAAACAGCACCTGCTTTCACAGTTGATGACAGTGGGAATGTGTTCATAGTCCTGCACAGCACAGATGAAATCAGCATTACGGGATACATAAAGAGTGGCGAAGAATACCTTTCGATTACAGAACAGGTCGGACCTTCCCTGAAAACAGAAGAGGAAATCGCACAGGAAGAAGAGGACTTCGATGAAATGATAACACGCAGGGGTGCTCACGGCAGACGGGGACCAATGGGTGGAATGTCAATCTCCTTCGATCCTATTCTGTACCGTCCAGCCGTTGCAGACCTCGGTGCCGACAGCGAAGACCGGCTCTGGGTCAGACTGGGAAGCTTTCGCTATCCCTTCTACAATGTCTATGACACAACTTCCGGAGAACTTCTCTTCACTGCATCACTCGAGTCAGATGACCCCGACATCGATGACTGGAGAATCAGGATAACGCCAAACGGAATGATCACCTGGGTCTCCGACCCGATTAATTATCCTACACTGAATGTCCTTGAACTCGAACTCTAATCCATGAAATAGTACCTGGCACTTTTCTACTGCACACCGGAGCGATGTTCATTCGATCCAAAAGTGCCTGGCACTTTTGATTACACCCATTTTGGTAGAACTCTCTTCACACATTGAATTGGCGGTGTATCTGTCTTATCTGAATCGGATCCGTATCAGTTAGTGACTCCTCTATGTATGCATTAAGGCGACGGGTGTCGTCTTTTAACAGAGCCCAGAATACTGTCATGTCAAAGTAATTCAGGAAAGTGTCCAGATCGGCATAGAACAGGAAATTCTCCAGAAGGTATTTAGTTTCATAGCCCCTATACCAGCTACAGCTGCTCCTGGTATCTTCCCAAAATCTCTCGAAGTGTTTGTGACTGATTGTCTCACTTGGATAGGACAGCTCACGCATTTCTCTTACTCTGGCATTGATTTCCTTCTCGTGATTACCCTGTTTTGAAACACCAATCCCCCCCGTCATCCTGTATAGGAAAAATGCCGCTTTCAACTGGGGCAGTTTATCAATTACCCTCTTGTAAGCCAGATATGCCTTTCGAATCAGCCCTTCACTGTCTAAATACTCTTCGCTCTTCACATATTTTTCGTAATTCATGGCACCCATTCCAACGCGGTTAGTGCCGTATGCGACTACTCTATATGGTTCGTGAAGCAGCACATTATGTGATGTAAATGATTTGTGGACGGACGCTTCTATCACAACACCGTCAACCGTAATTTCAAGGTTGAAAGTTTTGTGATATAGATGTCTGTTTTTGCTTAATGAATGTGAACCCATGAGATTCTCCTTTTCCCTGACATCAAATTGGGCGAAACGACTCTGTCAGGAAATAGGAATCGAAACGCTTTAGCAGCATTTGTTTATCGCCCTGCAAGTTGTTAATTAAATCGGCGAATCACATAAGTAATATACTATAGATAGGTTATTTTGTCAATGAATAGATCTGGAGACATTCCTCCTTGTCCTTCTGTAGGGACATGATTTCTTCGTGTCCCGTTGCTTGTAGGGACATGATTTCTTCGTGTCCCGTTAAAGCTGGTACTTGAATAAAAGGCAGGTGCTTATAGGGGACACTCCTCTTTGAAGGCAGGAACTCCTTTATTTTGGCAGGTGCTTATAGGGACACTCCTCTTGACGATTTTAGATTATCTTGTATTTTAGGGGTGTCTAAATTATTTAGTGCCGGGTAAAAAGGATGGTTATGAAAACGAAATTGACAGAGAGTCTCGAAGATTATCTTGAAGCCATATACAACATCACCTATACAAAAGGTGTAGTACGGGGACAGGATATAGCAGACAAACTCGGAGTTGCCAATTCATCGGTAACCAGTGCACTCAAATCTCTCTCAACGAGAGAACTCATTAACCATATCCCCTATGAAACCATCACCCTTACTGATGAAGGTATTAAACTTGCTCGCAGAATAGTGGAAAAGCACAGGATATTCAAGGACTTCTTCCTAAATGTCCTCGCAATCGACCCTGATGTTGCCGAAGCATGCGCCTGCGGCATCGAACATCACATTCCCGATGAAGTTGCTGACAGATTTGCAGATTTTCTAAAGATGCAGAAGAGCTGTAGATACGGTGGGATCACATGGTCTGATGATCATGACGGATTTGTTTGCTCTCCCGATACCGTCAAAGATATAGATGTAGTTGATTCAGATGATACATCGGAAATAAAACTATCCAGCCTTAAATCAGGCGAGAATGCGAAAGTTGTCAAGCTGAACGGCGGGAGAAAATTCAGAGAGCGCCTTTCCGGAATGGGTCTTGGAATCGGTTCTCTTGTGAGTGTCATTCACTCATCGGAAAGTAGAGGTCCCCTGCTTATCGGAACCGGTGACTCACGCTTCATGCTCGGTCAGGATGAATCTGGAAAAATAATAGTTAAACGCGGATAATTTTTTGGAAATAGGTTTAGGTATAGCTAAACTATCTATGTTAGACTAATGCCTGCAGGCAGAAAGTAGACAATGAAGAGTATTCGAATAGCAGTAGCAGGAAATCCGAACGTCGGAAAGACTACCCTTTTAAACGCAATGACCGGATCGCACCAGCGCGTAGGGAACTGGCCGGGCGTTACCGTCGAGCGTATTGAAGGTGAATACAAGCATGCAGGGACACAGATAAATATCACCGATCTTCCTGGGATATACTCCTTCACCGCATTCTCTATGGATGAATCGATTGCCAGGCAGTTCATTCTAACTGAGCGCCCTGACCTGATAGTGAATATCGTCGATGCTACGAATCTCGAGAGAAATCTGTTTCTGACAACCCAGATTCTCGAGATGAAAGTGCCTATGATAATTGCACTGAACATGACTGATGTAGCCGAGAATCGGCAGATTCGTATTGAGATAGATCATCTTGCTGAGCATCTCGGCTGCCCTGTCATCCCGATTGTCGCTTCAAAGCGAAAAGGTATCACTGAACTCAAGAATGAGATAAATGCAGCAGCAGTGCGAAAGTACATTCCGCAGACTCAAATACTTTACGATTCTGTACTTGAAGATTCTGTCAAGACAATTAGCGAAAGTGTGCTTCGTATCGCTGAAAACAACCAGGTGGATAGCAGGTGGCTCGCTCTCAAACTCCTCGAAGAAGATGCCTATGCAACTGAATTGTGCGGGGATGATATACCGACTGACCTTCTAAAGTCTGAGATTACTCGAGTGGAAAGACATGTCGGCAGCGAAATGGACATCATTCTTGCTGACGGAAGATATGGATTCATTCACGGGCTTGTGAAGGATGTCGTGAGTCGCTCAGGTGACATGAGAATTACCAGGTCTGACAGGATAGACAGTGTAATATTGAATAGAACTCTCGGTATTCCGATCTTCTTTACGATTATGTTCCTCGTATTTGTCACTACGATGAATTTTGGGAGTCCGTTCGTAGAGTTTTTCGATAGGTTAACCGGTGCTGTCTTCGTAGATGGTCTGAAATCAGTCCTGCTTTCGCTCAACTCTCCCGACTGGGTTGTTGTATTTCTTGCCGAAGGCGCAGGAGGTGGGATTCAGACTGTTTCGACTTTCATCCCTCCCATCTTCCTCATCTTCTTATGCCTTTCGATTCTCGAAGATTCGGGATACATGTCGAGAGCTGCTTTTGTGACTGACCGTTATCTCAGAAAAGTTGGACTCCCCGGGAAAGCATTCATCCCTATGCTCGTTGGTTTCGGTTGCAATGTTCCTGCAATCCTGGCAACCAGAACCCTCGAAAGCAACCGTGACAGAGTTCTTGCTATAATGATAAATCCCTTCATGTCCTGCGGTGCAAGGCTGCCTGTCTACACACTTTTTGTCGCTGCATTCTTCTCAAGACACGGTGGGCAGGTCCTGTTTTGCATATACGCTATTGGTATACTCCTGGCCGTGGGGACAGGGCTTCTGTTCAAGAAGACAGTCCTGAAGGGTGAAGCATCGACTTTCGTGATGGAACTCCCCCCCTATCACCTTCCGACTTTCAGGGGTATCATGTATCATACACTCACGCGCCTGAACAGTTTTCTTCTTCGCGCAGGGAAGATAATCATCGTATTCGTGATACTCTTGAGTCTGCTGAATTCGATCGGAACCGACGGTAGTTTCGGCAACGCCGATTCGGAGAACTCACTCCTGTCTGAAATTGGAAGAATGGTCGTACCCGTTATTACTCCCATGGGTATAGAGTCGGACAACTGGCCTGCAGCTGTTGGTTTTCTGAGCGGGATATTTGCGAAGGAAACGGTGGTCAGTACGCTGGACAACCTTTACAGTTCTATGGAATCCGAATCAGACGAAGAGGCAGAGAATGCAGATTTTAACTTCCAGAACCAAATCACAAATGCCTTCAGAGCCATTCCGGAGGGCTTCGCTGCAATGTGGAGTTCAGACGGAAGCAGTGAAGATGAGTTTTCGGACTCGATGGATGGAAGTGGGTTGACCGAGTCACCAAAAACTACAGTCGAGATGATTCAGGAGCATTTCGATGGTCCTGTCAGCGGATTCGCCTATATTCTCTTCATACTGATATATGCTCCCTGCCTTGCGGTGATAGCCACTATCTACCGTGAAACAAACTGGAAATGGGCAGTAATATCGACAGCATATCTGACGCTTCTTGCCTGGATAATCAGTACGCTGTTCTATCAGATAGGCACCTTCTCTTCTCACCCGGGCAGCGGAATCCTGTGGATAGGCATTGCACTTGCTCTACTTGGCGGAATCATCGGTGTGCTGAAAATCATAGCGAACAGCGGAAAACTGAAGGCGTAAATATGCTCTCTGAAATACTGAAACTTCTTGAAGAACACGGACGGCTTTCGCTGGCTGAACTCATGAATCATTTCGGTATGACTGCAGATGCACTCGAACCAACGATGGATATCCTGCTTCGAAAGGGCAGGGTATACCTTCTTGATGCCGAATGTTCTTCTGGCGGGTCATGCAGAGGCTGCTCGTGTGCAGATAGGAAAGAGATGCTTATTTATAAGATTGCAGAGCAATAATCGTTTCAAATAGACTACAGCGATAAGAAATATACCCACGGACCGACTCCAGGTGTATCAGATCACAGCGGGTTGATTAGAAACCTTGACCCATTTTCCACTGACCATCTTCAAGAATTAGTATGGCTTCAGTTACTATGGTAGTATCCATTTCGGGAATAAACATCTCGATTTCAACAATAGCAGTTTCGCCTTCGACTGTGCTTCCGACTACACTAACGCCGTCAAACTGGCCCTGCATCATCGGGGATGTAATCTGAGCTTCCACCATATCTACTGCAGTCCAGTTCTGAAGTTCTTCAGGCGTGACATTTATGCCCATTTGAGCAAATGCCAGCGCAATCTGACCTGTTGTATCAGTTTTTATCTGTTCAAGCTGCATTTCCATCTGGAACAAGGCTTCCGAAGGATAGAACTCAATGATAGTTTGTGCATCACCGTTCTTCATTGCTTCTATGAAGGCATTGAAGGCTGCTTCGGGACTGGTGTCCGGAAGAACTACTTCTATAGCCGGCTCGCTTACTTCAATTGTCTGTTCTACAACTGCATTATCTTCCTGTGGGGCATCGCTGCAGGCGACTCCCAAAATCAGCATCGAACTTACAAGTATGAGAAGTTTGTACATTTTTCCTCTTTTCATTTGTTTTCCTTGATTAACCGGAAGAGAGTGAAACGGTAATATATGGAATAGGGTGAACTCGCACAAAAAGCAATTTTCTAATATGTAAAATGTGTCTTAGGTATCAGAGAAGTGTGAATAAAACGACTCTCTACTCACAGATTTGGTCAACCCTGCCGCTGAACCTGGATTTCTCCTCAAATCTTCCTGTAACATATCTATGCAGGATACTGGCAATCAGAGCTGATAAGGTATACCGTCTTCGATAGCAATCAATTGAAGTTTTTCAAGGTCCTTCGAGGATATCCGTATGTTGATCCTCCGGTCCTTTTTTAGAGTATTCCGGGCATAAGTCCGATGTTTATCGATTTCCTTCTCGGAATCAGATCCTCTCTGCCACTCGTCATTCTCGAACGAATCCAGAATCTGTTCTTCTTCGTTGCTGAGTTTATTCTTTTTCATGACCGCTCCCTAAATACACCTTCGTAGCCTTACTGCTTGGAATAATAGTTTTCAAAAACATACCCTTATCAGTTTCTATGAACGGAACAATGTAGCAGTAGTCAGCAATTTGAACAACAAGAATCTGCCGGTCAGGATACTTTCCTGTTCTGATGAGTGTCTGACTTGAAGCTCTTTCGCCCCTTGCTTACATGATGTGCCTAATCCACAACCAGAAACTTCACCGAAGCGGTTGTTCTGTCCGTTTGTAGCCGGGCAAAGTACATCCCGGGGGGAAATGGGAATACATCGAGCGATATTGTATGCTCTCCTGCTTCAAGCAGACCGGAATGTGGCGTGCTTATCAGCCTTCCCGTAATGTCGAAAACCGAGATGCTCGTTTCAGGCGGATAATTCAAAGTGATTACCGCAGAAACCTGATTATCGGTTGCCGGGTTGGGATGAATTGAAAACACGGGATTCTCTATCTCGATACCTCCTCCTTCTTCGACCCCCAGCCCGTAGTAACGGTTCCAAACTGCTGACCCGTCTGTACCTGCATAGATAAACTGGTCAAAAGCAAAATCTTCAACGCAGGTGGTTTCAGACTCCCCAAATTCTCCAAATAGCTGATACGGAGTCCAGTTCCAGTCCCAGTGCCAGACACCTTCGTCAGCGGTAGCGATTAGAATACCTTCATCGAAACTTAAATCTCCGGTTTGGACAAGATCATTGACTCCCCCGAAATCGGTTGAGACCCTGTACCAGTTCAACCCGGCATCATCAGAAGCATACAAGGCGTTCGATGAAGCACAGGTAAGCAGGTTTCCATCATGCGGGCAGACCAAGAGGGACTGCGGTGTTCCGCTGATTCCATCGATACTATATGACAGATTACAATGCCCTCATTGCTCAGGTTCCAGGTAAGTCCGCGATCGAAACTCCGGAAGAAACCGTTGTTGCTGCAGGTGTATGCAAGCTGTGGGTGTTCAGGGTCGATCTCGACCCAGTTGAAATTATCTCCTTCGAGTCCTGCTGTGCTGCTTGTCCAGGTTTGCCCGCCATCGCTGCTTATATGAATTCCATACTCTTCTGCATCTCCGCAACACATGACCAGGTCGGGATTGGTTGAGCTGAATGTGATGTCCTTGCTGAAATACTGCTCTCCCCGCAGCGTCCAAGTGAGCCAGCGGTCAGTCGAGCGGGTATATGCCTGACTTTGTACCTGCAAGCATTATATCGGGGTTATCGGGATGAATCCCTACTCCGTGAATCCTGTTTTCACCGAGCATTTCCGTAGCAGTCACTTCTGTGAAAGTCCCGCCCCCGTCAACCGAGCGGAAGAGATAGGGTTCCCATACCATTTCAAAACTGTATCCGCCTACCAGAATGACATCCGGATCGGATGCAGAAACAGCAATACAAAGACCATAGGACTGAAGCGAGTCCTTCAGGACAGTCGCATCCCAAGTGCTTCCGCAATCAGTCGAATGGAAATAGGTTATTCTTCCGCTCGATTCGATTCTGCCCGCAGCAAACAGTTCATTCTCATTCTCCAGATGAGGAACAACATCATAGAAACTGTAGTCCCAGAAGTAGTCATTGCTCCAGCTCATTCCCCCGTCCCCGGATACCCATATATGATTCGCCCCGACGGCAACCATTTTCCCGTCCGATGTCATTGTCATTTCTTTTGGAGCTTCATACGAATCGAAGTTCGAGATTGTAACCCAGGAACCACCCTTATCCTCAGAGCTAATGACCATCGTGGGGGCGAAACCGGACAGTGCATACAGAATGTCGGGGTTCTGATTCGACTGAAGAACAGCAAGCACTTCCCCACCTGAAGGACCAACGGATTCCCAACCGGCAAGCAGCACGAGTATCATGGGCAGAATATTCATGCGGTCATCTCCAATTTAAAAACTAGATCATTTAATTATTATAATGACCACCGGGAATCACGACATATTAAGTTGAACATCTTTAATATCTGAACGAAGAGTGGTTCCAGCAGATTGTCTCTTGACTGTGTCTTTTTATGAAGAGTATATTCAGCCAAAGAAATATCGATAAAGTTGAAAACTGCAGGTACTTCATGCAAAGACACATCTGTTACTAAACAGATAACGAAAGGTCAACATGAAGAAAATTCTCAGTACTCTAGTGATATCCCTCATCCTCATCTCCTGCGGAACTTCGGCGGACGAATCGGATAATCAGCATGTAACTGATGCTCTCGAAACCCGCATCCCCATCGAAATTGTGAACACTATCGGTGTCGACCTCGGTGACACCAATTACGTGTTCGGCACTATCCAGGATCTCGGACACGGGCCTGACGGCAACATTTACATGCTGGACAGAGCTGCTTCCTGTGTTCGGGTATTCTCCCCGGACGGTGAGTTCATTCGGCAGATATCCCGCTCGGGTAACGGTCCCGGTGAGATTACAATGGCTTTCTCGATGGCAGTCCTTGGTGACGGCAGGATCACAGTTTGCGCTCCGATGCAGGGTGGTATGCACATCTTCTATCCGGATGGAGAATGGGAAGGGCTTTCGGCAGAATTCACGAATAATCCTCCCATGAACATGATTGGTGCCGATTCCAATGCCTACATCGCTTCTAAGTTAACCGTCGACATGATAGACGGAAATCTCATCTGTTTCTTTCATGTAGGACGATACGAAGAAAACAATGAACCATCTGTGAAATACTATGAGGATGAATTCCCCTTCGATCCCCAGGATTTGACAGAGCTTCTCAAGGCTTCGCTCTTCAGTACTGTCTATACGGCAGACAGATCCGGTAATGTCTATATGGCTCCATGCTCCACCGAAGATTACATGGTTCAGATTTTCAACAAAGATGGGGAGCTTCTGAATGAGTTCTCACGCGAGTTTTTACCGGTTGCCAAGAACGAGTCTGAAATCAACGACGAGAAGCTCTGGATGGAGAACTGGTTGAGAAGTATCGGCGCGCAGGGAGTGGTTATTGACTATGAACCCGAGCCTTACAGATACATGATATCCGCTCTCGGCGTCGATGCTGCGGACAGAATCTGGGTGCAGCGTGGAACTGAAATCACTCCCGTGTTCGATGTATACACACAGGCCGGAGAATTACTCTTTACCGCGGAAGTTCAGGGAGCCGGTGATGATGCACCCTTCTGGAAATTCATCATCGATGAATACGGAATGATGGCATATTCGGAAAACCCAGAGTATTACTATGAGATATTCCTGATGGACATGCCGGAATGAACAGACAACCCTCTCGATGCCCACGAAGCGGACACGACTAAAGCAAGACAGAACAACGGGACACGACTAAAGTCATGTCCCTATGTAATAGTGTAATAAATCCGCCAACTAGGTGGAAGGACACTTAGCACAAGTACCGTACCGTACTGACTATGCAATAAGTAAGTGACGTGCGGTACTGAAGTCGGAGTTTCGATGCAACCGGATGAAGGAGAGAGAATGAACAAATTGAGGTATTTCATACTTGCGACTCTACTGTTGCTTGTGGGAACCGCAGCAGCGGATCAGCTTTTTGCTGTCGATGGTGATATCCTGTATGATGTGGATTCGCACGACGGCAGCTGGACAACCCTCAGCAGCAGTTGGGCGGGAACAGAACTCATGGTAGGGCACTCCGGAGAACTCTTTGCGATACAGGGTAACACACTCTACAAAGCGAATCCCGCGGATGGGTCATGGACGGTGCTTTCAGAATCCTGGGACGGTACAAATGCACTTGCTGCCAGCGATGAATTCCTTTACAGTGCTCAAATCGGAAACATCTACAGGATAGATCCGATGAACGGAGACTGGGAATCCATCCCGGGATCCTATGTCGGAACACAGTTCCTATGTTGGGCCGGCGATGCCCTCATGATCATCCAGAATGATATCCTGTACAGAACAGATCCTGCAACCGGCGACTACACAGAACTTCCTTCAACATACAACGGAACCACTGCTGTCGCTGGAGATAGTAATAAGAAAAGGTGCCAGGTACTTTTATTATCCTTAGCTCAATACCGTTAGAGGAGGAGGTTGGTGATGAGTTTGCCGAACTCGGCGGGGTTGTCGGGGCGGGAGCCGGCGAATATCTGGGCAAGGGCGTGGACGGTGGTTATCATTGTCTTCAATTCGTCACCCGAGCGATCCTCATCGTAGAGCTTCTGGAGTTTTTCCAAAAGCGGATGCTGCAGGTTGAGTTCAAGGATGTGCTTGGGCTTCGGGACTTCCTGCTCCATCGTCGCCATCATCCTGCGGAACATGTCGCCCACATCGTTCTTGTCCATCACTATGATGCACGGACTGTCTTTCAGACGCGGTGAAATCTTGACTGCTTCGACCTTGTCACCCAGCTGATCCTTCATGAATTCGAGTAAGCCGGCAAAAGCTTCCTCAGCTGTTTTCTTCTCAGCCTTCTCCTGCTCAGTCAGGTCGTCTTCCGCGGACTCCTTCAAAAGCGAAACAAACTTCTTTCCCTTATACTCCATGAGAGCTTCGACAGTAAATTCATCTATCGGGCTGTCGAGAAGAACTACTTCAGCATCTTTTCCCGCTGCTTCGAGATAGGGGGAATTCGCCAGTTCCTTCCTGTCGAGCCCTGTGATATAGAATATCTTTTCTGTTTTCTCGGGCATCGCTTCAACAATCTCTTCGAGTCCCTTCCGCTCATCTCCACTATTATTCGTCCATACGAGGAGAAGGTTGGCAAGTTTTTCCCTGTGCTGATAGTCAGAGTAAACACCTTCCTTGATGAAATCCCCGAAATTCTCGAAGAACTTCGTGTATCTCTCGATATCATCTTTCTTCATGTCCGTAAGCCAGTTCAGGACTTTACCCGTTATGGCATTGTTGATTGCTTTGACTGTCCTGTTATTCTGAAGCGTCTCGCGCGAGATATTCAGCGGAAGGTCCGACGATTCCACCACACCTTTGAGAAAACGGAGGTACTTCGGAAGAATCTCATCGGCTTCCTCCTTTATCATCACCTTTTTGATATAGAGTTTTACGCCTGTCTTGTAATCAGGCATGAGCATCTCCATCGTCCTGTGTGACGGTATGAAAAGAAGTGAGTAGAACTCCATTACGCCTTCTGCGTGGAAGACGAGCCGGGAAAGCGGCTCCTGTGCATCGAAGGTCGCATGTTTGTAGAATTCATTGTACTCTTCGTCTTCGACATCGTCCTCTGAACGGGTCCAGATTGGTTTCCCCGTGTTTACCTGATCCTTGTCCGTTTCATCTTCGACTTCGATGAAAACCGGATATGAAATGAAGTCAGAGTACTTCTTGACGAGTTCGCGGAGTCTGTAACTCTCGACATATTCCTTCATGTCTTCCTTGAGATAAAGAACTACACTCGTACCAGCAGGAACATTCTCTTCTGCCCTCATGTTAAAAGTCTCGTGACCGGTGGAATACCATTTATGACCAGTTTCTTTCGAACCGGCTCTTTTCGAGAATACTTCTACCCTGTCGGCAACCATAAATGATGAGTAGAAACCCACACCGAACTGTCCTATCATCTCCGGAGTTGCTTCTTTCTTGCTGTCTTTTATCTTGTCGAGAAAGTTACGGGTGCCCGAACCGGCTATTGTACCGAGATTGTCTGCCATTTCATCCTCAGTCATTCCTATGCCGTTATCTCTTATCGTGAGTGTTCCGGCTTCTGCATCGGGAATAATCGTTATTTTCAGATCCTCTTTTGTGGAGAGTTTCTTATTCGTGAGCATCTCGAAACGCACTTTGTCCAGTGCATCGGATGAGTTGGAAATAAGTTCCCGCAGAAAAATATCCGGGTGTGAGTATAAACTGTTGATTACTATGTCAAGCACTTTTTGTGTTTCAGATTTGAATTTCAGTTTGCGTACACGCTCTGTCATTGCCTGTCTTCTCCTTTGTTAATTTTACCTTATTTTGCCTTCTAAAAAAGGCACTTCGAATACTTTCTCGTGGAATATCGGACCATGCCCGAAGTACCCGTTTTCACCGAAAAGTTCACCATGGTCGGATGTTACCGTTATGTATGTGTTCTTCGGGACTATGTCGAACAGTTTGTCGAATACAGTGTCTAAATAGCGGACTGTCTCGACCTGCCGTGCTTTCAGCCTGTCCAATTGCTCCCGGTCGAAGAACTTCGGGGCATCCTTGTCCGAGATCAGCTTCCCACCGACTATATGGTCATCGAGATGCTTGAAGACACCATGAACACCGCTTATCCTGGGCCATTCATTCTTCGGTTCGCTCGGAAGAGCATACGGATAATGGGTCTCCCCCACATTCAGTAGGTAGAAACTGGGGCGGTTTGGGGAAAAGGTCATTGCATCGACCATTGCCATCATGTCATTGTGCTTGTCCATCAGTTTCCACGAATCGAAGCCTGTATTTACCGGAGTGTAGCTGTTCAGAACCGGAAGCGATACCATTCCCCGGGTGATGTACCCGAGAGAGTTGCGCAGATAACTTGGTAGGTACAGTTTGGGTACAAGGCTTTTAAAACTGACTCCCTCAGCCCCGAGTCTTTCATTGAATCGGAGAAAATCCTCCTTGTAGTATTCAGATGCAAATACATTGCTCGGGCTGACATGAGGCATCAAACCCATTAGAAGGTTATAATGCGAAGGAGCAGTCCAGGATGCATAACTATAGCGTTTCTCTACTTCACCGAGTTTCATGATGGTCTGCGGGGATGCTTCCATGAATGTATCGAAGCGGCAACTGTCGAGAATGACAATTATGTAGTTATTCAGGTCATCCTGCGGTGGAGCCGTCTGTTCCTTCTGCACCGGTGTTTTCTGTTTTTCTTTTCTGCCGAATAGTTTCATAAATCTCCCGAATATGTATTAGTGAAAGAGTCAAATAACAAATCCATCATAATATAATAAGCTCCGCAAGGGGGTTAGTTCTTATCTACAGATTCAGCCGTGGGATTATCTGACCGGCAGCATTGCCGAATAAATGTCACCCCGTAATTCTTCTGAGAATATCTGGATGAGAATTCCCATCCCCTCAGCAAGAGCAGCATAACTCGGAGTTTCAAGCGAATACTGGGTGCTGTAATTCTTCTGCAGAATAATCGTACTATAAACGGGATCGATGACAGTTACATCGATGTCGAGTACTGCTTCCCAGCCGTCGGAAGTAACCTTACCGCCAAACTGCCTGATGAAGCCGTTGACTGTAATATCTTCGATGAGGACGGTTGCTGACCTGAAAACCCCGGCATAATAACCGTCTGCCAGCATATCTCTCGTAAGAAAATCAGGAAGTGCCTTTCCGGGGAATGTATCCCATATGTCTGTTTCGGCGATGTTCAATGTACCGTCGAATAGCTGAATCACAATCTCCGTACTGTTCAGAAAATTAACGCTTCTGAAATCATCTATGCGTATCATCTTCTCTGTCGTGTATCCCCATGAACCGGGCTGTAGATAGTCTATTTTCCAGATTTCTACCTGCGAAGTACTTGAAGTGCCTATAGGTACATTGACTGTAATGCATCCCGTGAACATCGACAGAATTGATATGCTCGTTATCACTGCTGTAGTTATTTTCAATCTCATTGCCACACTCCTTCTCCGGAAGTCGGAATCATAAATTCTCCGGGACCGTTCTGCAGTATTTCGAATATGAACCTGATACTCTCGATCAGATTATTGGTCTCTACCGTAATCTCATTCAATTGTACCATGAAATTATCGAACGGTTCTATAAATCCGTCTATTCTTGTCATTAGTGAATCGATGCTGCCTGCCAGTTCCGGTGCATCGAGGTTGACTATAAGTGCATCAAGGTCCCTGCCGAGTTTGGTATATGTGACAAGCAGAGTATCGAGATTCTGTGAGTTCCGGAGGATGGATTCTTCTATATTCTCTATCATGTCCCCGTCGAGAATAGTGTTTACATTGTGAAGCAGTGTAGTTACCTCCTCACCCACTTCCTTGAAATTGACCTCATGGATTATTTCTGTGATTCGCTCGAATGTAGTTGTGACTGCCTGAACGGCTCCCGGACTAACAGGAATGACCGGGTATTCGGCGAACTCGTAATGGGGTGGTGATACCCCTGTCGTCGTATGGCTTAGATTCATCGATTTCAGTCCGGTAATTCCGGTCATCTGCAGAGTAGCAACGACCGTTGGACCAACGGTAAAGCTCTTCTCGATATCGACTATCACTTCCACGAGATTTCCGTCCGGAGCCACTTCGATAGTTTTTATCTTACCCACAGGAACACCGTTGTAAAGCACATTCCCGCCTTCATTCAATCCCTGTACCGACCACTCGAAATAACAGACATAGGTTTTAACTTTTTTGTGCTTGAAACCCCCTGTCAGCCAGAGAATGATGGTAATCAGAAGCAGCACACCAATGGAAAAGAAAAGTCCCAGCCGGAACCTGTTGGCTTTTTGTGCCATTATCTTATCCTCTCTTTGAAATATCTTCGCGTCTGAAGAATGCAAGTACCCGTTCATCTGAAGAATTATCACGAAGGTCAGTCGCCTGTCCTTCTGCAATGATGCGTTTTTCCAGTGGGTCGAGCATGACCACTCTGTCGGAAATCGCATAGATACTTGCAAGTTCGTGGGTAACTATCACTACTGTTGTATTGAAGACTTTATTTATCTTGATTATCAGGTTATCAAGCCGTGATGATGTAATCGGATCCAGTCCCGCTGAAGGTTCATCGAAGAAGAGAACTTCGGGGTCGAGTGCAATCGCCCGTGCGAGTCCCGCCCTCTTCTGCTGCCCTCCGGATATGTCCATTGGATATGATGCCCCCAGTGTATCGAGTCCGACTGTTTCCAGTTTTTCATATGCAGTGAGTTTTATTTCAAATGGGGAGAGCGATGTGTATTCCTGAAGCGGAAGCATCACATTTTCGAGAATCGTCAGGTTTCCTAGAAGAGCCCCGGATTGAAATGTAATCCCCCATCGCCTGCGTGCCGCTGACAGAGCTTCATCTGTTTTATGTATGTCTCTTCCATCGAAGAGAATTCGCCCCTTCCACGGTTTCTCGAGACCGATCAGATTACGCATGACCGTGCTTTTACCACATCCACTCGGCCCGACAATTGCGAGTATTTCACCTTTTCTTACAGTCATGTTCAGGTCATCGAGGACAAGATGCCTGTCCTCCCCCGTACCATACCCCCCCTGGAGATTCTCAACGGCTATTAAATTATTTTTTGGCATACTAAATACTTATTCCCGGTCTTATGTGAACGAACAGCAGTGAGAGTAGAGCATCTGCGAGAATAACCAGAAAAATACTGTAGACAACAGCACCGGTAGTTGCCCTTCCCACCTCAGCAGCGCCGCCCCTGACCCTCATGCCGATATAACACCCGGTATTGGCTATTATTATCGCATAAACAAGCCCCTTCATCATACCCCAGAGAAAATCAATCGGAAGTAGGGATAGACTGATGGAATGCAGATATGTGTCAGCCGACATACCGAGGAATACCCCCCCTGCCAGAAGCCCCCCGACAATACCAGCACAGTCGGCGACTAGAACTACAAGCGGCATCACAAACAGAAGAGCAACAAGTTTCGGGGTAACGAGATAATCGAAGGGACTGAAGTCCATGACTTTAAGGGCATCGACTTCCTGTCTCACCTTCATCGTACCTATTTCAGCTGCAAATGCAGAGCCGGAGCGACCTGCCACGAGAACAGCTGCAAGCATCGGGCCGATTTCCCAGGTAATACTGTAACCGATCATCGAAGGCATAAAGGAACCTGCCGCAAACATCTTCAGCTGATAGCCTGCCTGATATCCCAGAACAGTCCCCATAAGCCAGGTCAATGTTGCGACTATCGGAAGGCTCTTGAGCCCGGCCTCCTCCATGTAATAGAATACCATCCGCCAGCGGATTTTCCTTGGGCTGAGTATTAGCGTATAAAGTGCATTAACAGCATCGAAAAGAAAGAGATTCAGTCCTTTGAGTGTCTTCCCGAGTTCATATACCATCTCCCCTATACCCACGAAAGTCCTGCGGAGACTAATGTCCTTTTTCTCAGGGGGATCGGACTGCTCGTGCCTTTCAAAGGACGAGAAGAGATTTCTCAGGTCAGCCGTGAAACCTATGGTGGTTACTTTAACACCTTTCTGCTTCACTTCCCTGCAAAAAGTATAGATTACGACTGCTGCCACAGTATCAGCACCGGAGCAGTCGCTCATATCTATTGTCACTTCTTTCTTCCTGATAATATCCCTGCGGTTTTTTGCAAGGGCGGACTCAATCAGATGAGCTTCGTCAGCTTCCAGTATTCCTTGAAAAATGAAAGTTGTACCTAATATTTCGACAGTATGTTTCTCTGAAACCAAAACACCCCTTGCATCAGATTTACTTCAGTTTACGTCCCAATCCATAATATGTAAATATATGAATAATAACAAACTTGTCATATTGGCGGGTTATTTATATCTTATGTGTAGGTAAGGAGGTTAGACAATGGGAACAATAATATTCCTGATACTCAGGCTGGCGTTCGGATACAATAATCCCGGAGACTATCTTGTCCTCGCGGGACTCGTGTCCCTCGACAGCATCGCCACCATGCTTTTCCTGCTCCTCAGGAAAAAGTAACCGGTACCGTACGTCATTCCTTCCACTCAGTTGTCCACTTTATAGACGGTTTGGCGGATAATTCGCATATTTATCCAAATCTCTTCAAATTTCTGTAATTTCTGCTTTTCAAGCCGTTCCTCGGAATAAACATCTCACTTCGGATGTATAACATCTGAAGGGAGAAAATCATGAAATTAACAGATAAGAAACAAACCAGATCGATGGACATAGGTGTACTATGTTCACTGGCAATCCTCATCATTGCATTCGAAGCTATACCCGGGGCAGGTATCGGAAGACTTGCATCGAAAACAACAACTGATGAAATGACGGGAGTGGACGCGGGGGAACTCTATGAAATTCCGCCTGGACTTCCCGAAGAGAAGCAGGTGGATGTAGAAGAAATAGTCCGGAATGAAATACCCGAAGTTGTGCAGCCCCTTACAGTCATCAGTCTTGTAGAAGATACTACTGGGCTTTCGACAGCACTCACCGTCAGTTCCAATATCGAACATCATCAGGACGACCCTGACGAAATACCGGTGCCGGGCACCTTTGTCCCGCACAGCACCCCTCCCGCTTGCACATACCGCCCCATGCCCGAATACCCCGAAATGGCAAGGCAGGCAGGTGTGGAAGGGCGGGTTATTCTTCAGGTGTTCATTAGTGAAACCGGAGAACCGGTTGAGATCGTCACTATCCAGAGTTCCGGTCTTGCAGGCATGGATGCCGCGGCTGAAGCCGCACTGATGAACAGCAGCTGGATACCTGCAAAAAGACAAGACGGAGTACCCGTCGGGGTGTGGACTTCGGTAATCTATGAGTTTGTACTGGAAGATTGAGTGCTATTCTACTTCAACAAGTTCTTCGAAAGTAGTCCTCAGCGAGAGCATTACAGATGTGAATTCATCCGACAACCTACTGCGCGGCCGGGAGATGTCTATTTTTTCCTCTCTCACTATCTGCCCGGGACTGTGACCAAGAACAATGACCCTGTCGGCAAGAAAGACCGCTTCTTCGATATTGTGCGTCACAAATACTACGGTCGTGTCCAGACTCTGCCAGAGGTCCGTCAGTTTATTCTGAAGCATTTCTCCCGTTCTCGTGTCGAGTGAGTTGAAGGGCTCGTCGAGTAGCAGAGTGCCGGGATTTGTGACAAGTGCCCGTGCCAGAGCAGTCCGCTGCTGCATCCCACCTGAAAGTTCATGGGGATAGCTCTTCCGGAATTCAGACAGCTCAACGAGTTCGAGTATGCCACTGACCTTTCGTTGCCTGACTTCTTTTTCTATTTTTCGCGCCTTTAGGGGAAACTCGATATTTGCGCCCACTGTCATCCAGGGAAAAAGCGCTCCCTGCTGAAAGACATATCCGACTGACGGAACCCGAGTCGAATATCCAACGCTCCCCGAATCAGGTATTTCGAGTCCTGCAAGCAGGCGGAGAAGAGTAGTCTTACCGCATCCCGTAGGACCGAGTATGCACACGAATTCTCCCTCGGAGATAGCGAAGGTCACAGGTCCGAGAGCGTGGAGACGGGCATCCCCCTTTTGAAATGTCTTTGTGAGTTCAGAGAGAGTTACAGTATGTTCTTTCACCATCATCGTTCCCTGCTTCGGAGTAGAAGTGAACGTTCTCCCACAACCTCAAGCCCGCGCGAGAACAGGGCTCCTATGATGGCAATGACAACAAGGCAGGCAAGCATGATATCATACCGGGAAAGTTGATAGGAGTATCTCAGCAGATATCCAATGCCTGCATTCGTTCCGGGCAGCATTTCTGCCGCAATTATCACCATCCAGCACCTTCCAATACCAAGCCGCATTCCGTGAAAGATATCGGGAAGTGCTGCGGGAAACATGATATGCCTGAATGTGAACCACGTTCCTGCTCCGAGGATCGATGCCGCTTCCTGGTGCAGTTTTCGAACGCTGCGCACCCCCTGCATTGTTCCCAGTATAATTGGGAATACACCGCCCCAGAACAGAATGAATATCATGCCGAGTTGCATTTCATTGAGAATGTGTTTCTGATACTGCAGATGCTGCAGTCCGAAGAACTGAGAGAATGTAATCCCCTTGAACAGTATTATAGAAAGTGGAAGCAGTGCTATTGCAGAAAGCGGTCTTGCCATTTCAACCATGAAAGAAAGCAGTTTCCGGACATGGGAGGATGCACCCATCATAAGTCCCACAGGTATTCCGACAATCACTGCAAGAGTAAACCCAATGATTATCCGCAAAAGACTCACGCATAAACTCCAGGCAAATGACCCTGTAGAGATGAGATTGCTGAATGGATGCAGGAGAATTTCTGCAACCGCTCCGGGGGAGGGGAGAAGTGTATTCTGTCCTCCCCCTGTCGCCAGTGTCCACCAAAGCAGCAGGATTACAGGCAGAATCAGTCCCAGCAGTATTTCAGCTGTTCTTTTTCTGCTGCCCTGTGATTTCATTTCACTTCCCTTGCCTTATCCGTTCTAATGACAGATTATCTGATTTACAGGCAGGAATGAAAAGTCGTAGAGAAAAACTCTGTTCCCTTCGGCATCCTCTTCTGCCAAAGGTCCCGTGAATGTCCCGAGATTGCGCATGTTCGCAAGAATGGCATTCATGTTGGCGAGCCAGTCTTCCGAAATGTTCATGTCATAACCGCTGGTAGCCATTGAAATCTCTTCTACTTCGACGGGATTTCCGATCCACTCAGCCGCTGCTGCAGCAGCATCCTGCGGGTTCTTATTGATATAATCAGTTGCACATTCAAAGAGACGAAGTACTGCGGCTATTTCATCGGCTTTCTCAATCATTGCCGTTTCAGTTGCTGCAATTGCGCAGCAGGGATGATTCTCGAAATCACCCGGCGGTAGGTCAGACAGTTCAGCAACACATCTACCTATACCGTTGTGCTCCGCCAGGGCACATGCGGGATTGTTCGAAATATATGCATCGATGATGCCGTTCTGAAGCGACGGATTCAGGTTCGGCTGACCCTGGACATTACTCAGCAAAATTTTCGAACCGGGCTGCGGGTCAGACTGCATGCTCCATGGTATTCCGACTTCTGTAAGTGCCGACTCGAATATCAGCAGTGCAACTGCCTTCGGACTCTTGAAACCGACTATCAGCGGTTCTTCCCTCATTTGTACGAAATCGACAAAACCCTCCCAGTCGATAACGAATTCATTCTCGATAGAAACAACAAGCATGTCTCCCCTTGTATGCATCGGACTTATTATTTTGATTCCGCTTCCCTTGTCTGCGCTTGCTGCAAACGGAATTACACCTCCAAAACCAATATCGAACAAGCCGGCTACCATGTTGTTAGGTACATTAATCGCGCCCTGTGACTGAATGAATTCAATCTCAGCTATTTTAATATCATTCTCGATTAGAGCATAGAACTGTTCTCCCATCGGCATCAGATATGTGGGATACATCTTACTCATCTCTTCAGCACGGAGGGCCGAGACGAATACAGCAGAATGGTGGTCCTGCTTTACAAAACCGATCTTCAGCAATGGTGTTTCTATTGAAATGTCTACCTCTACTGTCTCCACAACCTGATTTTCGTCGACTACGGTAACCGTTTCCAACATTTTCGGTTTCTCAGAGCAACTGAGTATGGAGAGTATAATGGTGATTATGAACAGCACAATTGCAGTTTTCTTTTGAATTTTCACTGCGTTTTCCTTTCCGGTGGGAATCTATAACTACAACCTGCAGCAACAAGCACTCGAATCACATAATATCCCCTCTCATTAGTTCAATCCCTTTCTTCGGGATTTCTTTAGTACGGTTGTAAACAATTCTGTAAAATATATAGCGCCATGTCAAGAGTTATCACAAGTGAAGTACATTGTTCCCACCTGCAAATAAACTGTATCTTTCAAGCGTTTACGCACACAGTTTCACGATATTCTATTATGTATTGTCATTTTCTACACACGCATGTATATCATTTATACTCTTATATTTATAGTTTGTGTTAATTGTTTACTGCGGGTTGCGTATACATTGTATATCTGACTATCGGGGGAATTTTCCCTAGCAACTCACGTTAATACTTTTTCATACTATCTGTGCACTTTTTCATATACAGGCACGATTTCCACAGGATTGTCCGGAACCAGTCATATAGAAAGACAGTATAATTATCTGTATATATTTCATAGTCTATATCTTACAGAATTGTTTAAAATCTATCTCAATCTGGATAACTAAATCTAAAACCTATTAACTCATATCCGTCATCTGACTTCTTCTGAGTTTACAAACCTCGTGACTAATCTTGTTATTGATTCACACATCGACGCTATACCAGCCTTTATGAGAGACAAGTTAACATTACGGTCTTAAAATTCGATTCTCGTACTTTCCACAATTACTGTATCAGCATTTTTGATCCGCAAGTACGCTTGAAATGCGGAATATTCATTGTCATTTTTCTTCATCCTTGTATATTCGCAATCTGTTTAAGGAGTTAAAACATGGCTGAAATACAATTGTTGATGCTCGATGCAGATGACACCTTGTGGGAAAGCGGACTCTTTTTCGAGAGAACGGAACATGACTTTCTCGGGTTGATGGAAGCCCTGGGACACCGCAGGGACGATGTCAGGCGCATTGTACACCGCCTTGATGTGGAGCGGCTTGCTTTAACGGGCTATGGCGCAAGACCTTATATAGACACATTGAAGACCATTATGAATGACCTTGTCCCCTCTCCCCCGCCCTGGGTGCAGAAGTCGATGAAGGACCTTGAGACTGCTCTCTTGTATCATCCCCTTATACTGCTGCCGGGGGTATTCGACACCCTTATGACCATTAAGAAGATGTCTATACCCATGATAGTCTATACTATGGGCGAACCTGACCACCAGTTGGACAAGTTCAACAGGTCCGGATTGACGGCCCTTGTCGAAGAATGCTGCGTTGTGCCGGTGAAGACCCCTGAGAGCCTTCGGAAACTGCTCGAAGATAAAACAACCGATGCTTCTGCCTGCGTGCTCGTCGGTAATAGCCCGCGCTCGGACATCAATCCTGCACTTACCAACGGCGTGAGAGCTGTGCATGTTGTCAAAGACAGGACCTGGGCGGCGGAAAGAGAAGATTTCGCAGACGCGGGCTCAGTTCTGACAATTGAGAATTTTTCGGAGCTTCTTCCCATTATCAGTTCGATAATGACTAAATAGGATACGGAGGATAGGATGGATATTTCGAAAGTTATTGAACCAAAAGCAATTAGACTGCTTTCGACAGCAGGTAATTCAGATGAAATTCTTGGGATTATTGCACGCCTTACTGCACATGCTGCATTATCCGGCAACGTTGATACTGTTCTGGATGCGTTGAACGAACGGGAAAGAATAGGGTCCACCTCCTGCGGGCATGGAATAGCCATTCCACACTGCCGCATCCCCTCCCTTACTGAATTTGTCGTTGGACTGGTCATATTGGACAACGGAATCGATTTCGATGCTGTGGATAATGAAGTTGTTGACCTCTTTCCCTTTGTTGTGGGGCCGGAAGACAAACCGAAGAAGCATTTGAAGATACTGAGCACTATTACCGGAGCTCTTCGTGATGAGGATTTCCGTGCACATCTTCGGAATGCAAAAGATACTGATGAGATAATTCAACTATTCGAAGAAAAGACGCATATACCGCAGGAAGTACCTGAAAAAACCTCCGGGAATAAACTTATCCATGTTTTTATTCAGAATGAAGACATTTTCGACGATGTTCTTCAGGTATTTGCATCGATGGATGATACATACGCTATGGTCATGGATGCGGATGAATCCACGCGTTATTTGAAAGACATCCCCTTCTATGCGGGTTTCTGGAACACCGACACACAGGATTTCAACAGAATCATCATGGCTGTCGTCAGAGATGAACTTGTTAATGCTGCATTGCGGAATATCGAGTTCTCCTGTGGTGCTCTGTCAAAAAGGAATGACATAATGGTCACTGTTTCCGACCTTCACAGAGTACTCGGTTCTCTCGATTTCTGAAAGAAGCCATAGGATATGCACGTCGATTTCCACACAGTAAACTCACTGGCACTAATCGGAATCGCCATTCTGTTCAGCCTGTACTCGGGTAAACTCGCCAGAAAATTCGGACTCCCCTCCCTGATTGGATTCATGATCGCGGGCGTTTTGATGGGGATTTCACTCCTTGACCTGTTCAACGAGGTTCTTCTCAGACAACTTTCATTCATCCCGAACATCGCTCTCGGTTTTGTCGCTTTCAGCATCGGTTCGGAACTTAGTTTAAAAACCCTGAAGAAACTCGGAAACAACATCATCACCATTCTGCTTTTCGAAACAGTATTGACTTTCTTTCTTGTTGCAGGAGCAATCTACCTGCTTACAAAAGACATTCCCCTTGCACTTATCTTCGGCGCTATGGCACCCGCAACCGCACCTGCAGGCACCGTTGCTATCATTCAGGAATACCGCGCAAAAGGCAATCTTACCCAAACTATGTACGCTGTTGTCGGGTTCGACGACGGGCTTGCCGTACTCATTTTCGGATTCGCTTCGGCGTTTAGTAAATCGCTTCTTGCAGCGAAAGCCGGAACTTCTTCTAACATGCTTACAACAATAGCCGAACCTGCCCTCGAAGTTGTCCTGAGCATCGCTACAGGACTTGGAATCGGACTTCTCTACACCTGGCTCGTTCGAAAACTCCGCTCAAAAGACAATATCCCAGCCCTCACATTCGGCTTTGTTTGTCTTTCAGTCGGACTGGCTCTCACATATCACCTCTCTGCAATACTGACACCGATGGCAATGGGATTCGTTCTGTGCAACACATCCAGAAGTGAGACCGCAACCGTGGCTGGTAGGCTGAGACCTATCATGCCCCTTATTTTCATCCTCTTCTTCTTCCTTGCTGGTGCGCATCTGGATATCTCGGCACTTCCTGCCCTTGGATTGGTCGGACTCTTTTACATTGTCTTCCGTTCTATGGGTAAAATAGTCGGAGCAGGACTGGGTGCCAGAATAGGTAAAGCTCCTGTAAATACCGTTAAATATCTCGGTATGGGAATTCTCTCGCAGGCAGGCGTGGCAATAGGTCTGTCGATTGTCGTTGCTCAGCAGTTTTCACACCTGGGTGTTCATGGAGCAAAGATAGGTTCCGATGTAATCACCACTGTTGCTGCAACCTGCATAATATTCGAGATAATCGGCCCGCTGATGGCGAAATACGCACTCACGAAGGCCGGAGAAATTACAAAAGAGTAATTGTGGACGGAGGAGTTCTTCGTAAAACACTCCTCCGTCCCCATTGAACTAACTGAACTTCATTCCGGATGCAACTTCCGCGCCGGCAAGCATTCCTGCTGCTATTTCGTTATGTGCTGAAACCAGCATAACTTCATCCATAGCGGACTCTCCTTCTGAAATCCGTATCACACCGTTCACAATCAGATAGTCAACAGGTGACATTCGGACGCTGAATACAAGTGCCGCAAGCGGGTCTGACATTCCGCCGGCATATTCGATTCCATCCACCGAAAAGAGAGCGATATCAGCCTGTTTGCCGAGTGTTATCTCCCCTATGTCATCCCGTCCAAGAGTAGCAGCGCCCCCGCGCGTGGCCATTGCAAGCACATCCCGTGCCGACAACCAATACTCCTCTTCCCGGAGCCTTGAAAGTAGCATTGCATTGCGAATTTCCATCAGCATATTTCCTGAATCATTCGAAGCGGAACCGTCCACACCAAGGCTGACCCTGACCCCAGCATCCAGCAGTTCCCTTATCGGTGCGATTCCGCTCCCCAGGCGCATATTGGATGTTGGGCAGTGTGAAACACCAACTCCGGCTTCTCCCATTCGGGTCATCTCCTCATCGCTCAGATATACACAGTGTGCAAACCATGCGCTGTCATTCATCCAGCCGAGGTTATCGACATATCCGCACGGTCTTTTTCCAAAAGTCTCCAGGCAGAAATCCTCCTCATCAGCAGTTTCTGCAAGATGAGTGTGCATCTGAAGTCCGTTTTCGAGAGCGAATTCCGCCGTCTGCCGCATAAGTTCAGGAGTAACAGAGAACGGCGAGCAGGGAGCCACTGATATACGCGTCATGGCACCCGGTGCTGCATCATGATACTCGCACACCAATCGCTTCGTATCCGATAGTATCTCAGCTTCCGTCTGAACCGTGTCGTCAGGCGGTAACCCCCCTGCAGACTTCCCAAGGCTCATCGAACCTCGTGTCGGCTGGAACCTCACTCCAAGCTCCTGTGCTGCCTTGATCTCTGCGTCTATCAGCCTCCCGTCGGTCTTGTGCGGAAAAAGATACAGATGATCCGAAGTAGTGGTAGTACCTGACTTCATCAGCTCCAGTATTCCCGTCTTCGCACTTACATATACAGCTTCTTCTGTCAGTTCTCTCCACACTTCATAGTGTCTTGTCAACCAGCCAAAAAGCGGAAGGTCCTGCATTGCGGGGATATTACGCGTAAGAGATTGATATAGATGATGATGAGTGTTCACAAATCCGGGAAGAACAACCATCCCGGAAGCATCTATGACCGTATCGGTACTCCCTTCAAAAATACCTGTACCCACATCGATAATCTTATCATCTTCGATACAGACATATCCATTCGTAATCTCCGTACCGCTGTCATTCATGGTCGCAATCAGCATTGCGTCCTTAATCAGTATCCGGTTCACAAAACCTCCCGTATCCCGGCTTAACCATTATGCCTGAATTTATCTTAAACACAGTCTCACCCCGCACAATAGTACGGTCGACAGAACAGGAAAATGCAGTCCCGTCGAAGGGTGAATATTTCCCCCTGCAGTGTAATCTGCTTTCATCCACTTCATAGGATTCCACCGGATTTATCACTGTAAAGTCCGCATCAGTACCAATTTTCAAACTTCCCTTATTTGGGTACAGTCCGTATCTTAGGGCAGCACCCCGCGAAGTTATCTCAATTATTGTCTCGAGTGAAACCCCCATACCATTATAAAACTCAGAGAAGAGATAAGGCACCATCAGTTCAGTCCCCGGTATCCCGTTGTACACCTTCGAGAAATCAGTAAAGTCTTTCTCATCGGGCCAGACACATCCTGCGTGGTCCGTCGCGATAAAATCAACATCTCCTCCGAAAACACAGATTCGGAGAAACTCCCTGTCACCTTCACCCTTTACCGGCGGAACTGTTTTCAGTCGCCCTTTCAACCGGGGAAAATCACTCGATGTAAACCGCAGGAAATGCGGACATGTTTCGAAGGAAACATCCTTGTCTGAATTCAAAATGATCTCTGCTGCTTCTCTGCTGCTTATGTGTACGAAATGCACTCTATTCGATTCCCCCATCAGCCCAATAACTCTTTTGACCGCTTCTGCTTCCGCAGCAGCAGGTCTGGTTTCACTGAAGTTTACCGGAGTAACATTTCCCGCTGCACTTTCCGCCAATCTGATGATTTCCTCATCCTCAGCATGAAACAGAAATAACTGCCCGGGATTTTCAGTAAGAACTCGCCCTATTTCATCATAGGACAACGCCTTGAATGAATCCATCCCCGAAATTGTATAAATCTTGAATCCCGCGACACCCGCATCCGATAGTTCCCTCAGCTGTGCGGAATCCACAGGCAGGTCGTTCTTCCTAATACCACCGAAAAGTGCATAATCGATGAGTGCTTTTCCTTCGACTGCCTTAAGTTTAGTCCTAAGATTCGAGACATTCGTAACAGCCGGAACCGAAGTACATGGCATATCGATGACAGTCGTGATTCCTCCACAGGCGGCAGATGCAGTCCCTGTCTCAAAATCCTCCCCGTGAGTGAAACCCGGGTCGTTGAAATGCACATGAGGATCGATACAACCCGGAACCAGCAGTTTTCCTCCAAGGTCGATGACCTCTGCATCCTGAATATCAATCGGAGATTCAGATATCTGCCGGATTTTCTCATCGAACAGGAGGTCGACCCGTTTTGTCCCGCTCTTCCCGTCTGATACCTGTGCGTTTCTAATCAGTTTCATGATTACTCTCACACTTTATCTCCTCCTCAAGACGGCTTATCTCCCCGACCATATAAAGAGGAAGAGAGAGAAGATCGAATGATATCCTTTCGCTCTTTGTCAACCCGTTCCCCAGTTTATGTTCGACCCTCTGCAGTGAAGGGGGGTTCATATCGAACCGTATAGCAAAAGAGCTATTCTTCTCATACAGGAACCTGATAAGCGATTTCATTCTACCTGAACTTCCGGCCTTCACTTCGATTGGAATGACATGCTCCTTCTCCTGAATCAGAAAATCAATTTCCGCATTTGCATTTCTACCGTGGCGCAGCCAGTAATTCAGGGATGGTTTCTCCCGTGACGGGTTCCTGAAAAACAGATGCTGGGCAATGAACTGCTCTGCCAGCCTGCTGCTGTTGACAAAGTCGGGACTGAGTATCTTCTCCGCAGAGATTCGTGTGATTCCGGTCAAACTGCTCATCAATCCGACATCGAGAAAATACAGTTTAAATACTGACTCTCTGCTTTCAGCATTAAGCGGGACTCCGTTCCCTGCAGAGTGAACCACCGGGTAGATAACTCCGGCACCTGAAAGCAGCTCTATCGCCTTTCTTACCTTAATTGCCTTTGCATCTGCCGATATATTTGAATATATGACTTTATCACCGGCTCTTGCCGGTACCCAATCGAATACTCTCTGCAACATTAAAAGTTCATCACCTGAAGAGTATTTCGCAAAATCATCTCGATAAGTGTTGAGAATCGATGAGTGAACTCTTGATACTTTCGACATGTCCCTATGCGACAGGAAAGACTGAACCGCTTCAGGCATTCCGCCGATGACTAAATATTCCCGCAGTTTATCCGAAAGGTTCCGGTGTACAGCTTCAGGAAAGTAGTCTCCCGGAATCCACTCCTTCATGCATTTGATCTCTTCTTTCGATGCCGGATCTGCATTTAGATACTCTTCTATGGATACCGTTCCCATGAAATTGTAGTCCATTCTTCCAACAGGCACTGAGATGTTCTTCTTAGCCATTGCAATTTCAAGAAGAGAACCTGCAGCGGCAAAACGCACATCCGGACGGTGTTCCCGAAGGTATCTCATTGCCCCAAATGCAGACGGAACAGCCTGAATTTCATCGAGAAACACGATAATTCCTTCTGATTCGAGACTGATGCCCGACCTATAAGACAATTCACTGAATATCTCCGATACCTTCATTGCAGCAAATATCGGTTCGAGATTCCTGTGTTCTTCAAGATTTATATAAAGGAAGACCTGCTTCTCCGGAAAGTAACTCGGGAAATCAAGAAGTGCAGTCGTTTTCCCCACCTGTCTTGCACCACGTACAATCAGGCACTTTGGATTATCTGACGCTGCCCAGCCCCTGAATTCCTCCGCAACATACCTATATATCATCCGCTTCTTAGACAAAACACACCCCTCTTTCGTCTACTTACCTGACTAAATATAGGTATGTTACATCCATAAAGCAAGTATACCTGAGATGTTATGTGTCGAGTGTGAAAAGGATTATCCTATCACTTTTTGCATCTGCATCGCTGACATTCTCGCGGTGCATTGTTGGCCGTCTTCTATTCTGTTATAAGTCTCAACACAGGAAACCTAAATGTACAGGAGCAAGGTGGTCCTGATAATACAGAATAAACAGATCGCCATTGAGTTTGGTGAATCTCTCTCCCCGCTTTCCAAAGAATCTCCCACCCTGATTTCACTGAATTCTACAGCGAGAACCTTCACTCAATTAAAGAACTTCTCATCACTCATAAGAAAAATTGCAGTGGTATGAGTGAATTCATCCTCCATGCCGGAATGACGCCCCCCGATCAATCTGTCATCGATGAAAGAATCAAGTCATTCTGCTGCATACCCTACGCAAGCACAGATGGCATCATAGAAGCGTGTTCCGGGATCCTGAGGAATTACTTTGGTTGCCCTCCTCATGCTCCATCCGTGGATGACACAAAAGTCCTCCTTTCTAAATCCCGCGGATTCCTGATACTGCTGTTCGAAGGTAATGAACGGGAATTCTCCTTGGATAAACTCTAATCGAAAGTCCAAACAGCAGAAACACCAAACTGATTTGGACAATCTGCAACTTGAACTTTCAATTTGTCCAGATATCGAAACAACCGGCCCCTCCTTTCTCTTACCTTGACTTGCTTTTTATTACCACTTAGATTGTTTTAAGGTTACAGCAAAAGTGTGGTAATCCGGAGTTCTCTTCTTTGTGTATAACCCAAACCCTTTGGAGATTAAAATGGAAAACAAGTTTTTTACTTTTCTTACTCCCTATCTAACGACAATTGATAATGGGAAGTTTTTCCGTAAACCATTCGCCTGGCTCTATGCAGGGATTGCGATACTTAACCTTCTTATACCCATATTTGTTCTCGTTCGAGCCATTGATAATGAGATTTTCGGCTATAACGGTAAGACATCTTTTGCTTTCATACTAATTTGGTTCGCAGTCACATTTGTTTCCTGGCTTGGATTCCAAATCTGGTGGAACAGGAAAAACAAGATAGAGAGTATATCCTCGATGGGAGATAATTTTCTTGCAATACCTGTATTTTCTCATTTCATTCAGACATTGGGCGAATGGCTTGGAATATGGATAGGTGTTTTAGGGTTTCTATTTGCACTCTTTTCAACAATAATTCTCGGAGATCGCGGATATAATCTATCCAGAGGGCTTGAACTTGATTTCCTGCAGTCGGGTGCACTGGCAATAGTCATCATGCCGATCTTGGGTTACCTTATTGTTGTAGTAACAAGATTCCTTGCTGAACAATTCAGATCTCTGGCAGCAATAGCGAATAATACAAAGAAAGACATCTAGTATTCAAATCTGAGCAGAGTACTTTTTACCATTTCATTACTAACCTGATTGAAAGTACTCTGCTTATCTAAGCGTAGCATAATCTGATCTGTGTTCATTACTTCTTAACTTGCCGAGCAGTTCGGCAATGACTTCTCCGGAACAGGTGTCTAAGCGTTTTGGAAGATACCTGCTCATAAATTCCTGCACTTCTGAACCGATACCGACAGCGGTGTCAGTCATTTCGAGCAGTTCTTCTATCGAATCTGCATACAGCCCAATATTGTTCTCGAAGATATATGCTTCAGCGGAACCCTTGTTGTATTTAATTATCCTGTTTCCCAGGATCCAGCGCGGGAAAACAACGGGAATGCCGAGAGCCCAGGCTTCATAAACCAGTGTTCCGAAGTCGGAGATGACCACATCTGCCCTTACAAGCTGCTCTCCTGTCGGTCTCTTCAGAAACCGGTTTCGCGGATGTAGTGATATCTCATAATCATATTTCTGCTTCATGACTGAAGTGAATCTCTTGAAATCCGGATATGATGAAGTTGATTTCTGCTCCCCCCCTCGCTTTCGGTAATTGTGGGTGGGTGCCCACAGAACACGCCGCTTCGAACAGATGCCATCTCCTTCAGAAATACTCTCTTCCCTCAGATTAAGCAAGTACTCTATCCGCGGCCAGCCGACAACATGAATCTGTTCTTCTGTCAGTGTAATTGTCTTTGCTTTGAGCAGTCTTTCCTTCAGCCAGTCTCCGGGCACCAGCACATGTAAGAAATCATTGAGCAGTCTCTTTCCCGTCTCATCATCCCGCATAAAAAGGTAGTTCTTGTCGGCAGCTCCATGGGACATAAGGACATCACTGTACTGATGAATAAACAGAGACAGGTTAATAGTGTCTTCTCGTCTGACGTTTTTTCCAACTGTTTCTGAATAATAACCTTCGGGGATGTGTTTCGATATCTCTGCAATGAGATTCGACTGCACATGTTTGTAATTACCTTTTTTTCTGATGAAATTGACTTTGTTCAAGGATATACCCTTTCCTACGATTTCAACCAGTCACGCAACTTTTTCAAAAGTTCTTCGGCTTCCTCCAAAGCCACCAGGGCTGCGGAATCACCGATAAAATCGGCACTATCATAGACTGCTTGATTTCTCTGCATTCTATACGCATCAAGTATACTTATCGTTCTGAGTTCAATCCAATAGTAAATTCCAGGCTCGTAATTTATCTGTAGTGCTCCCGCGCTTCTAACCACACGATATCCGGACTTGAACAGAGCTGCTCTGGCACAAAAGAGTATTGATTCATAAGCCATTCTGAAACGCCAGCCAGCTTGAATCCCGGTCAATCCTGCCTGTTCTATATCGCGTTCGGTATTCTCTATCAGTGCAAGTATTTCATCCTCTGATGCCGAATGCGGTTCAATCTAATGGTTCTTTCTGTACCAAGACTCCAAGGTCATTCTCGTCACCCTTCACAAAAAGTTTTCTACCTTTTGTCACTCTATACAGGAAACTTCTTTTACACATACCCCCTATATTCATCAACAGTATATACTACCGCATTGATTTCGCGTGAAAGTCTCTTTCCTACTTCTCGCAGGAGCGGGGAAATTTCTCTTATTGTTGTACTCCCGATTATCATGAGTCGATGTCGCTCTCCTTCTCCATCTGTCCATTGGCCAATGAACCGTAGATGAATGCAACTTCAATTCTACCGGTACTAGTTTCCAGAGCAGACATGATCGTACCGGGGACAACTTCGATTTTAATCACGATATTCAGGAGATCCCTGTAAATAGAACTATTCTGATTTACAGAGAAATGTTTCTGATTCCCTGACATTCTTACAGATAACACACCAAGTTCAAGCAGTCTATTCAATTCTCTACTCACATTCGTGGGATCCAATCCCAATAATTCTCCCAGTTGGCGTACATAGTAACTATCATCGGGATGCATGAATAACCACTCAAGCAGTCGGGCACGCACCTTCGAACCAAGAAGTACCTCTAACATATCTATCCAATGTTCCAATTATGTATGTAGCGTTTTTCTCTACATTCGTAGTATATATTACTACATTCTATCCCATCGTCAGTACAATCCACATGTTCACGATATAGAAACAGGGAAAGGCAACTGGGGCCAGAACATCTGTAGGAACACTCACAATCTCTCCGGAACCATCCAAGACTGAAATCAGTATATTATCAAGGGAACGTCATACTGGATAATAGAACAAACCGGCCGAGACTTAATCTTAAGTGATTAAGAGGAAGGACAATCATGAACATTCAAACGCTGACGGATTTCTTCATGTGGTGCTCAATCCTGAATATGGGGCTGATGATCTTTGCATTCATATTCATAACACTTTCGGGTGATTTCGTCTACAGGATGCACACCAGGTGGTTCCCAATGTCGCGGGAAACTTTCAATGTGGTTCTCTACTCCACATTGGGGGCGTACAAACTTATCCTCTTTATTTTCTGTATCACACCCTGGATTGCACTGGAGATAATCGCGTAGAAAAGAACTGAAAATCTTACCTGCAGCGAAACTCAACAACCGACAGTTAACCAACTCATTTTTGCAGTATAGTCACACCCCGTCAGGAGGAAAATGAAAGATAGTATTTACGGGTTCTCTGCATTATCAATCAGAGGGGAGACCATTCCCCTCAGCGATTACAGAGGTAAGGTCGTTCTGGTCGTCAATACAGCGAGTATGTGCAAATTTACCGAGCAATATGCCGGACTGCAGGAACTGTACAACAACTTCCAAAGTGAAGGACTGGTGATACTGGGCTTCCCCTGCAATCAGTTCAAACAGCAGGAACCGGAGAATGAAGAAGCAATACAGGAATTCTGTCAGATCAACTACGGCGTAACATTCCCGATGTTCGCAAAAATAGATGTGAACGGAGATGACGCTCATCCGCTCTTTAAGCTTCTGACTCAGACACTCCCGGGCACATTCGGCCGTGATATAAAATGGAACTTTACCAAATTTCTCATCAACCGGAATGGCATGCCTGTAAAGCGATACTCTTCTATCAAGAAGCCAAAGAACATTGTGCCGGACATTGCAGAACTTCTAAACCGCTGATACTTTCCATGATTATGCATCAGCTGCATAATGTAACTGGTGCATAATGACAAGGGTTTGCTGAAGTGGTCTGGAGAAACTGTACAGTTGTTTAAGGTGGATTTGCTTATGTTATCAATACTGAAAAAGGAGGTAAATCCATGCGGAAAAGTTATAGTGCTGAGTTCAAAGCCAGAGTCGCACTTGAAGCGATTAAAGGCGAAAAGACTCTTTCTGAGTTGGGCTCTTTTTACGAAGTCCACCCGAATCAGATTAGGCTTTGGAGAGGAAAATGCTTGCTGAAGCATCGGAGATATTTTCAGATAAGCGACGGAAGCGAAAACAAAAGAACTCAGAAGATAAAGCCAGACTGTATGAAGAAATCGGTCGTCTTAAAGTCGAACTTGACTGGCTCAAAAAAAATCTGGGCTTAACCCCTGAAGGAAAGCACAATCTTGTGGAACCGGACAATACAGAATTATCTATTACCCGGCAGTGTGATCTTCTGGGTTTATTTCGTTCCGGTTTCTATTACACTCCCAAAGATACATCCCTATCTGCTGCGGACTCTCTCCATTAACCACCCCGATCAGGTCTGGTGTTCTGATATTACCTATATCCGGTTAAAGCGGAGATTTGCATACCTCACGGTAATAATGGACTGGTTCAGCAGGTATGTACTTGTCTGGAGATTGTCGCCTTCTTTGGAATCAGGCTTCTGTGTCAGTGCATTATCTGAATCTCTTGATATCTCCAAACCGGAAATATTCAATAGTGATCAGGGTTCCCAGTATACAAGCAATGACTTTACGAAGAAACTACTGGATGCCGGAATCCGAATCAGTATGGATGGCAAGGGGAGATATTTTGATAATATTATGGTCGAACGGCTCTGGCGAACAGTAAAATACGAAGAGGTCTATCTGAAGGAATATGTCGATTACTTTTCAGGTAAAGAGAGTCTATCAGATTACTTTGATTTTTACAATAATGAGCGAAATCATTCGAGTCTTGGAAAAAGGACTCCGGCAGAAGTATATTTTGAAAACTCTAACCAGCGAAAGGAAATAATGTGATCGAGGAAGTGTTCGGCTGTAACTTAATCACAGTCGAAGAGACGGAGCAAATTTCCACCTTAAACAAGCCCATTTGCTGTCTAGACAATCCAGTCCACTTCATTAAAAACCAGTATAACTTCGGACAGTTGATGCACTAATTTCTATTGAGTATTCAAAAGTAAGCACCGCATCAATACTATAAATCAACAAACTCTAACACCAGATTCAAGCACACCCTGAAGCGGTAGTCTCGGTCGGAGCGGAGGTCGGAGATGGGTGTTATCTCCTGTCTGAGGATAGTTTCTATCTCTTCCTTCGAGATTTTGCCGGGGGGGGTGCCTGTTAGGTATTCTTCGAGCAGATGTAGGAGGCGGGGGTATTCGTTCAGGCTACCGGTGGCGAGTCGGATTTCTTCAATGCGGTTGTTATTGGTTTTCTTTAGTCCAGCGATAGTGAGTTTTGATATTGCGAGAGCATTGCGTGCTCCGACTTTGCGGTAGAATGTAGTAAAGCCTGATTGGGAGTGGGTGTTTACAATGATGTGTGAGATGATTTCGTTGGGTTTTAGTTCAAACTGTTTGTAACCTTTGTAGAAAGACGATAGAGGAATTGTTCTGGTTCCGTTTATAGAAAGAAGTTCAAGGTCTGCATCAAGGACGAGGAGTGGCGGGGAAACATCGTTTGTTGGTGAGCCATTGGCAATGTTACCTGCTATTGTGGCAGTGCTTTGAATAAGTGGGGATGCGAAGGTTTTCAGGGATGTTTGAATGTATGGAAGATGTTGCTTAATGAGATTATTGCTGAGCAGTTGTTCAAGTGTTGTTGATGCACCTATACAGATTGTGCCGTTCTTCTCTTCAATACCTTTTAGTTCTTCGAGGTGATTAATGTAAAGGATTGTGCAGGTTTCGATGAACCCGTTTTTCAGTTGAACATTGATATCGGTTCCACCGGCAAGGAGATAGTGTTTCTTTTCTGTTCTATCAATTGCTTCAAGGAGTTCCGTAAGGGTGCTGGGTTTACTGAAAGTGATGCTCATTTTACTTTGTTCCGTTCGCAGGCGAGGATTATCGAATCGAATATCTTGTGGTAGCCCGTGCATCTGCAGATGTTTCCTGAAAGGGCATACTTTATCTTGTTCAGGTTAGGTTCGCCATCGTTCAGCAGGTAGTGATAGGATGAGACAAGGAAACCCGGGAAGCAAAAACCACACTGAACAGCGTTTGTTGCGTCAAAGCAGTCGATGAGGAGTTTTCCCTCAGGGGTTTCAGCCACCCCCTCTACTGTAATGAGTGTTCCCCCATGGGCGTGAATTGCGTTGGTGATACAACTTGCGGTAGGTTTACCATTGAGCAGGATTGTGCAGGCTCCGCACTCCCCTTCTCCGCATCCTTCCTTAGTACCAAGCAGATTAAAATCTTCACGGAGAAGGTCCACAAGGCGTTTCATAGGATTAGTGTCAACTTCGACCGGTTTAGTGTTGAGATTAAACTTAACTATCACGATTCTCACTCCAAAGGGGTTGGATTCGCTCGGGAATTAGTGGGAGTTCATCTATAAGGATACCTGTGGCATTGTGCAGGGCGTTGCGGACGGAAGGTGCGGGAAAATCCATTGGAAGTTCTCCGAGTCCTTTCGGGATATTGGAATCTGTGTGGATGAATTCTACATCTATCTCCGGAACATCCATTGCTGTGGGTAGAGCATAGTCGGTGAAACCTGTAAGTCTGCCAAATCCGGGTTTGTAGAAATACTCGCTTGTGGCGTATGCCAAGCCCTGAAGTATGCCACCTTGTGCTTGTCCTGTGGCGATAGCGTGATTAACTACTTTTCCGATGTCGAGAACTGACCAACTCTTTATAACTTCTATGTGATAGGTGTCTTTATGGAAGAGGATTTCTGTGACTGTTGCTGCCCAGGAAAAATCCTTGTAAGCGGTGCCTTGATATGAATCTTCATCGAAGTCTACCGATGGGTCGGGTGTGAACTTATCTCTGAATTCCCGAGGGAATTCACCAATGTGTGATGAGACATATTCTTGAAGATTGTTAAAACCGAGTTCCGCTTTTACATCAAGTGCAAGTTTACGGATGAGATTTCCGATTATATAGATGGTGCGAGAGGCTACTGTTGGTCCGCTGTTCGGGGTTTTGCTTGTGTTCGGAAGTACTATGCGACACTTATTGCTCGGGTGGTCTAGTGATTCATAGAACATCTGAGAGAGGGTTGTGTGCGCGCCCTGTCCCATATCGGTGTTTGCGACAAAGATTTCGACATCTGCGTTTCTGTCTATGACTATTTTAATCTCTGAGTTGAGTACCTTCTCACCATTGCCGGTGAAACCTCCGCCGTGCAATCCTATGGAGATACCAATCCCCTTTTTGTCTTTATGAGTTCTGTTCCATTTTTCGAACTCTGTCTTCTTTCTGTGGTAATCGGATTTCTCCAGCACGCGTTCAAGACAGTCTGATAGGTTATTCTCTTTTATCATCTGTGTTGTGGGGAGCTCTTTTCCTTTTGTGAGGAGGTTGCTTTTTCTGAATTCTGCCGGATTTACTTGGAAATTCTCTGCTATTCTGTCAATATGAGATTCCATTGCGGCTAATGCCTGTGGAACCCCGAAACCTCGGAAGGCACCGTTGGATGGTGTGTTGCTTCTGAACAGGCGACCCCTGATTACTGTATCGGGAATGAAATATCCTCCGGTTGCGTGAAGCACTCCCCTTGCGAGAACTACGGGTGATAATGTCTGATAGGCTCCGGCATCTAGTCGATAATCCACTCTGCATCGCATTATCTTTTGCGTTTTCGGGTCTGTGTGGGTTTCTATGGTGATTCTCGATGGATGTCTCTTTGTTGTTATTTTGATGTCGTCGGAGCGCTGAAGAACTGTTTTGACCGGTTTACCGCTTTTGAATGATAGAAGTGCAGTGATTCCCGCAAGCAGACTGGGAAAGTCCTCCTTGCCACCGAAAGCTCCGCCAATTCCTTCGGATGTTTCGACAATCACTTCATTCATACTGTTTCCAAAGATTGCTTCAACTCCGCTTTTCACAAAGAAGGGACATTGAAGTGTTCCCCGAATGAACATACTTTTCATCCCGGGGTTGTAATCCGCAATAATTCCCTGAGGTTCCAGATATGCCTGTTCGTGGTGCTGGGTGTAGAAGGTGCTTTTGTTTTGTATCCAGTTTCGGTCCGGTAGTTCATCTGTGGAATGGTCGATTGTTATCTCCCGTCCGAAATGATTCTCTTCATTATCGAGACACTCCTTTACATCGATAAGGGCAGGAAGTTCTTTATACTTTATGCGAATGTCTTTTATAAACTTTATCAGTATTCTGCGGTCGGGGTGTGCAATACCCAGAATTACCTGGCCGTAATGCATTACTTCCTTCTCTGCAAGGAAGGGCTGGTCGCAGACAGGTTCGGGGACGATGTTGGTGCCGGGGATATCCTTTGCCGAGACAATTGTGAATTCGTCGGGGTCATAGTAATCGGGGAATGTAATTCTTTCGATTATTCCGTGATGACAGGTGGAATAAAGAAGTTGACCGTGTAGCATTCCGGGGAGTGAGTAGTCATCGAGGTATTTCCAGGTGCCCCTGAGTTTTGGAATCGAATCGAATTTGCGGGGAGAGTTCATCGTCTGTCAATGACTTCAGCAATGGTCTTTATCGGTTTCGGTTTGAATTTTATGGTGTCTGTTGCATCGAGGTTCTTCAGTCCGGAACCTGTAATGAGAACTACATTGGTGGAATGTTCGGGAATGAGGACATTCCGTTGATATACTAAAAGCCCGGCAAAACCGGCGGCAGCGGCAGGTTCGGCGAAAATTCCGGTGGTTTGTGCAAGGGTGTGTGCTGCGTCTGTTATATCCTCATCGGTAACTGTTATCTGTTCACTGCTATATGTATTCATATACTTTTCAGTCATTCGGAAATTCCGCGGAATATCTACTGATATCGAATCCGCAATTGTTGTAGCAGGTATGGAAATGAACTTCTCCTTGTTCAGATTGCGAACCAGGTTGTCACTCGTTTGGGATTGAACAGCTACTATTGTTGGCATTTCATCTATGAGTTGGAGTTTAAGAAGGTCTTCAAATCCTTTAAACACGCCTGAAATAATGCAACCGTCTCCCACAGGTACAAAAATTCTGTCGGGTATCTTCCCGCCAAGTTGCTCGAATAGTTCAAACACAACTGTTTTTTTGCCTTCAATTGTGAAGGGATTGAAAGCGGTGTTGCGGTTGTACCAGCCGAACTTCTCCGTTGCCTTTATGCTGAGGTCGAAGGCATCGTCATAATTACCATCCACAGTTATCAACCTTGCCCCATACATCGATATCTGGGCTAGTTTTGCCCTAGGTGCAGATTGGGGAACAAAAATCACTGAGTTTAATCCCATAGAAGCACTAATGCCTGCCAGAGACGAGCCGGCATTACCCGTAGATGCTACCACAAGGGTTTTATAGTTCCTCTCCTTAGCTGATGCACAAACAATGTCAGATGCCCTGTCTTTAAGGGAAAAGGTCGGGTTACGGGAATCATCTTTCAGAAGAACGGTAAACGGTACTTCAAAACGGGGGAGTATCTGCTTCGAGGAGAATCTGCAGAGCGGTGTATTGCCTACACAAAGAGGAGACAGGTTCTCTGTCGATTCTATGGGGAGAAGTGGTTCATACCGCTTCCGAAGAAGTTCATCGGCTGTGTAACTATTCCTGATTTCATCATAACTGTATAGAGTTTTCAGGACTCCTGCAGGTGGCTTGTCGGGTGTGTTGGTCTTTTCGCATTCAGGACAGAGATATTCGACTTCTTCTTTGGAGTATTCTGCTCCGCAATCAGTACATTCGAAGTAGTATTTGCCGGCTTTCATCGTTCAGTTCTCTTTCTCTTTATTCTTCATTGCGTTCAGTATCTTCTCGGGGGTAAGCGGAAGTGTTCTGAGTCGAACCCCAACTGCATTATAGATTGCATTCGCTATTGCGGCGAGAGGTGTATCTATGCCTATTTCTCCCACTGATTTGGCACCGTAAGGTCCCGATGGTTCATAACTCTCCACGAACTCCACGGTTATCTTCTTCACATCTTTCCGGTTGGGAATTTTGTATTTCATCATGTTGTTGGTAAGCATCTGTCCGTTCTTCGAGTATTTCACATCTTCGAATACTGCCATTCCTATTCCCTGAAGTACTCCACCTTCTACCTGAATTTTGGCGAGATTAGGGTTGATGGTGGTGCCACAATCCACTACTGCTACATAGTTCTGTATGTCTATCTCTCCCGTTTCTGTATCGATTTCAATTTCAACATATCCTGCCATAAATGGAGGTGGTGATTTCGGGCTTGTGTTGGAAGCATTTGCTATAAGCTGTTCCATATCCGCACCGTTCATATAGTATAAACCGGCAGACAGGTCTTCGAGGGTAATGGAATTGGTTCCGTTCTTTTCAGTGAATACGCAGTTCTCGAATTCTATGTTTTGAGGGTCATCGTTTTTAAGTGCTATGGCTGCTGCATTACGGAGTTTTTCATTCATCTGAAGACTGGCTTTGCGTGCTGCGTTGCCGGAGACAAAAGTAGTGCTGGAAGCATACGCACCTACATCGAAAGGTGTTGTATCCGTATCCGATGATGTAACCACAATCCTCTTAGTCGGGACATTAATGGCTTCAGCGGTTATCTGGGCTAGCACTGTGTCACTACCTGTTCCGATATCTGTTGCTCCAACAAGCAAATTGAAAAAACCATCATCGTTCAGTTTGATTATTGCAGCACCCATATCGAGAAGGGGAATGCCGGAGCCCTGCATTGCTATTGCCATCCCGACACTTCTGATTTTATTGGAACTTAGTTGTTTCGAGGGAAACTTGTCCTTCCAGCCGATGAGTTCTGCACCTCGCCTTATACACTCATCGAGTTTACAACTCTCCATAACCTGAGCAATTCCCTCGCCACCTTCTCCCATAATTTGGAAAACCGGAGAGGTTTCGCCCTCTCTGATGCAGTTTTTTAAGCGAAGTACCATCGGGTCCATATTCAACTTTTCCGCAAGTTCCGAGATAGCCGATTCTACTGCAAAGTTCGCTTGAATTGCACCATACCCCCGATAGGCACCTGCGGGACACTTATTGGTGTAAACTACCTTGCCTTCGAACCGCAGGGCTTCTGCCTTGTTATACATCGGAAGTAGTTTCGACCCGGCAACCATAAATGTGGTGAGAGCGTGTTCTCCATAGGCTCCGGTATTAGAGAGCAGATACATATCCATCGCCTTGATGTTTCCCTCTTTGTCGGCACCGAGTGCTATGTCGAAGCGCATCTCGTGACGGGTGAAGGTACTTTCGAATACTTCTTTCCTTGTATAGAAACACTTCGAAGGTTTTCCTGTATTTAGTGTTACAATTGCTGTGAAAAGATCATTGTGAAGTTCCTGTTTTCCCCCAAATCCCCCACCGATGCGGGGCTTGATTACCCGTATTTCTCGCAGGGGTTTCTCGAGTGCTTCGCCAAGTATTCGTCTTGTGTGGTAGGGGTTCTGGGTTGAGGACATTACCACAAGGCGGTTCTGATGGTCGATATATGCGGTCGAAGTGTGCGGTTCCATTGCTACGTGTTGCTGTGAATGAGTGTAGAAACGGTGTTTTACCACTGCATAACATTCCGATAGGGTTTTCTCTATATCACCGAGTACAAGCGTGTCCGTGTAAGAACAGGCTATGTTCTTTTCCGGCTCGAGACCTATTGGAAACATCGAGTGAATTTCACTTTCGGGGTGAATGATAGAAGAATGTCCGTCTGCCTGTTCGAAATCCAGCACCGGTTCGAGCACTTCGTAGTCTATTTCAATGAGTTTCATTGCCTTTTGAACTGCGTGAGAAGAATAGCCTGCAACTATTGCGACTTCATCACCCACATATCTGACGAATTCATCGAGGATGAACTTGTCTTTCGGGGATGGCTCGGGATACCCCTGCCCCGCTCTTGTAATGGGAATGCGTGGGACATCTCTGTGGGTAAGGATACATTCTATCCCATCGACTGCAAGAGCTTCTTCTGTCTGAATCGAGATAATCCTGGCGAAGGCATACGGGCTTCGCAGGCATTTTACAATGAGAGCATTATCATCAGCGAGATCATCTGTATATGCACTCCTGCCCTTCAGCAGCCCTCTGCCATCGACTTTGGGGATGGATGAGTTTACTTCTTTGAATTTCATCTACTCACCCCCAGGTATTTCAGAATGCCGCGAAGCTGGCCTTCATACCCGCTACATCTACAGAGGTTACCTGCAAGGTAGTGATTTATCTCGTCAACAGTAGGGTTTTCGAGTTCTTTTTTAAGAGTAAATACTGTCAATACGAGGGCCGGACCGCAGTAGCCACACTGATCGGCACCTTCGGCAATAATCGCATCGATAATTTTGTCGGCTTCCCGGCCAATCCCTTCGACTGTTGTGATTCTGTGGTTCTCTGCTCTTGCCGCAGGATATGCACAGGAAAGTATCGGAGTATCATCGATGAGAACGGTGCAGACGCCACAGGTACCGCTATCGCACCCCTTTTTGACGCTCTTAATACCAATATTCCGAAGAACATCGAGAAGATTGTCCGATGGGTATATTTCCGTTTCTCTAACAATACCGTTTATCTTCAGTTTAATCTTCATTGCAGTACCTCCGCCACCGCGCGCCCTACAAGAACACCTGCAACTGTCTTCCGGTAATCAGTCCCTGCTCTTATATCGCTTCCGAACGTAAACTCATTCTGCAGGAGTTCAATACCCTTTTTCATATCCTCCGGGATGTATTTTACACCTTCTGTCGAGAGTTGTGCAATCCCCGGGCGAGCACCCACTGCTATTTTTAACTCATTTTCGAGCGATATAGCCACAGTAATTATCGGGAAATCAGCATCAGAGTTCCGTTGTGATTTGTATGAATACCGACCACTATTTATCCTGATGGATACGCTTTTGAGGATGTCTCTGCTTATCTTTTTGCCCGAAACAAACTCTTGCAAGGGAATCTTCCCGGCACGGTCGAACTCGAGGTCACAATCGAGAACTGAGAGTGCGGTGATTAATTCGGAAAACCCATACCTGCCACAGATTGCCCCCCCGATGGTTGCACAATTACGGAACTGAACTCCAATAATGTGCTTTACTGCATCGGCGAAAAATGTACCAAATTTCTCTTTGAGGATACTGCTACTCTCGATATCTCGGAGGGTTGTGCAAACTCCTAATTCGATAGTTTCGTTGTTTTCTCTGATATATTTCAAGCCGAGGTCGGCAAGGTCGATGGCAGTGGAGTATTCCTTTTCACTCAGTCTCAGAAATGTTGTACCTCCGAGAATAACTGAGTTTCTATCTCCATCGAGTATTTTTCTTGCTTCTTCTAAACTACTTACTCTACTGTATTTTTTGTATTTCATTGTTCCCTCTGCCATTACAATTACAAAAGCCCGACTTCTTCGTTGAACTCTTTAATCAGTTCATCGAAATAGTCTATCTCGTCTTCGAAGTAACCTCTCCAGTATTCTTCATTCTTCTGTTCCATAATTTCTTCGTAGGTCTTACCCTGCTGTTCGACCCAGGTATAGTACTTCAGATTCTGGACACGCTTGCGGTCGCGGTATCCGAGTTCGATAAAGTTTTCGATATCCTGCTGTTTGATGCATCCTTCGAAATCGACAGCACTACGGAGATTGGTATATGTACCTTTCTTATCCCGTTCTTCCTTTATCCTTGAACCGTAAAGTTCCATAGAATCGGTAAACACCGTGAATATCACATCATTACTACCCATTTCAAAGTATTTTGCAGTCTTTATGGCAGATAGAAGGTTAGAGATACCTGAAATACCGAGTAGATGAAGCTTCCCTGCCACATCATCTGAAACTCCCTGTTCCTTCAGGAAATTCAGACCTTCCACTTCATTGAACAGTTGCATTACACGCATACAATCTTCATCATCGATTGCAACCGCGGCATCGGTATTCATCGCATTGTGAATCCAGGGGATGTGTTTATCGCCAATTCCCTCTATTCTGTGACCACCGAAACCGTTTTCGAGAATTGTCGGGCATTGCAGTGCTTCAGATGCAACAGTTCGTATCTTCGGGTACTTTGTCTTAAGGTAATCACCTGCTGCTATAGTCCCGGCAGAACCGGTGGCTGAAACATAGCCCGAGAGTTTCTCACCATTGCCTTTGATAAACTTTTCAAATACTTCTTCAATGGCAGAACCGGTTACACTGTAGTGATATATTGCATTCCCAAATTCATCGAACTGGTTGAAGATAACATTTTTCGGGTCTTCTCGGAGTTCCCAACATTTATCGTAGATTTCCTTTACATTGCTTTCACAGCCGGGAGTTGCTATCACTTCCGCTCCTATCTCATTGAGCCACTCGAAGCGCTCCGGACTCATCTCTTCGGGGAGAATTGCAATGGGAACACACCCAAGAAGGACCGAATCGAAAGATCCACCCCTGCAGTAGTTACCTGTGGATGGCCAGACAGCTCGGTCGCGGGTGGGGTCGAATTCACCGCTGATAAGACGCGGTACAAGACAGCCGAAAGCGGCTCCTACCTTATGCGCACCGGTGGGAAAGTACTTCCCAACCAATCCGATTATACGGGCATCTACCCCCGTTAATTCACGAGGAATTTCCAGAAAGTTAACATTACCAAAACCGCCCCCGGAAGTTACCGGTTCATTCTTCCAGGTAATCCGAAAGAGGTTGCGCGGATTAATATCCCAAAGTCCTATGTTGCTAAGCTCATCTCTAATTGAATCCGGAATGAGTTCGGGATTAATAAGTTGCTGAAAAGTTGGAATAATAATATTCTTTTCGCGACATCGCTGAATTGTGTTCTTACGAACTTCCCTATCGATGTTCTTGATTATCCGAGACATTTTTCTCCCTATCTATTTACTGTTCAGCCGGTTCATAATAGTCTGATGCGTAAAAATCAAAGACTGTGGTATCCTTAATCTTTGCAAGTATTATCATCGCCATTATTACAAACGGTTTAAAACTCGCTTGATGATAAGTATCCAATATGTTTGCATCGAATACTTCCTTCGACACTTCACCCCGTTCGCAGTTTACACCCGAAATATCCGCAGGAAGCGGATGCATATACAGTGCATTGTTTGTAAGTGCCATTTTATTGGATGTACATTCCCAGTCGATGTACTTTTCGTTCTCTTTCAGACAGGTCTTTTCGAGTTCTTCGAGTCCTGCCATATCACCCGCGTGAAGAAGGTCGCGCCTTTGATTCATCACATTCAAAGATGCCCAGGATTTTGGGCAGACTACATCTGCACCTCTGAATGCTTCGTCCATATCGTGAATAATGGAAAATGAACCACCACTTTCCTTTGCCTGTTTCTTCGATAACTCGACTACATCAGGCAGAAGGTCATATCCGGGAGGATGTGCGAGAACTACTTCTGCACCGAAACGAGTCATTAAGCCTATCATTCCCTGTGCGACTGAAAGCGGTTTGCCATAACTTGGCGAATATCCCCACGACATAACGATTTTCTTATTTTTAATTGCATCGAGACCTCCAAAATGTCCTTTCATCTTTGAAAGATCACTCAGGCTCTGAGTGGGATGGTCTATGTCAGACTGCAGGTTGATTACTGTAGGAAGAATGTGGAGGATTCCATTATCGAAACCGTAGTTCACAGCTTCCACAACCTGACGCTGATATTTATCTCCCTCACCTAAATACAGGTCGTCTCTTATGCCTATGACCAGTGTGCAGAATGACAGCATATTGATGGTTTCACGAACTGTTTCACCGTGTGCAATTTGGGATTTATTTTCATCGAGGTCGTGTACTGTCAGCCCTAACTGGCTACACGCAGCTGCATAACTGTACCGTGTGCGGGTGGAGTTATCGCGGAATATCGAGACACCCACCCCGCTCTCAAATAATTTCATTGAAAGTTTGTCTCTGTGCAGTTGTTCAAATATTTCCGTGACAAGCAGTATGGCTTTTATATCATCAAGTGAGTGCTCCCAGGTAAGCAAGTGATTCTTCCTGAACATACCCATTTTGAGTTTACTGAGTTCCTTGATATTCTCTTTTGCATCAGTCATTATTACCTTTCAATTTTCAATCAGAACTGTTCAATTCTGTAACAAGCCCCGCATAGAATGCAGCTGCTGCACTCAAATCTGAGATACGGGTCATTTCATTGGGAGCGTGAGCCTGAGCTTCGTCTCCCGGTCCGAGTCCTATGCATTTTATCTCCGGATGCCTTCCCATAATGAAAACACAGTTTGTACTGAATGTCCACTTATCGATTACGGGTTCTAATCCGAGTGTTTTTCTGTATGCCGTAGATGAACTTTTCAGCCAGTGCGAATTCTTATCGAGTTTCCAAGTAGGATAATACTTCTCTACGGGATATACCTTGCCTGTATATGCTTCTTCACTGTAATTCAATACTCTGATTTCTGCATCATCGAGACCCGCAAGGCTACAACACTCTCGGACTTCCTTAAGTGCGGATTCCTTCGTTTCACCCCAGGTAAGTCTGCGATCCAACTGTATCTTTGCATAATCCGCAACGGCACACTGGCTTGGGGAACCGGATTCGAAAAGAGATATAGTGACAGTTCCCTTCCCGAGAAAATCATCCGCAGGAAGACGGTCATTCAGTTTTTCTATTTCAAGTACAATCTTCGCCATCTTGTAGATTGCGTTAACTCCACGCTCCGGTGCAGACCCGTGGCAGGAAACTCCTTTCACTTCAACCGTCATCTCTATTCGCCCGCGGTGTCCCCTGTGAATTTTCAGGCTTGTAGGTTCGGTACTTACAACAAGTTCGGGTCTTATGTCCTCTTCGACTATAAGATGCTCCCAGGCAATACCGTCGCAGTCTTCTTCCATTACAGTGCCTGTGAAAAGAATTGTGAATTCATCATTCAAGCCGAGTTCCTTGATTATTCTCCCGGCTGTAATCATCGATGCCATACCGCCCAGCTGATCAGATGCTCCTCTGCCCCACACCTTGCCACCTTCTATTCGACCATCGTGTGGAGGATAATCCCAATTATCAACATTCCCCGGATATACTGTATCGATGTGTGCATCGAAGGCTATCAGGCGTTTTCCGTGTCCGATGCTACCGATTACGGAGCCAAGGTCATCTATCCGAACAGTATCGAATCCGGTGTTCTTCATTTCAGTTTCGATGATTGTTGCCATATTCTTCTCTTTTGTGGAGAAGGATTTGGTCTTAATCATCTTCGAGAGAAACTCCGCAGTTTCATTCTCATATTTCAGTGAGAGTTCTCTTATTTTTTCGTATATCGCTTGTGTATTCATCTCATATTTTCTGCAGGTGCGTTATTCGTCCACATTATTTCAATCAACTAAATAATATATACATATACAGCTGAGTCAATAAGTGCAGAGTTAACCGGTTTCTTTAGAGTCGTGTCCCTTACAGTGTACTCTTTCTCGGAGGTTGCACAGAAAGAAGCAATTGGCAATCCTAAATACTTGATATTCTTGTTGTACCACTAACAGAAATGGAAAGAAAGAGAACAATACTAACAGAATGAGCGGGAACTCTCAACCGAAGTCAGGGGGGGGAGTTTACCTGTGCGACTTGACATCACTTCTCGAATGAAGGAAGGTGAATCAGAGCAGATATCCGTAGTTTGCTTTTACCTCTTCTATCAATTCAAGAATTTGCCGGAACTCCATATCTTCATCGGGTACTATAACTCCGGTAAATTTCCGCACCTGTCCCCGGTGCCGGATTGTCGTTACTGATTCATCGTGTTCTTCGAAGATGATGAAACCATCATTGCTACTTTCTTTGAAATCAGTACAGGACTCGAATAGGGTGAACTTATCCTGATAGGGGGAACCATCATAAGGGCAGAATGTCGTGCAGTTGCCGCATTCGTTGCAAAGAGCATCGAGATGAATAATCTGGTTGATATCCATGAATATTCCCGGTTTCGTCTGTATGGCAACATTGGCGCGGTTCGGACAGACTTCCACACACTTGTTGCATATCAGATTACATTCAAGACATCGATGCGTTTCGTCACGCTCATCTCCTGCCGAACAAAGAACCGCCTTCTTTGCATCAATTTGCCCGGAAAAGGTGCCAGGCACCCTTCGTCTTTCCGCTATACGTTGGCCTGGCGACGTGTCAAAAGTGCCTGGCACCTTTTCTTTTTTCATGATGGCGCGGGTGGCTGTTCGGCCATCGGCAATCGCTTTTATGACGTTCGAAGGTCCACGGAGGGCATCACCTGCGATGAATACATTCGATACATTAGTTTCACCGGATTCAGATACTTTTATGTTTCCATTCTCATCGACCTCTATATTGTTGTTTTCAAGCAGTTCATAATCGACTTTCGAACCTATTGCCGAAATAACAGTATCAATCCGGTATTCCTCGAAATGACCTTCTACCGGACTTGGTCTTCTGCGTCCATCCCTGCCTTTTCCCCCGAGTTCCATCACCTGACATTTCAAGACTCCATCCCGGAAGACGGCGGGATTCCGCAGTTCTTCGAAAATAACCCCGTCACCGAGAGCTGCGTCCAACTCTTCGCCGTCTGCAGGCATCTGCCGGGTGGTGCGCCTGTAGATGATTCTGACACTTTCCACATTTTTCAACCTGACTGCAGCCCGGGCTGCATCCATCGCAGTATTGCCCCCGCCTATCACAGCAACATTGCCGCATGGTCCAAGTGTATCCGTCGCATGTTTGAAATTCTGCAGGAAATCAACTGCGTCAAATATTATTGTGTCTGTTTCAATTCTCAGTTTCGACTGAAGTCCGGCACCGATTGCAATGATGATGTATTCGAAACCGTCCTTCTTCAGTTTATCAATGTCGAGAACCGGTGCAGAGTTTAGCCTGAATTCCACTCCCGCCTTTTCAATCAGGGCAATGTCATTCTCGACCGCCCACTCCGGAATCCGGAATGATGGAATTGCATGAGCGACCGTCCCGCCAGGTCGGTCTGATTTTTCGAAAACCGTAACGGGAAATCCAGATTGTGCAAGGAAATACCCGGCGGACAATCCGGCAGGTCCCGCACCGATGACTGCGATTCTCTTGTTTTGGGAGATTTTCGGCGTTTCAAGTGTTCTGAGCAGTTCATCGAACCCACCTTCTGCCGCAATGCGTTTCATCTCTCGTATCATTACAGGTTCTTCGTAGTCGTTACGCACACACTTCAGAGTACATTCATGGTCGCAGATGAAGCCGGTGATGAAGGGAAGCGGGTTCTTCAAGATAATCACCTCGAGTGCTTCTGTGTACCGCTTCTCCCCCGTCAACCTGATGTATTCGGGAATATCCTGCCCGACGGGACAGCCGAGAGTACAGGGAGCGATAAAACAATCCGTGAGCGGGAGTTTCCTGTCGCATTTCATCTCTGCATTACGGTATTCTTTTCTATACCTGCCTTCGACAAGAGCATCATCCGCCAGTTCCCTGAGTTTTTCAGTATCTGTGACTCCGGCGGGTATATTCCGCATCGGTTCTTCGAGCAGTTCAGCTATCTGGGTCATCCTTGCATAACCGCCGGGCTTCAGAAGGTCGGTTGCTATTGTGACCGGCATGATTCCGCTTTCGAAAATGTCCTTTATGTTGAAAAAAGATGCCCCGCCTGAATATGAGATGGGAAGTTTCCCGTCGAATTCCTCTGATAATTTTGCGGCAAGAGAGATAGTCAGCGGATAAAGTGCCCTTCCGCTCATAAACATCTCATCGGAATCAAGGATTTCTTTGTTATTGGTTACAGCAAGTGTATTCGAAAGTTTTACACCAAAGATTCTGCCTTCTTCCACCGCAAATTCCTGAAGTCTTCGGAGCATTGCGACAGCATCGCTGTACTGCATGTCATTATCGAATGTCTCCTCTTTCAATTCTATTTCATCATAACCGAGTTCGTCGAGCGTGGCTTTCACAAAACCATATCCGAGAAGTGTCGGATTTAGCTTAACATATGTATCGATTTTCTTCTTCGACAGAAGATAGCGGCAGATGGCTTCCTGATCTTCCGGCGGACATCCGTGCATTGTAGAGAGGGTTATCGAACTTGAAATGTCCGGTGAGATTCCATCTGCAAATTCGGGATTGGAAATTCCCGGGAGTTTTCCATCGATTATCGCAATTCGCAGCTGTGACTGGCATTTATCGAAGACATCGGTTTCCGATGCGTTCTTCATCCCTGAAATAAACCTGTCTATTTTGGGGGATTTGATTCCCTCGATGTCATATCCGACACTCATGTTGAAGATGAATGCATTCCGGATGTTTGGTGAAAGGACGAACATTTCTTCGAGGACATGAATCAGAAACCACGCTTTAACATACTCTTCGAATGCCTGCGGTACCGTGAGTTCAGTCGACCACTCTGTGTTGTATGCTTCATCCGCTGCATCGATGCAGGGTTTATCGACTTCGAGTGAATCGAGCACCTGGACTGTCTTCAGTTCGAAGAAGCGACTCCCTGTGAGATATGCTGCAGCGATGTTCTGGGTACTCTGGGTATGCGGTCCTGCTGCGGGTCCCACCGGAGTTGCACATTTCCCATTGAGTAGGTCGACGGAGGTGTCATCTGTCTTCTTGAAGAACTTGCATTCGGGAATTCCGAAGACTGTTCTGCCGTGAGCATATTCTTCGGTTATCCACTTAAGTAGTACGCTGAACTCTACCGGTTTCAATATATCGCTCATGAACTCACTTTACTTTGATGTTTAACTGAACTTTCCTTTGTTCTTCTCGAATTTTCGGAATAATTCCGCTGATATTTTTTCCGCATCATCAAGTATGCCGTCGAGCGGGTTTTCAGCAATTTGGTAATCGTCGAGAAGGAGTTTGCCCTGCTTGAGCACATACCTGCAGCGGGATTCTGTGATACCGTAGATGAAATGGCTCAGGAAATTGTCATTGTCGAGCGGATTCATCGGCATATAATCGAAGACGGCAAGGTCGGCAGGCTCCCCTTCAATGACTCCAACAGGAAACCCGAATGCCTTCTTGAGTTCGAAGCTACTGAGGAAAAGAGATTTCATTTCGCTGAAACCAATGTCACAGTTCCTGTTAAGGCACTTTGCCGTGAGCATGGAGTTTTTCATTGCCTTTAGTACATTGGAGTGCATTCCGTCTGTTCCCGAGGTTGTCCTGATACCTCTCCCGATGAAATCCGATGCATTCCCTATATGCAGACCGTTATTCATGTTGGACTCGACTGCCTGCGCGATAGATACATTCTTTTCACTCAGTATTTTCAGGTCATCCGCAGTGCAATTGCTGCAATGCACAAAAAGCGAGTTATCCCTGATAAGATTGAATTCCCGGAAACGCTCCATCAGACCGATACCGTACTTCTTCATGCAGTCTTCAGCATCTATTTTTCCTTCTGCAATATGCACATGAATCGGGTAATTATCGGATGTATATGCAATTGCTTTCATGGAAGTGTCGCTGAGTGTAAAGGAAGCATGCAGCCCTATCATCCCCTGTACGCTTTTTCCCTTTCGGGATTCCGTGAACCTGACATTCTCATAGAGGGATTTCTCAAAAAAATCCCCCCCGTTCCGGTCTGATGTTTCAAATGCAAGGGTGCCGCTTATGCCATAACTGTCGAAGACTTCTGCCATGTCTGAAAGCGCATTATCAGCATAACTGCAGATGTGGTGGTCGAATATTGTTGTCACTCCGTTCTTTATCGATTCCCGAAGTGCAATGACGGTTGAAAGAACCATGTCTTCCTTTGAAAGCGCTCTGTCCAGTATCCACCAGAGATTCTTGAGATTGCCAAGAAAATCACCGAGTGGAGTATCCACGGGAAGCCCCTTCGATAGAACTGAGTAGATATGATTGTGAGCGTTTACCAGCCCGGGAAGAATGACATTTCCAGATGCATCAATGATTCTGTCAGGAAATTCCATTGGGGGTGTAAACTGTACAATACCGTCAACGATGAAGATGTCTTTCTTCTGGACTTCAATCTCACTCTTCGCGGGGACTGCGATATATGCTCCTGTTATCTTCAGTATCATGTCATTTCCCCCTTCTTCGACTGAGTTAAATTCCGCATTGACTTAATCTCTGTCACTCCGTTGTAGACGGCAAGCATCTCAGCAGCAATCGAAACGGCTATTTCCTGCGTGGTTGTCACTCCGATGTTTAGTCCTATTGGAGTGTAGATATCTCCGGAATTATCATTGCCGTAGTTCTTTGCACGGATTTCTTCGAGTGCTTTCGCTACTTTTACCTTCGAACCTATCATTCCTATGTATTTTGCCGGTAGGTTTCTTCTGCAGATGACATCAAGTATCTCGAAATCATGCAGATGTCCGTGCGTAAATATCAATATTGCATCTTCGGGTGATGGTTTCAACTTTTCGATATAGTCGAGATAGTTGACATGAATGACTTCTCCCGCCTTCGGAATGAGTTCCGGATTAGTAAACTCCCTGCGGTTATCGATAACTGTGCACTGGAAGTTCAGTGAATCGAGTATAGGTACAACGCTTTTGCACATATGCCCGGCTCCGAAGATATAGGCTGTTTTCGACGGTGGGTAATACTCCAGGAAAACTTTCACCGCTCCGCCGCAAACCATTTTCAACTCTTTATCTTCAGTGAGTTCATATTCAAGATAGCAATTCTCTTCTGTGCGGAACGCTTCGGTACATTTGTCGAGTGCTGCCCGTTCGAGAGCCCCGCCGCCAATTGTACCTTCCGAAGTTCCATCCGGATAACAGATCATCTTGAACCCGCTTCTACCGGGGGTTTTCTCCGCCCCTTCGACAACAGTCGCTAAAACAAATGATATGCCGTTACTGATATTCTCGGTAACTTTTTCAGGAATTCTATGAATAGATGTTTCCATTTTCGATATCCTTTACTGCCTTGCCGAATTCTCCGGGAGTATTGATGTTCTGCAGAACACTCGAATCATCGACTTCAAGGAATTTTCTTTCCCCCTGTAATTCCGTAATTATCTCCTTTAAATTAGAAGTTGCTTTATAAGATAACACATTTTCGACAAATTCACCTGACAGTAATAGGGGATGGCCGGCTTTCCCGCCGAACGACGGTTGATATACATGACACCCTTCACCATACGTCATAATCAGTTCCCGATATACGTATACCGGTATGAATGGCTGGTCCACCATCTGAAGCAGTACCGGATGCCCTCTTTCGACCGAAGCCAATCCTTTTTGAATCGATGAGAACATCCCGAAATGGTGGTTCTCATTCAGGACGCAGTTCACCTGTGCCGTAAATTCCATTTCCTCTATATTGGAAACAACTGCATCATAATTATCCCCGAGTACTACATAGATTGAATCTGATGACTCTGATATTTTCGACAGGATGTTCTGGATGACACTTCTGCCGTGAATTTCAAGCAGGGCCTTATCCCGACCCATCCTGCTTGATTGCCCTGCAGACAGTACAACCGCAACCACATCTCTTTTCTTCATACTGGTAACATAATGCTGAAAATGCGGTGACACCCACGAAGTAGTGACAGTCACTACTTTTTGATTGTCACCGACTATTTGCTACTACTATTTGCTATATTAGGGTATGAAATATTTAATTAGTGTACTCGTGTTATTTGTTTCGCTGAGTCTGGCGGATGCTCCACAGGGGTACTATGACTCTGCCGAAGGACTTGCCGGCGAAGCACTCCGCAGCGCGCTACACGATATAATCGATGAGCACAATTCAATCAGTTATGCTGAAATATGGCTTGCCTTCTATCGTACAGATGACAGACCAAATGGTAAGGTTTGGGACATGTACTCCGATTATGAATACACCTTTGGATACGACCAGGGTGGTTCCGCAAGCGGCGAAGGAGAAGGGTACAACAGGGAGCATTCCTGGCCCACAAGTTGGTATGGCGGCACATCTCCGATGTACACCGACCTCTTCATTATCATCCCGGTTGACATTTATGTGAATAACCGCCGCAGCAACTACCCGTACGGGGAAGTGAGTAATCCCTACTGGACTTCAACAAATGGTTCGAAGCTCGGGAACTGTCTCTATCCGGGGTATTCGGGTACTGTATTCGAACCAGTCGATGAGTATAAAGGTGACCTCGCACGGAATTACTTCTATGTGACAACTCGTTATTACAACGAAGATAACGGCTGGCCGGGCAGTCCTATGACTGACGGCTCGCAACTTCTCCCCTGGGCTGAGAACATGCTGCTTGAATGGCATACGGCAGACCCGGTCAGTACAAAGGAAATCGACAGAAATGATGAAGTCTATTTCTACCAGAACAACCGCAATCCGTTTATCGACAATCCGGATTATGTCTACTGGATATATGACCCAACTTCTTTAGAGCACTCAGAGCATATCCCCCCTGCTCTAATCTGCAGCAATGCCCCGAATCCGTTTTCCGTATCGACCGCGATTAGTATCGAACTACCCTTACCCGATATTGTAACTCTGCAGGTATTCGACATGACCGGACGGTTGATTACTACACTTGCAGACAATACAACGCTGGAATTCGGTATTCATACATTCATATGGACTGTACATGATGAATCGGGAAACTCCGTTTCGCCCGGAATTTACTTTTATCGCCTCGTCACATCTGAAACAACTATCACAAATCGGATGATATTGGTCAGATAGACTAATCTACTCCAATGAACCGACATCTTCTTCGACTGCTTCGAGAATCTCACAGGATTTTACGAGTTTTGCCATGTTTGTGTGGTCGTCATAAAGTGGTCTGTCTTCTCCAAGATGTTCGATGTGTCTGCGAATGACTTCGTGAGCAACAACTATGCCCCTTCCAGGCGTGTGGTCGCGGTAATCGAGACCATCGGCTGCTGATATCATCTCTATACCCAGAATACCGTGAGCATTTTCGAGTATCTGCTGGTTCTGAAGCGCTGTATTCATCCCCATGCTGACGAAATCTTCCTGATCTGCTGCCGCAGGAATCGAAGCACAGGCAGATGGAGCTGAAAGTGAGCGTTGTTCTACTATCAGCATGCCTGCAGTATACTGGCTGAGCATATGGCCGCTGTAGAGTCCCGGTTTTTCAGCGAGGAATGGGGGAAGCCCTTCTGAAAGTGCGGGATTGAGGATTCGGTTGAGCCTTCGTTCAGACATAACAGATACCATCGTAATTGCAATTCCCATCATGTCCATAGGAAGTGAGACAGGTGTTCCCTGGAAGTTGGCACCCGTGATTACAAGGTCTTCGTCGGGGAAGAACACCGGGTTATCACCGACACCGTTGAGTTCGATTTCAACCTGCTTCCTTGCATGAGCAAGAGCATCATGCGCCGCTCCAATTACCTGCGGTGTGCTTCTCATCGAATATGCGTCCTGCACCCGTTTTCTGCCCCCTTTGAGGAGGTCGCTTCCTTCGATGCACTTCATCATTGCATTCGAAGTACGGACTGCACCTGAGAAACCGCGTGCTTTATGAAGTTTTTCATTATATGGAGTAAGATTGGCATTCAGGGCTTCGAGCGTCATTGCAGCACCTATTTCCGCCTGCTTCAGCCACCTGTTCATGTCATAGAGATGTATTGCATTCATTGCATTGAGCAGGTTGGAACCATTTATCATTGCCAGACCGTCGCGGGCTTGAAGAATTTCGGGTTTTAGTCCCGCACGCTTAAGTGCTTCTGCACCGGGAAGAAGTTCACCCTTGTAATAGGCTTTACCCTCTCCCATTACCACAAGAGCGATTTGCGACATTGGAGCCAGGTCTCCGCAGGCACCGACAGAACCTTTCTGGCACACAAAAGGCGTGATGCCGGCATTAAGTATGTCGAGAAGGAGTTTTGTAATTTCAAAGCGCATCGCAGAGTGCCCCTTTGCGTGGACATTTATCCGCGAGCACATGGCGCCCCTGACATATTCGAGCGGAGCAGGATCACCTATACCGGCAGCATGATTGTAAACGAGATACTTCTGGAACTGCTTGATCTCGTCTTCCGTGAGTTTTGTTTCGGAAAACTCGCCAATACCAGTATTTACCCCGTACATGGTCTCGCCTGCTTCAAGTTTTTTCTCTATCATTCTGCGGCACTTACGAATGCGTTCTTCTGCACCGCCTCCCAGTTCCACTTTTTCACCGTGCCTGGCTACTCTTACTAGTTTTTCCACCGTCAATCCGGTTCCATTGATAATTACGGTCATGCTCTCTCCTTTAGTGCGATATTTTCAATTGAAAGATGTGCCAAATCTGAAGGTAATTTCTCTGATTGTCAAACCTCGGATGTTGATGCATCACTGATATAATCGAATGATGCCGTGCTTTGATAATCTGCGTTTTTTCCTGATTGTTTTCCTTTTCCTATCCGTCAGTGCTTTGCTTCCCGCTTTTTCTCGCCATGTAGGTTCTTCCCCGCTGACGGATGCAATTACAAACAATTGCTCTATACAGTCCATAACGGTTTTGTCTTTCAGCGAATACCTGACCTGTTTGCCTTCTCTTCTTCGTAGCACAAGTCCGGATTTACTCAATGTATTTAGATGCCGCGAAATTGTAGATATATCCAGTCCGAGAATTTCGGTGAGTTCGCCGACTGTCCTGCCCGAAACTGAAAGTTCGTGAATTATCCATACCCGCGATGCACATGCTACTGATGCTAGTATCCTTGCCTGTTCTTCGAAATCTATATTTTTCTTCACTAGTATGTCCTCTCTTTATTGTAGTTTTGTACAATACTACAAATATAAGAATTAACTGGACTCAATCAAGTCTCATATTCTCTGATTATTGGTGGGCTACTCAGAAGGCAGTTCGGGTTCTCCGTTACTCAGCATATCTTCCGTTGGCACAAGGCTCATGTCACCGAACAATTCACAGTCACCGGCTTTCACCCAGCCAATATCTTCGGAGTCTGAGTAACCTTCGGACAGATCGATTTCGAACCAGTTTCTATCCAGTTGGACTATAACGGCTACAGTGCCGACAGACAGTTTCAGTATCTCATCAGAATTCTCTTTGGGTAATTCATGAAGAGAAGTTTCCATCAATGTGACTGCATAGACGAAGTGTATCTGCGGATACCATATTTCGGATAGCGATGATGAATCTCCCTGTAGAACATAGTTCTCACCGGGTGGAATCCATCGGATACTGAGAGCACTTAAATTTCCTAATGCGGGATCACCGGGATCGAATCCAAGCCACCCGGTTGGAGTTTTTCCGACTATCAGTACACTTTCGTTCGGACTCAGCACATCCCATTTTTTCGACTCACTGTCGGGACGCTCGAATACTGCTACTGTATCGGAAGCAACCAGCAATACATCTTCTGTTGCAGCCGGGTCATAAGAAGTATAAGTTCCTTCTTCAGTGCCGCAGGAGAACAGGGTTAAAGCCACTATTATCACTAGAGTAAATCCTGTTATTTTCATTTTTCACCTCTAATTTTCAGAATCCTTGTAAGTATCCATATTTTCACGTTGAATATAGCACAATTGTACCACAACACTTAATTCTACGAATCAAGATGTTGCGGTACTTGAAGCAGCAGGATTCTGTTGTTTATTCCGAGACGGGTAATTGCAAAGTCATAACGAACCGGATCTTCAGGAGATATTCTCCGAAAGCCTTCCGTGACTTCTTCCGCAGTTTTCCAATCAGCACTTTTTCGAGATGTGAATCCCAGTTCCGTACCTGCTCTATGCATATGAACATCGAGCGGAATCAGCAGGTCTCGAGGTTGAATCATCTCCCAGCCCCCGGGGTCTACATCATCCTTCCTGACCATCCAGCGCATGAAGAGGTGCAGCCTTTTACATGCACTTCCGAGTGACGGGCGCGGCAGCAGAGAGCAACGGGAGACGCCGGCAGTCGAGAGAATCCTGTCCACGAAAACATCAAGTGCTTCTCTGTATGATACTCCCTGCAGGATTTCCGCCATCAAATCTGACAGCAAACCGTATTCAGCCTGAAGGTTTGCCAGCGATGACAGGAAAGCTGCCATTTCTTCTGCTGCCGTAAATCTGTGCTTGAAATCGCCGAGGTCTTCCCGAATTCGATCTGTGGAATTAGTCCCTATGTAAAGCGATGGTGATTTACCCATTATCGAAAGTACTTTTTCGGTACTGCTCAGTATCGATGATACTCTCCCATATGCAAGTCCGGAAGCGATGAGTCCGACTATTTCTCTGTCGGCGGGTTCATCATAGCGCCACAGGAATTCAAGGGGATCGGGATGAATGTATTCCTGCTTGTTGTACTTGCCGTAGAGCTTCTCGAAGGTTTTGTAGAGAACTGTCGGTGATCCTGTCTTATCTTTTCCGCACACGCTTAAAAACCTTCAGTATTTCAAACACGAAGAGAAAAACTCCTGCAGCACCCAGTACACAAAGCCAGTCAATGGGACGTAATCTGGTAAAGTAAAGAAATCTGTTTATGAAAGGAACATATACTGCGGTCAGGATAAGCAGGATTGAGCCTCCGATGGAAGCAAGCAGTATTTTATTGGAAAAGAGATTCCTGTTGAAAATCGAAGTGCGGTCGAAGCGTCTCGAAAGCACATTCAGGAACTGGCAAAATGCGATGGTCAGATATGCTATTGTCGCAGCGCACAGATAGTGAGTCCAATCATCATTTGATGAGTTAATATCTGACAGGAATGTCAAACCTTCCCTGGACATGTAGAATGCGAAGTTGCCGAAAGCCAGAACTCCTATGAGAAGTCCGAATAGTATCACTTCCATCGAACTTGGGATATTCATGATATGATTCTGCTGGTTCCGGGGCGGATTCTGCATGGTTCCCTTTGTAGATGGGTCGAAGGTCAGGCAGGTGAGCGGCATGATTTCAGCCAGAAGGTCTATTGCAAGTATCTGAATAGCTAGTATTGGAATTGCCCAGTTATGCAACGCTACACCGATCAGACCCATTATGACTATGACAAGCTCCGCAGCGTTGGTTGTCATCGATGCAAGCACAGTCTTTTTGAGATTGTGGTAGATTGTTCTGCCTTCCCTTACTGCTTCCACAAGCGTTGGAAAACTGTCATCGAGGAGTATCAGTTCAGCGGCTTCTTTCGACACATCCGTTCCAGTAATCCCCATGGCTACACCTATATCTGCTCTTTTCAGTGCAGGAGCGTCATTCACACCATCTCCCGTAACAGCCACTATTTCGCCCTGGTCTTCGAGCAGGTCAACTATCCGCAATTTATGTTCGGGATTCACCCTTGAGAAGATAACAGGTACGCCGGCTTTGAGAATATCAGTCAGTTCTTCATCTGTAAAATCATCGAGTTCAGCGCCGGTATGCACCGTCGGTTCACCATCGGGAGAAATTTCTATTTCTCTGCCTACAGCACGTGCTGTAATTGCGTGGTCTCCCGTCATTATTATCACCCGTATCTGAGCTTCACGGCATGCAGCAATTGCCTCCTTAACACCTTCTTTAGGCGGGTCTATCATTCCGACAAGCCCGAGAAACACTACATCTTTTTCCAGTTCTTCTATTACATAATCATTCCCGTCGATGTCCAGGGGTCTGAATGCAATTGCCAGAACACGGAGAGCCTTATCGGAATACTTTTCGATCTCTTCCTGAATTGTTTGTTTGTCGGCATCGGTTATTGGAACAGGTTTCCCGTTCCTGTAGATATATTTTGATATTGCCAGCACACTGTCAGGTGCACCTTTCATTGCAAGTTCCTTCCTGTCTTCGAACAGGCGGACAGAACTCATCATCTTCCTCTCGGAATCGAACGGGAACTCGTGGAGTTCAGGATTGTCTTCGTCTTCTGTGGGGCTTCTTGTGCCAAGTTTTGTCGACATCGTTATCAGGGCCGCTTCGGTGGGGTCTCCGACGGGGTACCAACCGGCATGATCTTCATCAGGCGCATGTATTTCAGCATTCGATGCCATAGTGGCTGCATCCATCAATATCTCGATATAGTCTATTTCATCCTGCGTGAGAGGAACTCCGTCTTTCTCGATACCGCCTTCGGGTTTGTACCCGACACCTGTTATCTCATATTTTGATTTATCGAACCAGACATCGGTAACGGTCATTTCATTCTTCGTGAGTGTTCCTGTCTTATCCGTACAGATTACCGTGGTAGAGCCAAGTGTTTCGACTGATGGAAGGCTCTTAACCACTGCCTTTTTCTCTGCAAGGCGGTTGCTTGCAGCGGTCAGTGCTACTGTCACCTGTGCCGGCAGTGCCTGCGGGACCGATGCTACCGCAACACCGAGGGCTATTACCATACTTGTGATAAACGAGAAATCCTGCCACATGGCAACTCCGAAAATCGCAACACTGAGCAGAACAACAACACCTGTCAGCCACTTTGCGAGAACTCCCAATTCCTTCTGAAGGGGCGATTTTACAGTGGTGGTTTCGGAAGTCATCTTCGCTATCTTGCCCATTTCGGTATTCATTCCGGTATAGACAACTATCCCAGTGGCGCTCCCTGTCGCAGCACTGGTACCCATATACGCCATATTTTCTCTATCTGCAATAATACATTTATCTTTTATGGCATTACTATTCTTGCCCTGCGGCATCGATTCACCGGTAAGTGAAAATTCAACCGTTCGGAAGTCATACGACTCGAGTATCCTGATATCAGCGGGCATCTTGTCTCCTGCTTCGAGTTCTACAAGATCACCCGGAACCAGTTTGCTCTGCGGTATCTCCTGCCATTCTCCGTCCACCATCACTTTCGCAGGGGATTTAATCAGTTCTCTCAGTTTTTCGAGGATTTTGCCTGCTTTGTACTCCTGTACGAATCCGATTATGGCGTTGACGAATACGATTATGAACATCACTGTTCCGTCACGGACGCTACCAATGACAAATGAGATAATCCCCGCAACAATCAGCACTATTACCAGAAGGTCTCGAAACTGCTTTAGAAAAACCATCCACTTAGGAACGGATACATCAGCAGTTATCTCGTTCAGTCCATATTGCTTTCGGTGTTTTTCAGCAATTTCTCTCGGAAGTCCTTTTTTACCGGAATTAAGTGCTTCGAGAACTTCACCGGCTGTCATCTGATAGTAGTTATGTTTTCCCATTCCCGCATTCCGTCTATTTAGGTTTTGAATTCATAAGATTTAAACACTAACATTAAGAGAATATACACAAGAATAAATATGTAATGAAAACGCTCAGCACGCTAACGCTATTTTAATATTGTAATTATACTTTATTTCGCCAAGTTAGTTGACGAAGTTTACTCCGTCCCGCGAAGTACCGCGAAGCACCTTTGCTCCGATTACCTTCTGTGTTTTTAATTCAACCAGTGCTTTATTAGCATCCTCCAGAGCATATTCCGTCACATCCGGGTGGATGTCCATCCTTCCTGCCAATTCCAGGAATTCGCGTATGTCCCTTATGCTGACATTCGCCACGCTCTTTATTTCCTTTTCCATCCATAGATGTTCGGGGTAACTGAGATTAAACAGATACTCCTTATCGAAATCCTCCTTGCGGATGGCATTGAGAACAAGTCTGCCTTCCGGTGCAAGATTGCCAAGAGCTTCGACAACCGGTTTCCAGGCAGGCGTTGTATCGATGATGCTGTCGAGTTTTTCAGGGGACTTTTCAGCAGTGTCACCTGCCCATGCAGCTCCAAGTCTTACAGCATATTCCCTTTCATCTTCATTCCGGGCAAAGACAAAAACATCACAATTGGGATTCAGATATCCGACCATTTTGAGAACAAGATGTGCCGAACCACCAAAGCCGGTTAATCCGAGTCTGTCTCCGTCTTTAATATCTGCCAGCCGCAGGGAGCGGTATCCAATCGCACCCGCACAAAGCAGCGGAGCTGCTTCGACATCACTAATGTTCGATGGAATGGGAAATACCGAGCTCGCTGGGACTTTCATGTATTCGGCATAACCGCCGTCGGCATCCCTGCCGGTAGCCCTGAAGTGAGAACAGAGATTTTCATTGCCTTCGAGACAGTATCTGCACTTCCCGCAGGATGAGTGAAACCATCCTACACCAACCCTGTCCCCGATACTCCATCCTGCAACCGAACTTCGCGACTCGATTATCCTTCCGACAACTTCATGTCCGGGAATTCGAGGATACTCATTTGGGGGAGTTCTGCCCTCAATCTCATCGATTTCAGTGTGGCATATACCGCAGGCAAGTACCTTTAGGAGAACTTCATTGTTCTCAGGTTTTGGAATCGGTAAGTCTTCCAAGAATAGTGGGTTTGTTTCCTCTCGCAGGTTATGAACACCTCTCAGAACTATCGCTTTCATTGAACGCTCCCTAAGGATGACTGATTCATCGGATGGTATAACACTTTTTGTATTGTAACATATGAGAAAACCGGGTAACCTTCGTCACCCGGCTTCCTTAGAATATTGTTCGAAGTTACTCGGAAACTTCTACGGACCAGCAATTGACGAGTACCGTCGATGTAAACAGGTTGATAAAGAAGTCCACCGGTGTCATGTCGGTTGTAACTGTATAGTTGTCAGTCCCATCGGCCATTTCGTACGAATCAACATGATTCAGTTCGATGAGACCAAAGAAGAAATACCACTGCCGCTCGATTTTCTGGGTAGTGTTTTCTCCGCCGGTTCCTACACGGTGTACCATTGTGTAACATCCGGTTGTCGTGAGAAATACTATCAAAAGTACCAGTAGGATTAGCTTTTTCATTTTCACCCCCTTAATTATTTGTTATATTTTATTCTTATAATTGATTAAAGTCAATAGAATAGAACAGTAAGGACAGATTATGGAATATTCACCCGTTTTGTCGATAGCAACTGCCGCAGCAGAGATTGCTGCCGCCATTTGGATATTGTCGAGTCCCGGAAGGCGAAAGATTGTTTATACTGCAACGCTTCTTCTCTTCCTGCTTGCCGGTTATCAGGTCGTTGAGTTCCTTGTATGCAGTATTGCTCAGAACAGCACATTCCTTCCACGCCTTGCATTCATGGTCATCGCATGGCTGCCGCCTGTGGGCGTGATGCTAATCTCAAGCCTGGTTACACCGCAGAAAATTTGGTTGAAGCGGTATTCGAGAATCTTGTTTTCTGCTGTTTTCTTAATGAACATATGGATACTCTTTGATACGGCTTTTGTGTCCAGAACAGTTTGTTCTGTTGTATTCTCCCGGTTTTTTAATCCATTGCCGCAGTTATTGGTCTATGGCGGTTTATATCATCTTGGTTTAATGAGCATGCTTCTGCTGCCTGTGTACAGTATGATACATTCTAATGATAAGGATACGCGATACAAACTGGGTCAGATGCTGTTCGGGTCCATTACATTTATTGTACCGGCTTTGGTCGTTGTGTTAAGTCTGGAATCACCGTATGGAGCAGTACCCTCTATTATGTGCCACTTCGCTGTTCTGCTTGCCTTCTTCATCGTACGACTCACTATCCGCGAACGTAAATTAGGGACACCATAGAATTGCCGCCTGTCACTATTTCTATGGTGTCCCTAATTAACCCGCAAATTTCACCAGCTATCGTAGCGAAGCGTCTCAGATGTAGGTAGATACAAGGCTTGCGAACATATCTTCCGGAGACGTACTTGATAACAGTCGTCGAGGATGGATATGTGAGTATAACGAAGTAGATGCCTGCATATGAGGTGTTGTAGTAGATGGCTGATGAAATTTGCGGGTTAATGGTACCCCCGACAGGAATTGAACCTGTGGCCTACTGCTTAGGAGGCAGTCGCTCTATCCGACTGAGCTACGGGGGCATTGTCTAACCCTGATAATTCCAGTTTTGAGAAGGCAATTATGTTCACACTTCTTGTTTTAGTCAAATGGAAATTCCGGAGCAGGATTGGGAGTAAGTATGACTGCATCACCATCCGCAAAGAGCATTCCGCGGACAGTTGGAATCACCCGGCCGTCTTCCACGGTGACCTTCCCGTCTGAAATCATCTTTTCGAGATATTCTCTGTCTATATCCACATCATCCGGGTCAAATCCCTGAATGCATCGAAGTCCGAGCATTACTTTTTCGAGATTGACATCTGCCTTGAAAAGAACTTCTTCTGTCCACGAACCCCAGAGGCCGTCTTCTACATCCCGGTAGTACTCCTCAATATCTGATACATTCACTCTTCGTTCGATATATCCGTCGAAACTGTGAGCGGACGGTCCCAGACCGATATACGGGGCTCGACTCCAGTATTTACTGTTATGCTTCGAAATGAACTTCTCCCCCCTTGCGAAACTCGATACTTCGTAGTGCAGGTAACCATTCTCTTTCAGCAGTCTGTCAGTCAGTAAGTACATCTGCACACAGGTTTCTTCATCGGGTTTATTCAGATTGCCACTGTAAATTTCCAATGCAAGCGGAGTTCCTTTTTCGATACTCAGTTCATAGCAGGAGATGTGTTCAGGCGAAAGTTCGATAGCTTTGAGGAGGCTATACTCCCAGTCTTCGAGTGTCTGTCCGGGGATACCGTAGATAAGGTCGATACTGATATTCTCAAACCCGGCTTTTCTTGCATCACTGTATGTATCGACAGACTGAATGCTGTCATGGATCCTGCCGAGGACTTCAAGGTCTCTATCGCTGAAGGACTGGACACCTATGCTTAGTCTGTTGAAACCTGCCTTCTTGTATTCGCTGAGTTCATTGAATTGAAGTATGCCAGGATTTGTTTCGATTGTCGTTTCTGTAAGGTAACCGGTGAATACCGTGTTTCGGAGAACTTCGAAGAATCTTTGCCAGAATTCAGGCGGTAGAAGTGTCGGTGTACCGCCACCCGCATAAACCGTATCAATGTATCTATTGCATCTGCGCTTCGTTTCCTTCAGAAGCGCTGTCTGCAGCCTTTTAGTATCTTTTCCGGCAATGGGCATTGAAGGAAATGAGCAGTATGTACATTTTCTTTCGCAGAATGGCACATGGATGTACAAAGAACTCGATTCAGATCTACAAAACATAACATCCTGATTTCCGAAGTAGTATTTACTATTCGCTGACCGCTTCCATGCCGTCTAACGCGGACTGGTTCAACGGTGAGATGGAAAGTACCAGATTGAATTCTGCTTCTGCATCGTTCGTATTACCGGATTTAAACAGCGCCCAGCCGCGTCCGGCGTGCATATCCAAGTCCCCTGGATAGAGAACCAGTATATCACTGTAGGCTGAAACTGCTTCTTCAAATCGCCCGAGACTGTAAAGAGCCCATGCCCTGTAACTTGCTGCAGTGTAATTGGACGGGACTTTCTGCATGATGTTTCCTGCTGTCGTGATAACACTCAGCCACTTTCCCTGAATTGAAAGCGGAAGAAGCATGCCGAGGTGCGGTTCGATTGCCTGAGGTTCTACAGTCAGAGCAATTATATACTCAGTTATTGACTCAGTGTATTCTCTATTCAGATATAGAAGCCACGCTGTTCGAAGGTGATACATGTAATCATCCGCCATAAATCCTATCTCTGCCATTGTGGCGAGAGCTTCATCGTATTCGAGTTCATATTCCTGTACATAGGATTGCTGGTACAACTCGGGTATAGTGCGAGCCTGAGCGAACAAAACTCCTGCTGAAAACAACAGTATACCCACTATTAGTATATATCGATCCATATCAGTTCCTTTCGTTACAGTTCCAAATTTATTCCAAATGAAATTGAATACATATTTCCATCCACCTCACCCCTGTCGACATATTCCCCTTCTTCATAATTCCAGATTTCACCGCCGGAATCTTGAAGGTATTGGTATTCGGCTGATACGAATGCACTGCCGTATCCAAACAGTTCCCGATTTACTCCTAATCCAGCTAATGCCCTTGTCTCCTGGGGTGTGTTCGAAATAGAAGGAGTTTCAAGGAAAACAGTCCGGTATCCCCTTCCGCCCCCTGCAAATGCGGAAAAGGTCCAGTCAGCAAGATAATAAGAAGCTCCGAGTCTCCCGCTTACAAGAGCTGCATTATGTGCATCGTGAAGCGAGATAGTGATTTTCGTGTCAAGTGATTCAGAGGGAATGTAAATCCAGTAGATGTCATATTGGTTGTAAGTACCGTCCGAATAACAGGACTGTGAAGTGTTCAGCCCGAAATTCCTAATCTGCAATCTCAGAGAAAGGATACTGCTGTTCTCATTCCATCGGCTGTCATTCTCGATGACTCCGCCCGTGAACGATAAACTTCCGCAGGGAAGGACACACTTCCACGAGAGCCACTTTTCCACCTGTTCCATCGAATTGGTAGAATCATCTTCTGCGTAGCCCAGTTCATCCGGTGTCTTGACGGAAAAGTTTGTCTTTCTGTAAACAAAACGGAGTGAATTTCCTGCTCCAATATCAACGACAGCGTCAGTCGTCAGCCCACAAGCAGAATTGCGGTAGAAGTCATTGCTGTAGTTAACCCATCCGCCATAGGTTGTCAGTGAAGTTCGCGGAGAATCAGTAAAGCACATATCAATCCCCTGTTCAGCAGAGATATTGCCGGGAAAGTCGTTAAGAACCTCCCTGAATCCCCTCCATGCTTCACAGTTGTTTCCAAGGTAGAAATTCGACCATGCCAAACCCAGAACAGCATCTGTTCCACTGTCAGAGATTACCACAGCCTGGTCATACAATTTCAACGCATTATCGTATAAATTCCATTCGAACAGCATGTACGCCGCATTTATCAGAAAACTGTAGTTTTCGGGATATGATGCGTTTTCGAGCATGACTGCTGCCGTCAGAGTATCACCTGCAGATGCACTTAGATAAGCCGCTGTCAGTATATCATCAGGTGCCTCCGTTGATGCATTTGAAACTAATGCGGAGAAAAACAGCAGCAGGATAATCAACCTGTTCTTAATCATGCTTCAGCCTGACTGTCAGCACAGAGTCTTTATATTCTATTGAGAAATACACAGGACCCTTCTCTTCATCGAACTCAGCTTTCGTTGAGATTGTTTTTCCACTGCACGACACAGCCTCTCCCCTGATTACAAGAGTTCCTGCTACTCTGGAAGAACGGTAATTAATTTTGCAACCTGAACCTGTGCTTATCCACGGTATCAGATCACCTATCCAGCGTTTCCAGAACGGGCTGAGTGACCTGAGGGAGATGTTGTCGGAGAAAACGAGATTTCTATTCTCCTCAAGGGGAACTCTCGGAATACAGCAGTAAACAGCAAACAATGCAGAATCCGGTCTTCCCTGATAATCGAAAATTGTAAACAGGTCACGGCGGTCATCGTAATGCAGTGTTGCGTTTTTTTCGACCGAAACAAGTTTGAGATTACCGTACAGGTCCATTTCAGATTCCAGGGTTTCCTGGGTTGCTGAATTTCCGTTTATTACTTCGCATTCATAATGGGTACCGGGCGGAAAGTGCAGCATCCGTGCCATTTCCTCTTCGCGCTGAATAGCCCGGAGTCTCTGTCCTTTCTCGGGAATCAGCACATTGTTCAGAGTCATTTCAGGAGACACCGTGACTGCTTCGTGAAATTCGGAATACAAAGTAGGTGCACCTATCCTGGGAGTTGCCTGCAGCTGGAAGTGAAGGTGCGGCCGCGGAGATCTTCCTGAATTACCGCATAATGCGATTTCATCCCCTGCATGAACGAGCGCACCTTCTTTCACGGTTACCGACTGCTCCACAAGATGGCATACAAGTGAATAGAGTCCGATACCGTGTTCGATTATGATGAGATTACCCCAGTTCTGGGCCGTATTTACATTCCCTATTCTATTATCCGGAACATCATTTACAATTCGGACAATCCGACCATCTGCGCATGCCAGAACAGGAAGTTTCCAGCAGTGATACTGTTCGACATTTACTCCGGTTCCGTCATAGAGTTCACCACTGCTCCCTGATACTTCGAAGTCATAAGCATGCCTCCATGGTCCTCTGTGAGTGTGCTCTCCATCCACTCCCTGCGTACAGACCCATACCCCCCTGAAGGGCAGTTTGAATCGAATGAGAAAGTGTGAGCCGAATCGTTCTACTCGAGTTCGGTAGAATGCCCTGTTCACTTCCGGAGAACCGGCTGCAAAATCGACTGCCTTGGGATTTTTGTCGAGAGTCCGCTGGCGCATTGCAGCAAGAACAAGCAGCATTGTTACATTGAAAGGCAGAATCAAAATCGGCAGTTCGAACGGAGCAAGTAATTTTATGGCACCGGTAAGAACTGCTCCGGATATCATGACAGACACAACCGCAAGAAGCAGAGACGATTTCTGTGGCACAAACCACACTCCCCCTACAGCTATCGACACAAGCATGAAGTTGAAGGCTACATAGTAGAAGTAGATTGAATGATCAAGATTTAGATACCCGCCCATAAAAAACCACGCCATGCTGAATCCAAGCATTGAAAGAAGAATGGAATATCTGCTGAATATCAGAATGGCTGCGAAGATAAGAAGACCCGAAATTACATTTGGAGCAAAGAATACAGCCCCCAGTGAGCGGAGAAAACACTCCATCACATCCGGAAGCCATTGGATAAAATCACCGTGTGTGCTCCAGGATGTTACCATATGAAGTGAGTCAATACTCGTTGACGCAAGCAGAACCAGATAGACGATTATCAGAAAGGGCAGGGACAGAACCGGCAGGTTATAATGGTATCCGAGTGCATTCCGCAGTGCAGCTGTCAGGAACACTGTTGATACAATGCTGACAATGATTACGACAACCAGAACCATGTTGAATATGAATAAGTTACTAAGGGCAATTCCCACAAGCAGTGCATTGTAGCCGAGAAATCCTTCCCTGACAGTATCGCGGTGCAGATTCATAGCAAAGGCGATTCCGTTTGCTAGGATAATTGAAAGAAATCCAGCCAGTCCAGGAATGAATCCTGTAAGGTATTCGGTTCCGGAAGTGAATGGAAGATGAATAAGTGTTGCAAGCAGGATAAGAAACCCAGAAATCCGGTTCCGGACAAAGAATATTTCTGAATAACTGTACAGCAGTGAGTCTCTAAGCAGATTCCCGTCCTGTCTAAGTCCGTTCTGCTGCGGAACTACATCTGAAGCCACTCTGGTATCTCTTCCATTTCCGTTACTGTTGCCAGGTTTTCTCCGCGCCTGATGAGAGCATGCTCTCCCTCCTGCGAGATCATTACTACGGGTGGACGGTATGTGATGAACTGCATCCATTGAGTAACATTATACGCTCCCACACTTTTGATTACCAGTCCGTTGCCCGCTTCCATTGGAGGAAACAGCAACGACGGCCGTATTACATCTATGTTCATGCAGAGAGGTCCGTGTATGATTGCCGGTTCCGGAGTACCGGATACAGGTTGCGCAGGGACTATGTCGTGCTTGTACCACCAGGCAGTGAAGAGGATATTCACTCCGGCATCGATTACAACCGACCTCTGTCCGTCAGGCAGCCGTTTGTTGGCAATTACAGTTGTAAGCAGATATCCGGCATTGTCGATAAGAGCTCTTCCAGTTTCCAGAAAAAGAACGGGATAATCGTCAGGTTTGCAGGTCAGTTCAGAGAGTCCCCGTCCCACTGCTTCGGCAAAACGGCTGAAAGGCGGGGTTGTCTGGCTCCCGGGAAGATACTGCGTATGCAGAGTGTTGGTCGATGCTATTCCGCCGCCGATATCGAGATAATCGAGGACAATGCCGTGGGTTTCCCGCAGCCAGTTTGCAAACAGTGCAAGTTTCTGCGCCTGTTCACGGTAAACTTCGGGCTGCTGAATGAAAGTCCCGAGGTGGCAGTGCAGTCCTTTCAATTTCAGCTTCTTCCCCGCGAGTATTCTGCGCACTGCATCCCGTGCCTGTCCGTTGTCGAGATTGAATCCGAATCTTCCCCAGGGCGGGGTGCCGGCTGTAGACATACTCACCCTAATACCTACGGGAACATCACCACCGAGTTCTTCAGCTACTTCTTCGGCGGTCTGAAGTTCATCGAAGTTGTCGAGATTCACAATCGAATTACCCTTAAATGCCTTCATAAGAGCCGGTGCCGGTTTATAGGGTCCGTTGAAAATTATCTTCGATGCCGGTACACTGTTGCGGATGGCTTTGTCGTATTCGAATTCCGAAACAACTTCCGCCCAGGAACCTTCGCGGTGATAGACACGGCAGATTGCATCCAGATAATTTGTCTTGTATGACCATGCTATGCGGGTATTAGTATAACGGTGTGTGAACACTTCACGAAGTTCACCAACCTTCGATACTATCTGCTTCTCAGAGAAGACAAACAAGGGAGAACCATAAGTATCCATCAGTTCTGCTATTGCGACTCCGTCTATTTCAGTCATCGGCTCAACCGACGGTACGCTTCCAAACTTGTTCAGCATCCCGACCTGATGCCGGACTATCTGCGGTTTTTCATAGTGTTTCTTTTCCATTTTCATTCCATTCCGTGGCATTCGCCTGTTGCTACTATATGCTGAAATTCATCCACATGAGTTATCTGATTGAGTGAAATTCTGACGAACATCGTTCCCACATCAGGCTGCGACAGCTCCAGCTGTTCTATTCCCGCCGCAAGATTGACAACTGCCATCGCCAAATTGACTCCCGCACCTGCTGAGAGATATGTCCATGCAGGAAACCGCGGGTTCACTTCGAGAAGAACATATCTGCTGTCGGGAGTTCTCAATATCTCCAATTCGCAGGGACCCTGCCACTTCGTTGCCCGCATGAACTTTTCGCACATCTCTGTTAGATTGTCATCGTGAATTACAATTCCCGACCACCCCTTACCCTTGTCGGTGATATGCATTTTCTTCATTGGAACAGCTCCAATCAGACCACCTTTGCCGTCACCTACTGCTACAATATCGAATTCAGTTCCGGCGACGAACTCCTGCACGATTACCGGCACGCCCCATTTAGCAGACATCTTCCCAAATGCCATTGTCGCATCATTTACCGTGTGACACACTTCAGCACCGTAGTAAACGCCTTTGACAACAAGGGGGAAAGGTATGTAATGGTGAATAGTATAGAGCTCATCCATCGTTACTACGGCTTTTTGTGCAGGCACATCTATTCCCGATTTCTGTCCAAGTTCAGGCAAACGGGTCTTCGACCGCATCTCATATTGCTCATCAGTCGGAATAAACATCCTGCATCCTGATTCTTCCAGTTCGGAAGCGATTGCACTGAAACCCGGGAGTTCTGAATCAAGAGTAGGAATACATACATTCATTCCTGTTTCATCCACAATGTACTTCATCCTTGCAGCAAGTGCATCCGATCCCTCGGATGGGTATGGGATAAGATATACAGAATCAGCAAGACCTGCGAAATTGCCGGGGTCGAGAGCATCATAGGAAAGACCGATTATCCTACCTTTGAAATCTTCAGCATGCAGAAGAGAACGAATGACAGATATTCCGGGTCCCGGATTATCTGTTGCGTTAAGTCCGGTAACTCCTACCGTGGATTCAGATTTGCACATTGCTCTGCATTTCCCCGACAGATTTATCGATAAGTCCGTTTTCGGTAAGATTATGAACAAATTCGAGGGTATGGCGGTAAACATCCTTGTCTTCCGACTCGAATTCTTCTCCTATTGCCCGGACAATGTCATCCGTGGATGCGCCATCTTTCAGTCGCTCGAGTATGAAGCGCCCCACTTCGTTAACTGTATAGGTGATGCCGGTTATCGGATCAAAAATAAATCCGGACTCATTTATCGCGAGATTCTCTATCCTGTTATTCACTTGTAACTCTCCTCTTCTCTTCTTCTTCTTCTTCTTCTGGACGTAGCTTGCTGCGTCCGTCGGTTATCCTTGCTGCGTCCGTCGGTTATCCTTGCTGCGTCCGTCGGTTATCCTTGCTGCGTC
>CAYRQP010000004.1:0-132469 GCA_964426545.1 uncultured bacterium | reverse complement strand
TGTTAATAATACCCGAAGACTGCAGACACGAAGCACTGTGCGGACTGGATGAGGATAATTGGGGGGTGATGGAATAATGACTAAAGAAGAAGTAAGAAAACTCTTCGATCAAATTACGGTTTGGAAACAGGGAGACAAGCGTGCTCCGCATAAACCTCTGTTGATACTGTATATACTCGGCCGAATCTTTAACGGCTATACAGATCCTGTATCATTCCAAGATGTTGATGTGAATGTCGGGAAACTGCTCGATGAGTTCGGTCCACCCAATAAAACACAGGCACTGTATCCATTTTGGTACCTGCAGAATGACGATATTTGGAACCTCTCAAACATGTCTCCTTCTCCTGGCGGACATTTGGGTGCATGCCCAACCAAGACAATGATGAGGAATAACGATGTACATGGCAGTTTCCCCTCCGAAATACATGAAATCTTAAATACTGACAGAACTCTTCTTCTTGACATTGCCGGAACTATTCTTCATTCGCATTTTCCAAGAACAATGCACGAAGACATCCTGCAGGCTGCCGGGATAACTACCGGTGTTTCTCCCGTACCCGAATCAGAACAAACTCAGGAAGAAACCCGAACAAGAGACCCAAAATTCAGGGAGAAGGTGTTACGGGCTTATGAATACAGGTGTGCTGTTTGCGGTTTTGATATCCGTGTGGGGAATGACCTTATCGGACTAGAAGCCGCACATATCAAGTGGCACGCCTACGGTGGTCCGGATAAAGAACAAAATGGACTTGCTCTATGCTCACTTCATCATAAACTATTCGACAGAGGTGCTTTTTCCCTTTCAACTGAACTTATCTTTCTCGTTTCTGAAAATGCACACGGTTCGGAAAGCTTCGATGACTGGCTTATGAGGTTTCACGGCCAGAAACTGAGAAACCCCCTCAGATCAACCTATCTGCCAGACGAAGAGTATGCTTCCTGGCACATAAGGGAAGTGTTTCGCGGAGAAGCAAGGGAGTTTTTCTTGATTTAGCAAGGAATTGTTGCTTCGGTCTCAAGACTGTTTTGACTGCAATTCTCACGCTGACCTGACGGTACTACTCAGAAGGTGACTGTCAGATTAAGTCGTAGTAAGTCAACTCAATACCGCAACGGGTCATCATAACTCGTGCTGTTTGATTCCTCCAATACTTCACTTAAGACATAATCCTTAAACTCAGAGATGGATGTAAAGAACCGAAAGCCAGCTTGTCCTGCAACTGCTAATACTTCTTGCGGTTCCTCAAGTAGAAGTGCAATTGGTTCAGTTAGACCTTCCTGAATTCCTTTTGGCCAAGCCATATCTAATATGGCTTTAATCTTCCCCGTTTCTTTGTTAATAATCGAAAATTTTTCTTCACCTGCGCTTAATCCCTGCCTGCATAGCCAATCACATAGTGAGAGTATTTTCATTTCCTCTTCCTCTGTTTCAATCCCTCCAGCGATAAATTCTGCAGGGATATCGATTCTGGTATTCATCAATAAGCTATCTACATATTCATTTGCAGCTTTTGCGAGTAGATTTCTCCTTTCCTCAAGAAACAGACGATAATTCTCTATTTTCCATAGATTTCGGTCAGTTGGTATCCAGTGAGATTCAAGGACTCCAGGATGCATCTCTTGTATGACTGATAGATATTCTTCAGGTTGTTTAGCAGATATTTGCTGGTTTGTCTGTGCTGTTAGGAAGGTGAAATTAGCCAACGCATTAACTTCTTTCTTTAGATATAAAGACTTGTACAGTAGAGTCTTGGGGAAAATGTGGTGAATCTGTAGTTTAGCATGGCTACCGAGTAGGTTCTGTGAGAGCTCTGTCTCTGTATGCCAGTCTAGAGCATGGTTCATTCGGGTTAACATATAAAGAATTGGATAGAAACGTGCACCTTTGCTCCATCCCTTGAAGTCAGCTGATGTGATTTCAAGGCTACCACGATTTTGCCGTAGCTTATCAATCAACGTTCCAATTGGGTCGTCGTTATTCTCGATTGAAGAAAGATCTTGTCTTAAAACAGAAATTGGTGAACTAGAATAATGTCCCCAGAGAAGGGTGTGCACATACCAGAACAGTAGCTTTCCGATCTCCTTAGCATCAGTAAGACTCTTTCCGCGAAGTTTCATGTAACGAGAAATCAGTGCAATAGAGTATTTGCTTTTGAATACTTGATCATGATCCAAACCCAATCGTGATGAAATCAGGTTTATGGAAGTATCGATGCTTTTTGTCGTTTCCTTCAGTCCTATTTGAAAAACATTCTTATCAATCTCAGCAAGTGCTATGAACTTTGATTTTCCCAATGTTGTGGCATTGATACATCGAAGATACCACTCTAATCTGAATTTGAAACCATTCCTCTCCCACTCTTTGAGTTTTTCATTCATCCTTTCTCTTGCATCAGGCCAAGTTGCTGATATTTTGGCCATAGCAAGATCTCCTTTGGAGAGCTTAGTACCACCGCTGTTTACTATGTTAAAGATATTTACGACTTCTTCAAGTTCCCTTCCTACTATTTCGTCTATATGAAAATCCTTCTGAGTGACTTGGTACACGCGATTAAGTCTTTCCATATAACTGCTATAAGATTCGCTTGGCAAATCAAGTTCATACAGTCTAGAGATTAGTCTTCCCATTCCATCCTTCAGTAGACTGGTTACATCAATCCACAAAGGATCATCCCGCATCTTTCGTTTACGGAAAAACTCAAACTTTTCGTCTTCAAGATTAAAATACAAGCCCGTAAATGCTCTTGAATTACCTTCGAAGAACGGGGGGGCTGTTCCCTTACTAAGCCCATATAAGGATGTGATTCTCTGCTGACCATCCAAAAGTAATTTGATGTCTTTGAATTGTGGAACACCCCCTCGAATATCTGCTTCTTCTGTGGAGGTCACCCATATTAACAAGGAACCAATTGGATAGCCTCTGTAAAGTGAGTTCATCATTTGCTTCACCTGTTTTCGGTTCCACACATACCCTCTTTGAAACTCAGGGAGAGCTATCGCTCCTTGGTCAATCATTGAGATAATTGTATCTACTTTCATACTTCGTCCTTTCCTTCAAGTATCTAATGAATCAATACCATTACTAACAAGACCATTCCTGCAAGTGCAATTGCGGTTGCGAACACTCGCTCGAAGCATCGGAGTTTGGGGTGGTTGACTATTGGCGGGTTATCGGGGGTGTTTTCGACGATGGTTTGGGCGAAGAGTTCGGCATCATGCTTCGTCGGAACATTTATCTGGGCGAAGGAGTCTGAACCGTCAATCACTTCACCGTTCGTTTGTTTATAGGACTCACCCGTAAATCCTTTTATACCTATTGCAAAACCTTTGTTGTAAACATTGATGATGACTATTTCCTGGATCTGTTCGAGCAGAAGCTGTCTGCTTCCTTTACCGTGCAGGCTTCGGCAGTACAGGCGTTTGTTGCTTAGGTAGTTTGCGTACTTGTTATCCTGATGGGTTAGGATAAGTTTTTCATCGGGTAGGAATTCGAATCTGCATGTTGGACAGAATTGCAGGTCACCGCGGATGAGTTTATGGCATTCATAACAGATGGCTTTGAGCGGTTCGCCGCACTTGCCGCAAAAAGTGCTTTTCTCCGAATTTTTGAAACCGCAGTCGGTACATACCCATGCGAGTGTGTCGTCATGGTCTATAATGAGTTCGGATCCGCAGTAATTGCAGGACAGGGTCATTCCGTGTCTTTCGAAATCAGACCCGCCGCACTGTAGGCAGGAGCGTGTTTCCATGTTATCTCCTTTAATGGTATCCGTTACTGAAAATCTTCCTGTAGGGCTGTTTCAATGGGTAGCCCATCGCCGCCAATCAGGATAACTTCTGCTTCGGGGTATTTCTTCTTAAACTGTTCCATACCTATGTTTGTATGTCCTCTTATGCCGGAATACGCTTCTAAACCAAGTAGTTTCTCTCTTCTGTTGAGAACGAAATCCACTTCGTTATCACCTGCGTTCCAGTACATTGGTACATTCTTTCGCTTTTTCAAAGCACTTTGATATAGGTGATTTCCCACAGCGGTTTCGACAAGCCGTCCTCTGTATGACGGGTTGTTAGATACATACTCAGGGTCGGTATTGTTCACTGCACTGACAAGTGCTGTATTGAGCGGCAGGAGTTTAGGTCCGGAACTGCGTTTTCTCACTTTACTGCCTGAGTATTTCTTCAAGCCGGCAACCAGCCCGGCCTGTTCGAGAAGATCGAGATAATGTGCAAGCGTAGTTGTGTTGCCTGTGTCCTGGAGCTGGCCGAGAATCTTGTTGTAACTCAGGATTCTGCAGGGGTATTCACAGGCAAGCATGAATAGTTTTCGGAGGAGAATAGGTTTATCCACCCTTGTCATCATGAGAATATCCCGTGCAATACAGGTTTCAATCAGTGAATCGAGAATGTAACTTCGCCATCTGTCGAAATCGTGCATAAGTGCTGCACCTCCTGGATACCCTCCGTAAACAAGATACTGCTCGAGATTCAACCCAAATGCCTTATGCATCTCCTCAAGCGACCAGTGTCCCATCCGAATGACTTCGAAGCGTCCTGCAAGGCTTTCTGTAAGTCCCCTATGCATCAGCAAAGCCGACGAACCAAGAATTACAACTGAGATTGGATTAGGCAGCCTCAGCTCTTCATCCCGAAGCCTTTTCACTGTCTCCGACCATTGCGGGATTTTCTGCACTTCGTCCAAAGCAAGAACTGTCTTGTTCTTCTTTGCTACTACTCTTGCCGCTGCCCATTTTTCCTCGATCCATGTTGTTCCTTTTGGGGCGGGGAGGTCGGCCGATGAGTACATAACCTCCCTACCTTCTGTAGCAAGGGATTCCAGTACCTGATGTACCATTGTGGTTTTTCCGACCTGACGCGGTCCGGAAATTACCTGGATTAATCCGGATGGTTCCTGCAACCTTGATAATAGTGTACTGTATTCCGGTTTCTTAAACATAGTTACCTCTCTTCTCAACGTATTGAGATAATTTACTCAATATATTAAGAAGTTGCAAGTCGGTGAATCCAATAGTACTTTCAAAACCTTGGAGTCTTTGAGAATTTGATGTGGTCGCAATTTGCGGCCTGTTCTGATTTCTCATTCTATATACCTTCTATAGACTGATGTTCTTGAAGTCACCTTTCATGTTGTTTCCGGCTGCTTCAAACAGATGCTTCATATGGTCGTCCATTGTGAAGTAGAATATCTGCCAGCCGGCATCAACGAGTCTCATTGTGTGCTCGACGAGGTTTTTCCGCCGTTCATAGTCTGAATGCTGGAAGGCGTCGTCGAGTATGAGGAATGCAGGATTTTTCAGAACTCTTTCAGCAAAACCTGCTCTGAGTGCAAGATAGATTTGTTCGCGTGCTCCTTTGCTGAGGAGAGAAAGAGGATATTCTTCGTCATTGCCTGTTATCAGGGATAGACTTCCGTTATCGTCCATGTTGATGTCGGTGTACTTCCCACCTGTTATTGCAGACAGTAGGTTAGTAATTGCCGGAAGCGATAAATTATCTTTTATTTCCATATCCTCTTGTCCGGTTAGTTCATTGACAATCTCAACTACTTTTATCATTGCAAGTGTCTCGCTGCACATTATCCTGTACTTGTCAGCAACTTGTTGCTTCTTTTTATAGAGTTCATCCATGAGATCTTCAATACTCTCTGAATACGACTTTGCGGTTTCTGCTGCAATCCGACCTTTCAGGTCGTTCATTTCGTTTTCAAGTACTACAATTCTCTGATTGATATCATCAAGTTGCTTTTCCTGCTTGATAAGTTCAGTAGAATTCCACTTTACTGCACTGCCCGCTTGAAGATAATCACTCGGAGGGACATTCAGCGGTAGAAGCGTATCATTCAATTCACTTCTCTGAATTTCATACTTTTCTATACTGCTCTTGACCTTGTCTATTTCTGCAATCCAATCCGTTCCGTTTACTTCTCTTACAAACAGATTTTTCATTTCAAACACAATACTGGTTCTGAGGTTGGATATTTTGCTATTCTGCTCCTCTAACTTTCTTTTGCTATCCTGTGCGAGAGTATTATTCTTTTGCAACTCAGCGAGCTTGCTGTCCAGGATGTCCTTTCCCGTCAACTCAATGCCGAATCTCTTTTTGAATTCATTCTCACGTTGTTTCTGCTCATCGATGAACCCCTGATTGTTGATCTGCCTTTTTGTTACTCCGTACAAAACAAGTAACACACCTGCGGCAACGATGCACAGTACTGCAGGCAATGTCATCTGCGGCAGCAGAAACGCTAGTGCGCTCAGGACTGACAATATTCCTAGAATCATCATCCATTTATTGTCCTTTGTCTGTCCCTGTTCTGCTAGTCCTTCATTGTACTTCTTTTGTGCAGCTATGCACCACTTATAATCATCTGACGTTTTTGCTCTTTTCTTATATTCTTCGTTAAGTCTCTCTTTTTCGCCAACAGCCTGATTCAAATCGGATATTTTTTGCTCGACCTTTCTGAGCCCTTCTAATTTGGGAAGCCGGTTCAACTCATCATCTATCTGTTTTATTTCAGAACTAAGTTCAAAGGCATAACTACGCTTTGCCTTTTTGAGATTTTCAACATTTCCAGAGACTTTTTCTTCTTCTTCCTCGAGTCTGCTTATCTCAGCCAGAGAATCACTATTTTCAATTTCGGATATGAGAATATCTAACTTATTCCGCTCCTCCCGTATTTCCTGTAAATCCCGTTTGTTGCTGCTTAGCGGTCCGGTTATGGTCTTGTTTTCTATCTCTAGTTTTCTATTGTTTGTTTGAATTGGTTTGAGAATTTCTTCCAGGATGCCTTTGCCGGACAGGCAGTTTCTGATAATCTCACGTCCAACGCCGTCACCTTTTTCGATGAATCGTGTTTCGCCGCTTCGAACAACAAGCAGTTTGCCTATGTCTTTGGGCAATCCCAACTTGTTATCCGTGTAGTTATCCAGCTTAGCACCGGTCTTTTTAAAGGAAACCGGGGTTTGTTCTATACCGGAAACCATTATTTTTCCACCAAAATCCCAGTCACGAAGAGTAAGCGGGTATTTTCTATTCTTGAATAGGAATTGTATCATTGCTTCCACTATATAGGTCTTACCCGTTTCATTATATCCGTAGATAAGATTAAGGTCTCTGGGTTCCAGTTCAAAATTGGAGTTAAGGGGTCCATTTTGATTTATCTTGATTTTTTCTATTCTAATACCCATGCTTCACCTATTTCCCGAAAATAATGGACAAGGCAGAGAGTATGACTTCATCTCTATTTGGCTCATCCCCGCCAAAATCCCAGTCGAGATCATTCATTATCATTTTCTTGACTTTTTCTGCAATTCTACTTCTTTGGGTATCATTACTTTCAGAGAGGTTTTCTATAATCTCACTACTCTCATTCTTGTAGATTTTGAAGGATCGGAATTCGTCAAGCAGTAAATCGAGAATAATATCCCGTGCTGTAGAGTAGCCGCTCGCTCTAAGTCTGACTGTAACCTTTTTGAGTTCGTTCGGTGTGAAGTTCCAGCCAGATATCCGTTTGGTTATTTCGGCTTTGAGATTCTTAGTTTCGTCTTTCTCGGGAATAATAGTGAATTTCTCTATCATATAGATTGTTTCTGTATCGATTTTCCTTTCCTCTACTAAAAAATCGTCAGTATCGAGAATCAGAAATCTTCTTGTTCCGGTTTCATTGATGTCCAATCCGCAGGGGGAACCGGGATAATGCAGTTTAACTGTGTCCTTCTTTTTGTGTATATGCCCGAGCAGTACTTTCTTGGGTGAGTACATGTCGATGTCCTTATTGGAGATTGGCATATATACTCCTTTTTCATAGGACTCACACTCACCTGACCCATCGAGATGATCGCTGTGTCCGACCAATACCCAGTCATTATTTTTCAAATCCTGCTTGATGGAACCCAAAGCCTGCCCCATCGTCTTCTTCATGAATGGCATGAAGAGGAATTCTGTTTTGCCGATAGTCTTCATTTCGGGGTCTGAATAAACCGTCACATTACTGTTTGTGATAGAACTGCCCGAAATTTCAGAATCATGATTCCCTGGAACAATATGAAATTCGATACCGGCATACTTGCTGCAAAGAGATTCGAACTCCGCATAGTTTTGCATTCCCTTGTCGAAAAGGTCTCCTGCAATGATGAGGGTGTTTATATTCTCGGTTGTCATTTGTTTCAGGATATCTTCGAGGGCATTATAGCGTTCGGGGTGTGTATCTTTGGTTAGGTGAACATCTGCCGTTACTGCTATCTTCATGTGGATTTCTCTTCCGTATCGTACATTGTCTTTGGGTACGTCTCTGTTCTGTTTTTGAACTCCTGCCACCACTCATTTTCTGTGAGTGTTTCTACATTCTCCGAGAGCCAGAACAGGTCCTCCATTGTGATGTTGAACCAGATATCGAAGTATCCCACCACAACATCTCTTGCCTGCCAGTATCTTTCGTAATCGACACCGCTGACAATTGCCAGGAGTGTTGCTAATTCATCCCAGCCTTCATCGTTGTCCGCCCAGTCCTGCCCCGTGACAACGAATACTACCAGGCAACTGTCATCAACTGCGATATTCACAAGCGGTTCGAAACCTGCGATCTCGAGTACTAGATCGCTGATCAGTGCTGCGTCCTCCGGTAGAACGGTATCCTCAGATATAGCTCCGTATGTAATTGTCAGGAATAGTGTCATAGCCAGTGTTACTGTTTTCATGTGACCTCCAGATTATTGATATATTAATTTTAATTATAATGTTATTAAATGTAAATGCTGTTTTATGTGCTTCGCCTCTTTAAATCATCACCCGCCACACGCATCATTGTTTCAAGAGCATTGGCAGAATTTCTTTCCATACCGCTTGCGTTGAAGCTCCTCTCTCTGCTTGCTGGACCTACGTAGATTACTTCCCATGTAATTATCGTGTATTTTTTTCTGGTGGTGGTGTTTAACACGAAGTACTCTTCGATTCTGCCATTGTAGAGGAGTTGGCCCTGTTCATTTTTCAGGGTGAACCGCCAGGAAATGAGCTGTGAGGTTTTCTTCCAGCCCTTCGGGACATCTTCGGGGTCTGTCAGGCGAAGCACTTCGTCCATTTCACCTGAAACGGAATCGTGTTCTACCTTAACTCGTGTTTCGACATCCTTCGGGGTGCGGTCTTCCGTAAGCGTAACGGTCGAGCCATCTGGTGTTTCATAGTTCCATTCTCCTCGATACTTGAGGAGTTGCTTCTGCAACATTGTTTTCTCCATTCACAGATTTATACGCTCTTTGGAGATGCATTAAACATGCCAAATAAAATAAGGCTGTAAAGACCTCTCTGTTTGAGAAAACGCAGAAGATGTTATCATTTATTGATAGATATGTCAGTAATTGACAGTATTGCCTGATTTATGACATATTCCAGGCAGGAGGTTTACGATGAGATGGAGAAACGACCAGAGGTCAGATACCATTGTAGTTACATACAACGGAAGACCAGGAGCATGCGCTGCTGCAGCCGTGCTTCTAAAGTTCCCCTATGCGGGGATATTCGTATCGAGCAGTTTCAATCTGCATAAGAGATTGATGAACATAGCAACAGGCAGTCCTGACATCCGGAGGATTCACATATGCGGGATGGGGTGCAGGGGTTCGCTTCCTGAACTCATAGATGGGTTGAAAGTTCTTCACAGCAATGGCGTGGAAGTGGATTGGTACTCAGGCGGCTATTGGGGCATCGATTTTGAAGATAAAATCGCATCTTTCTGCAAAACGCATTTCAGAACTGACACGAGTTCAGATACTGAAATCATTGTCGACTGTCTCGGATTGGACTGCAGGGATGAGACTCCGTCTCTTCTTGTCCTCAGCGATAAGGACAGACAGGTTCACGGTTTTGAAAAAGACCTGTCGGACTTGGTCAAACTTGGCATGTTCCGGTATTTTCAATTTGGTGACCTCGATGCATATCCCACATCTATCAGAAAACTGAGTAATCAATATCCTCTTCAGCCTGATGACATGAGAGAGATCCGTTCTTTTCTCTCAGCAGGAAAAGATGAAGGGCTTGACGGCAATTCAGATGCTATCAAACGGGTAAAGCGTGACCTGGAGCTATATGGGATGGTCGACAGCAAGAATGTACTGATCATGGGGGAAACAGGTGTGGGTAAGGAGAGAGCTGCAAGGTTGCTTCATTATGTGAGCCCGCGAAGCCGAAAAGCTTTCTTCTGCGAGAACTGTGCCACTCTCTCTGGAGAAGGGCTCATCAATTCGCGTCTTTTCGGACATGTGAAAGGTTCTTTTACAGGCGCAGTGCAAGACAGGGAAGGTATCCTCGAAGCCGCAAACGGGGGGACGCTTTTTCTCGATGAGATAGCCGATATGCCGCTTGAAACACAGGCTAAGTTCCTCAGAGTGCTCGACTCAGGGAAGTTCACCCCGGTCGGATCTACTCAGGAAAAGACAACGGACATACGGGTTATTTCCGCGACAAATAAGGATGTGGCAAAAATGGTGGATGAAGGGCTGTTCAGAACAGACTTGTATTACCGCATCTGCAATTTCGTCATCAAAATTCCTCCTCTGCGGGAACGTCCGGGTGATATTGCACTCATAACATCGTCAATCAGAAGAAAACTGGAATCGCGGTCCGGTAAAATTCTTCGACCCCTTTCCAAATCACAGATTTCCCTGCTTCAGAATTATGAGTGGCCAGGGAACATACGGGAACTTGAGAACGTCCTTTCGAATGTGTACCTTCTCGACAGGATAGATGAACTCGGAGATTTTCTTTCAGCACACATGAAAACTCATAGAAGAGTACCTGTTAATTCTGTCGGACAGACCAATGCGGATGAACCGGATACTATGGAGGAACAGATACCAGAGCCATCAGAAATACTCACAATAGAAGAGCTGACTGCAGAGTATGCAAGAAAGGCACTGAAAGCTTTCGACAACAATAAAACACGGACTGCAAAAGCACTGGGGATCTCAATCAACACGCTGAACAAGAAACTGGAGAATTGAGCGAACAAGACTCGTAGTTTGGGAGTTTCCTACTTCTCACCTTCACCCTCGGCCTTTATGCGTTGCATAAGGCTTTTTCGAAACAAGAACTCCTGTAACAATGAAAATTAGACCTATGCCCGTAGCTGTTTCTATTCTTTCTCCAACAAAATAGTGAATGAAGATGAGAGATATACATGGAGTAAAGAAAACCAGACTTCCTACTTTTGCAGTATTCTCGGAAAGTTTCAGTGCTGACAGCCACAGCACAAAGCCGATACTCATTTCGAAGGTACCAATGTAAAGCGCTCCAATAATGCCTTTGAATTCCGGCATATGAAACCCGAAAACAATCATGCTGTAAGTAAGCATAAGCGGTACAGCACACAGAAAGTTCTGGAAAAGGCACACTATCGGATGTCTTTTGTCACCGGTATTGTAAATCCAGTAAAGAGCCCAGACTACAGAACTCCCAAGAGCCAGGGCAACCCCTGTGACACTGGTGAATTCCATAGAAAGGATATCCCCGTTCGTTGAGATGAACAGAACACCAAAGTACCCGATAAGCAATCCAAGAAAATCACCTGCCTTCATACGCTGCCCAAGTAGCGGAACAGACAATACCGCAAGAACCAGCACCCAGGTCAGGTTTATTGGCTGTGCCTGTTGTGCGGGTAGGAGATCATAAGCTTTAAACAGCATAAGGTAATAAAGAAATGGATTGAGGAAACCAAGCAGGGCGTGGCGTATCCACTGTTTTTTCGTGGTTTGCAGCACCTCTTTGCATCTGCCTGATGCAACTACCATTATTCCAAGGATTACTGTGGATATCAAACTTGTATACAATAGCAGTTCAGTTGAGTCTAAATAACGAAGGGTTATCTTGAAAGCCGAGGATACCGTCGACCACATGAGTATAGTGATGAGTGCAAGAAGATGGGTTTTTCTCTGGTCTATATTAATTGTATGCTTCAATGTTGCCGAATTCCCTATTGGATATTCCTACTTCAATCCTGTTAGATATGCCTGTCGTTCTGCTTCCGGATGCTTTTCTATTGCATAGCGGAGCATGGTTCGGGGCATGGTTCTGTAGTGTCTGGTCAGGAATTCGTCTTCAGTTTTCCTGTCCCGCTTGCCGACTTCGCGAAGCATCCAGCCAACAGCCTTATGGATAAGGTCTTCCCCATCGTGCAGGAGTATTTCTGATATTGCCAGTGTGTCAGCATAATCTTCCTCTCTGATGAAATGGAATGTTGCTGTTATTGCGATCCTGCGTTCCCAGAGAGATTTCGATTGTGCGAGATTGTAGAGGATTTTTCTGTCCCTGTCGAATAGATACGCACCTACGATATGGTTGGCGGATGAATCGACAATATCCCAGTTGTTTATGTATTTCGTGTGAGTAAGATAGGATCTGTAGATAAGATTCTTATCAGTATCATCTTTCGAATGTGAGTATTTTCTGACCAGCATAAGGACAGCCAAAAGGCGGGCTTCATGAAATCGGGATTCTAGCAGTTCGAAGACGTCATCAATAGATACTTCTTTGAATTCTTTTACACATTTCCTTATGACCGGAACACGGATACCTAGAAAGATGTCCCCTTCGCCGTATTCCCCTTTTCCGGTTTTGAAGAACCTTTGCGAATGAGATGCTGTCGTGTTGTCTCCCAATGCCTTGAGTTCCGCTATTATGAGATCTGTCTGTTTACTCATTGCCGTTTCCCCTTAACTGATTCCGAGTTTATCTAGTTCAGTGAGGAAGTCTTCATGCTTCCTGATATACAGGATTATCTCTCTTTCCTCATATCCACTGTCTCTGAATGATATCCTGATTTCCCTATACCCCATTGAAGAACCTTTCTTTTCGACAGATGTTATTTCTGAGATAGGTATGGTGTGGTTAAGGTCCAGATTAAGAGGCTTTATCAACCAGCCAATTCCTCTACCCGGTTTGATTTTCAGATAAAGATGTGAAAGAGAAACTTCCATGCATCCGTATGTGCTTGCGAGTTTTGTCCAGGTACTTTTCAGGGATAGAGCTGCAGCGCCCGATTCGAAGAACACGAATTCTTCATTACAATTGTTCTTTCTCAAAATGTAAACATCTCCTGCAGTATCCGGGAAATTTCCCGTTGGGTGTTTTTGTCTATCATTCCCAAACTCTTTATTAATCTCGACCTATCCACGGCACTTAATTGATCGAGGATAATCACCCCGGTTTTTCCCCTGAATCTGCATTTTACCCGGCATGGAAATTCAAACCCCTTTGTGCTCATAGGTGCCACGATAACAGTAGACAATGCACCAATTTCATCAGGAGACACGACTATACACGGTCTGGTTTTCTTTATCTCATTTCCCTCGGCGGGATCAAGGTTCACACGCCAGACCTGAAAACGACGGCAATCGGGCTTTACCATTCTATTTCTTCATCTTCTGTCATTGATGCATCAAGCCATTCCTCATCGATAGGTTCTTCCCCATAAGCAGCAAGTGCACTATTGATAGTCAGCTCCCAATCCGCCCGGGGATGCTTACTCGAAATAATCAAGAGTCCCTCTTCCACAACCTGCAGTTTAAGTTCTTTCCCGTCAAGTTGAGCCTGCTCTATAATACTCTTTGGAATTCTTATCCCTCTTGAGTTTCCAATTTGAACAAGATGTGCCATTATTTACCTCCAAACAACCATCAATTGTGATTATAATGTAATTACATATATATTACAAGGTGTCCACGGTCTTACCATTATTGACGCAGGTTGAAAGATTTATTCTTATTGAAAGGAAATCGTTTGAGAAGGTTGTTGAAGTTTCTCGTCCGTCAGGTGAAAGAAGCAGGCAAAGTCTGCCTGATGCTTTTCCGTGTAATGACTCCTGTAATCATCGTGGTAAAAATACTGCAGGAAACCGGTATCATCAGATATGTTGGAATAGCTTTTTCACCCCTCATGAAACTTGCAGGACTGCCGGGGGAGATGGGGCTTGTCTGGGCAAGTGCAATTGTGACTAATACCTATGGTGGAATTGCCGCTTTTGCAGCACTTGCTCCTGAACTCAACCTTACGGTTGCCCAGACCACTGTGATTGCGAGCATGATGCTTATTTCTCATAATCTCATTGTTGAAAGCGTCATTACTCGAAAGGCGGGGGTCCGGCTTCGTTTCATGGTTCCTTTCAGAATCACTTGCGGATTGCTTCTGGGAGTAATTCTAAATCAAATCCATAACCTCGGAGGATTCCTCCAGAACGAAACGCGCATACTTTGGGAGTCTTCCCCTTCGAACAGCAGTTTATGGAGCTGGGTACTTTCACAATTGCGAAATTTCGGGATGATCTTCCTGATTGTTCTGGGACTTATTGTCCTAATGCAGATTCTTGAAAGACTGGGAATAACTTCCCTAATGAACCGCCTTTTGAAACCTGTGCTGAGTTCGATGGGAATAGGACCCGAAGCATCGACAGTTACTATTCTGGGGATAGTGCTCGGACTCTCCTATGCGGGCGGGCTGATAATACGTGATGTCGAAACCGGTAAAATGCCGGTTAAAGATGTCTTATTTTCTCTTTCTCTGCTTGGAATCGCACACGCGCTTATTGAAGATACACTACTGGTAATGTCTCTCGGGGCAAGTATTACCGGTGTGCTCATCGCCCGAGTGATATTCAGCTGGGTGGTTATTGCATTACTCGTGCTTATAGTAAAAAGGCTGCCGAACAGAATATTCTACCGGTGGATGTTCAGAAGATAATAAACAAGAAACCCATATGGCAGGCCATTAATTACAAAACAATGACAATTTCGGTTTATAGTAGTATACCGATATAAAGTGCACGAATTTGAATAAGTGCTGCCATTTATTCCGTATCTCCCGAATATGTGGTACCACTTATTCGGATATTTCGTATTTTTACCGCAAGATATAAATATTCGGGATACTTATATCGGAGGTGTACCAAGTGCTTTCCCGGTTGCTCGTACCCGGTCCATTACTTCTGTGCTTCCGGTAATGTCTTCGCGGGTTTCGACTCCGGGGACGACAATCGTATCTTCCACATTTATTCCGACCCAGCCCCAGACCTTCGCGATATTCTCTATTTGCGGGGCAAATGTCTCTGCATCCGGAGCGCCCTGCGTCACAGCAAGAACTGCCCTGCGCCCACCTTCCAGCCTACTGGTTAAATCATCGTTAATGAATGTAGTGAATGCCCATAACCTGTCAGTAAATGCCTTCATTTGTGCGGTCATCGTCGAGAAGTAGATGGGAGTACCGAGAACCAGTCCATCGGATTCCATCAGATCTTTATAGAGTATCTGCATATCATCCTTTTGAGCACACTCCCCTGTCGAACGGCAGGCCATGCAGGCAAGACAGCCGTTTACTTTCAGATCTCCGAGATGACGAATAGTGACTGATGCTCCTGTTTCTTCGGCGGCTGAGAGTATTGCAGAAACAAGTGCATCAGTAGTTTTGTCGTTACGCGGGCTTCCGACTATTCCTGTGATTTTCATCGCTTTCCTTCTTGTTTTGACATCCAAAGTATCCCTTTAATTAGAACTCCCAGTCAGGGTGTGGTGTGGGCAGGCAAAGTACTTCGTTTAGTTTTTGCAGCAATTCTGAGGGAGCATCAATTTCATCTGTTACTGCCAGACCGGTGGCCGGACTAACCCCAAGCCAAAGACGGGTGAATGCTCCCACCGTTGTTTTCATAATAGGCAGTCCGTCGGCAAAGCCCTCTTCCACTCCGGAGTTATTGCCGAGGGTAATGCGGTATTCCCCTGCTATACCCCTCCATGACACATCATCATCGAGATACTTCTCTATAGGATCGGCAAGGGCTAGATTGAAGAGTATTTCACCGTCCGGAAGGTGTGTATTTTCCAGGCAATCATGGAGATTACATATTCTCATCTGCCAGTATGCTCCACCCTTGTTGACCGTTTCATATTTTGATTTTCTTGTTTTTCTGTTGTTCCTGAACGGCTGGTCTATAAAGTCCTGCAGTTGAATTTCCGGTGGTTCTGTCATACGTACAAGATGAAACTGGTCACCGAGATTCCGTATCAATACCATCAGATCAAGAAACTGGGAATAGTTTTGGTATGCCATCCATTGGATTTGACAGGGTCCGTGATCACCGTCCGAACGGTTAGCCCAAAAATGATGTGTCAGTTCTCCTGTTGTTTCGTTTTTAAATCCCAGCCCGAAACAACTTTCACGCCATTTCATTTCTGCTCTTGTTGACGCAGGATGGTCTATGATTACCGATCCGTGATGGGGCATTCTGTTTACTCTGGATTTGTGTATCTGTTCGAAATCATCAAAGCTGAGTCGGACCGGTGCAGGTGTTTTGCGGTTGATTTTCAGTGTAGCCGGATCGAAACTAATGCTGGTTTCATACGGACCGGTCCCAAACCCGAATTTGTCGTAATAACCCTGATCGAAAATACCCAACGCGGACACGGCAGCCCCACCTGATGCTTCAAGGGAGACGAGTTCAGCAGTCAGCCGCGAAGCAAGACCGCGCCTTCTTCCTGCATATCCCGTCGCAATTGCTGCAATTACTGAAAGCGGGAGCCCTGTGTCGAGATACCGGATAGAACCGGTGGATGAAAGTCCAAGAGCCTCGGCTTCGCCGTTCAGGTCACACACTCGCTTGCGACAGCCCTCCATAAAGATATCCTGCGCTTCCTCTTTGCCTTTCTCAAGCCATCCGATTTCACGCCAGATGCGATGGCAGGCGTCTTTGTCTTTTTTCGCTATGAATTTTCTTGATAACATCTTTACCCTTCTGCTTTAACCGAAATTAGACATTTTGGGATAATTAAGTATACTGTCCCTTTAATTATTTGAAGAGCAGTTGTTTCTTTATGGTTTTGAGGACTCCGCGCCAGAAGGGTCCTTTTTCGGAATCGTCCATCATATTCTGCAAATATGCTACAACCGCAAGCCAAAGAAGGGCAAGGAACAATGCTATGAAAGTATACTGGATTACGATAAAGGCTCTCTTGGGGGATGAGCGCAGGCCGGCCGGAGTCGCAGGGACAAGTATTTCGAGGGTTGGACTCTCCCGCTCCTCTTCGAGACGGAGTGATTCGATCTGCTGCATCAGCATCAGATAGATTATACGTCTTGCTTCGAGGTCCATCGCAAGGTTTTCATATTCTGCCAACTCTTCAGGCAGTCCTGCTATTCCGAGATATATGCTCAAAGGGTCTCCTTCGGCATGCCTGTCTTCGATAGCGGATGAAAGGAAATCGACTCTGGCTCTAAGTTCCCTGTAAGCGGGATTGGAAGAGGATACGGTTCCTTCGAGTCCGGCAAGTTCTGATTCGGCTATGAGAAGTTCTGTTTCAAGATTGCCAAGTAATTGAGTTACCTGTGCTCCCTGTGTTTCCGGAAAGAACAGACCGGTTCTTTCCCTGAATTCCTGCATTCTCTCCTGTGAAACAAGAAAAGAGTCTTCCGCAGCAATCACAGATTCTTCTGCCAGAATTCTGCTTCTTCTTGATCTGCTCGTTATGATTGTCGATAATTCTTCATTGGCAAAGTCGATTATGTCATTGACAATTGCTGTCGCTTCTTCACGCGATTCCCCTTTTGCTGAGACTACAAAAAAGTTTTCTGCTGTGAGTGTTACTGAAATATGTTCACCCAACTCCCGGAGAGCATCTTCAACACCATCAGCTTTATATCTTGTTATAAGGTCGTATTTAAGAAGGATTCTCTCATTGATAAGCCTTGATGTGATGAGTGTATAGACAAGATAAATATCCAATCCGCCGGATGATCCGAGAGAAAGATTACTCAGCGTGCTGCCCATATCGCCAAAGGAACCGGGAAGGCTTGACGCTGCAGATGCAAGGTCAGCCATATTGGAAATTACGGCACTCTGTCCGCCGGGGACAATGGCAATAGCATTTGCTGTCCATTTTTCAGTACGGGTCAATGCCCAGACAGCGCTCAGAAGTACTGCAACGAAACACAATATTACTATCTTGCGGAGATTATCTGCTACAATCTGAATGTAATTTCCCATGAAAGAGTTCCTTATGCTTTTGTTCATTGGTGTTTCTTCTTCCGTCATTCTGACTGCATATCCAGTATCTGGAAAACAGTATATACTAAACCTATAGTGACACTTACTACCGTAATAGCGTTACTGTTCTTGGCTATCCAACTATAGGGTACTTCCAGTGCATCTCCCGGGAGAAGGGACCGGGGGAGTATATCATCTCCCTGCGCAATCACATCACCGTTTCTGACAAGTCTAACTCCTCCAAGGGAAGCATCGCTTGTACATCCACCCGCAGCAATAACATATTCATGGACAGACATTTCCGGATGATATGTGATATGCATCGGGTTCTCCACAGCTCCCCCGACAAACACAGAGTCTCTGTAGGAGACGAATACTATGGTGTCACCGGGAAGTACTAAACAGTCTGAAAATCCAGATGAATCCTGCCAGATAGGCAGATACTCACCATTCCTGACTAATCCGGAATTCATCATGTTGACATTTCCCGCAACGCCGCCCATTCTGTTTATGAAATCAGCAATACTGAATTGGGTCTCACTATCCCAGGTTTCTATCGAGTGGACTATATTGGATATTTCGTTTTCTGTAGACCTTTGGGCAAAACCTGTCTGTATTACATAAATGGGATTAACACACTCATCGACAACAACTGTCACCGCTTCTGTCAGAAGCGGGTCTGAAATATACGCTCCCGTCTGTATATCGCAGTGCAGATCGAAAAGGGAATATTCCCCATTCGAAAAATAAATATGCCCCGTCCTCGATCCGTAGGCAGAGATACCTCCTGCAGCTGTAACGATTGCAGATACTCGTTCTGTAGCTGACAGATTATAAACCCCGGGTTCTTCTACAAGTCCGCGAATGCCTATCGAAATAGTGCGGAGTGAATACAGGGATATAGTCAGAGTGACAGACGGGTAATACTCTTCCGCCTTCTCCTGAACATTATACTGGGTTTCTGTGATCGAGAGTTGCCCCGCCTTCACTGCACCAATTCCCGAAATAGATATATATCCATCACCGCTAACGATACAGAATGACTGGGGAATAACACCGGAACTGAGCATGATCTCAGAACACCCGCCTTCGACTACAACTGAAAGTATATCACCGGGGCCAAGGATATATTCATCCCTGTCTATTGATTCAAGCATAACCAACTCCGGCGGCTCAGCTGAAGAAATACCGGAAAGCAGCAGTAGAACAAGGTAGGCTACCGAAAGCAATCTCATAATTTCTCCCTGAAATATTCATATGTTTCCCGGATTCCATCGGAAAGTTCTACCTTTGGTTCCCAGGAAAGCTCTGCTTTAGCCAGCGAAATATCCGGCTGTCTTACCTTCGGGTCATCCACCGGAAGATCTCTGAATATAATACTGCCATCGTGTTTTGTTAATTGTATGACAAATTCAGCAAATTCGAGTATTGTCATTTCTCTGGGGTTCCCAATATTCACGGGTCCTTCGAAATCGCTTTCCATGAGTCTGACAAGCCCATCCACAGTGTCGGAGACAAAACAGAAACTCCTGGTCTGCGAACCGTCACCAAATACAGTAAGGTCCCGCCCCTTGATTGCCTGTGAGAGAAAAGCAGGGACGACTCTGCCGTCATCGGCACGCATGCGGGGTCCGTATGTATTGAATATCCGCACTATCTTCGTGTCCATGTCATGAAAGCGTCTGTATGCAAATGTGATTGCTTCTGCAAATCGTTTGGCCTCATCATAGACACCGCGCGGGCCGATAGGGTTTACATTACCCCAGTATGTTTCCGGCTGGGGATGGACAAGAGGGTCTCCATATACTTCACTTGTCGATGCCAGCAGGAAACCTGCATTCTTCTCTTTTGCAAGCCCGAGCGTTTTGTGTGTTCCGAGAGAGCCCACCTTCAAAGTCTGAATGGGATAATTTAGATAATCGATGGGACTTGCAGGAGATGCGAGATGAAAGACAAAATCCAGGTTTCCCTGAATGAATATATAGTTGGTTACATCGTGCTTTATGAAGGAAAATTCTTCTATTCCCACGAGATGAGCGATATTGTCGATATTCCCGGTCAGAAGATTGTCCATTGCAATTACCGTATGGCCGTCGCCAAGAAGCCGCTCACATAGATGGCTTCCTATAAAGCCTGCTCCCCCTGTAACGAGTATTCTCATTCATTTTCCCTCCGGGAATTTTCAAGTCTTTCGGCATACATTGCCTTATAGTATTCCCTGAATTTACCTGACTTGATTTCTTCCCACCATTTCGAGTTTTTTCTGTACCACTCTACTGTCGCTACCAGCCCTTCCTCGAAACCTACTTCGGGTTCCCAGCCCAGTTTTTCCCCGATATGCGATATATCGAGAGCATAACGCCTGTCATGCCCGGGACGGTCTGAAATATACTTTATCAACCCTTTATCTGCACCGACGGTATCCAATATCGATTCCGTAACTTCTCTGTTAGTCAGTTCCTCTCCTGCTCCGATGTTGAAAATCTCTCCCGGGGCGGATTTTTCAAGAACCATCATCAGGGCTTTGCAGTGATCTTCGACGAAAAGCCAGTCTCTCTTGTTCAGACCGTCACCATACAGCGGAAGCGGTTCCCCTTCGAATGCATTTGTGATGAAAAGCGGAATGAGTTTTTCGGGATACTGATACTGTCCATAGTTATTCGAAGCCCGCGTAACCACAACAGGAGTACCCCATGTCGTGAAATAACTCATCGCAAGCAGTTCTCCGCCTGCTTTCGATGCGGCGTAGGGGCTACGGGGCGCAAGTGTATCGGTTTCGACGGAATGTCCCGTTTCGACGCTGCCGTAAACTTCGTCTGTCGATATCTGCAGAAATACATATCGATTTTCCTTCTTGAATTCTTCAAGCAGAACCCTGACCCCTTCGATATCCGTCCTGACAAATGCAGCAGGGTCATCGATAGACCTGTCGACATGGGTTTCCGCAGCAAAGTTGACCACGGCATCGCAGTCTTGCATTGCTTCCATAACTGTCGCCGGGTCGCAGATGTCTCCGTGAATGAATTCGAAATTCGGTGTACTTTCAATCTCCTGTAGATTTTCACGACGGCCTGCATAAGTGAGTTTATCGATAACAACTATATGCCAGTCAGTTCTCTGCTTAACAGCCATTCTTGTGAAGCAGCTGCCTATAAAACCGGCACCGCCCGTGATTAGAAGTTTCAGCTTCCGCCTTCTTTCTGTAAGTTCTTTGCTTTTATGCCGGCATCGAGCAGACCGTCTATGCTGCATCCTGAATCAGCCCACCAGCCTTCTATAATATCGGCGTTCAACTCACCTTTTTCCAGATATGCGTTATTGAGGTCAGTAACTTCCAACTCGCCCCTTGCAGACGGTTCCAATCCGCCAATAGTCTCAAATGCATAACTGTCATACATGTAAACGCCTATTACTGCGAAGTTGCTCTTGGGATTTTCAGGTTTTTCGACGATGGAAATTACTTTTTCCCCTGCTAATTCAGCAACGCCGTAATCTCTGGGGTTTTCAACTTTCTTGAGAAGGATTCTGGCCCCACTCTTCTGTTTTTTGAATTTTTCGACAAACGGGGTTATCGAATCTTCAAGAATATTGTCTCCGAGCATCACAACGAATTTTCCGCCGCCGACAAATGCCTTTGTCAAGCCTATTGCTTCTGCTATACCGCCTTCGTTTTCCTGATAGGCATAGTTAAGCGTGTCTAATCCAAAACGGCTGCCGTCTCCGAGGAGTTTCAGGAAATTTCCGGCACTGTTACCTCCCGTAACAAGCATTACATCCTTAATTCCGGCTTCAGCCAGTTTCTGCAGGGGGTAGAATATCATCGGACGGTCATAGACAGGAAGAAGGTGCTTGTTTGTTATGCTGGTCAGCGGGTGCAGCCTTGTCCCCAATCCACCTGCAAGCACAACACCTTTCATATCATCTCCTTTTCTATCTGACTATTGCTAATTTTGTCAAGTGAGTTTCGTCATTCTGCATAATCTGTATAATATAAGTCCCTGATGATACTGTATTACCATCATTATCTCTTCCATCCCAGGAAAACTCATCTCTTCCACCTGATTCCGCGAGATAGACAAGGCTGCCGATCAGGTCAAATACCCTGACTGTCAGCGGAGCATCGGGAATTCCTGCTATACCAAGTACTTCATCATTGTTTTCAGGGCAGAAGGGATTGGGATAAACAACAGCAGTTGGAAGTTCGCCTGTCATGCCTGCTTCGAGAGTTAGCTTCCACAGACCGTGGTCTGTAACTATATACAGGAAACCATTATCCGAATCACATGCCATTCCGCGTATGCCGAGTGTTTGAAGCGGTGAGCTCAATGTGTTGTATTCCTCAATGGCGCCATCAGGAGAAATTCTATAGAGAGCTTCTGTTGTCGATACCCAGAGGCAGGATAGATTATCCATTGCGAGTGTGTTTACATTGCCGCTGATTCCGGACAGCAGGGAAACCGCTCCTGTCGATGTATTCAGCCTTGCCAATCCGGCTACCGTGCCAACATAGAGATCTCCTGCTCTGGAGAACTGAAGCGCTGTGACATTGGCGGAGGGCAATCCCTGAACACTCATAATGACTCTCCCGCTCATTACATCACCGAGTATCAATCCGTTTTCTGTCCCCATCCAGCAAAGCGTACCTGAAACATCTGCAACATCCGTGACATAACCCGAAGGCAGACCGTTAGCAGGCTGAAATGCCTTCCAGGAAGCCGTTTCTTCTATACCGGGAGTCCAGGTAAATCTGCATACTCCGCTGGCTTCATCCGGTGTTGCATAGTACGGCTCCTGCCCGAACCATACTGTTGTGCTGTCAGTCACGGAAGCAAAGACTACCTGATTATTGAGAAGCCCTGTTGTCTCAGCATCCCATGACAGCAGAATATCATCGCTCTTGTCAGGAGTTCCCTGCCAGTCGAGCCAGTAAAGTCCCTCGTGATAGGGGCAAATGAACATCCCGCCTGCTTTCCCTGGAATACACACGAAAAACTGATGCCTGCTCGGAAACTCGCTTCTGAAATTCGTCCATTCTCCATCTTGCAGAACGCCTATACCGTTGTCGTTCGTGCCTACCCAGACATCATTCCGAAGGTCGACCGAACAGGTTAGCAGGTCGTTGGACGGTACACCTTCGGGACAACTGCTCTCCCATGAGCCGGGTACTCCTATTGCCACGCCGTTTCCGGTTGACCTGTCGAATGTCACTTTTCTTGTCTGAGCTAACAGAAGACTATCTTCCGAAATCCATTCAAGGGCGCGGATCATCTGGGAATCTAAACCATATTCAGACTGCATCCAGACACCTGCTGAATAGATACAGACATCCTCTTCTCCGCCTACTGCAATTTTGTTTCCGTAGAACGAAATTGAGAGGGGAAGGGAGCCCGGATATGTTAAATCCTGTTCCCAGACGCCGTCCTTCAGGACAAACAAGCCTGATGTGGTGGCTGCAAAGACGGAATCTCCCCTGGCAGCAAGATCAACGACATTGAAACTCTCCCCGCCGGGATAATTATGCCAGGAACCGGAGCTTCCCGGATATTCGCCGGATAGAAGAAGGGATGCACCCCCCGCTGTTCCAACAATCAATCCGCTGTCAATCATCACCATGCAGTTCACCATGTCATTGGGAAGGCCGCTTCCCTGTGAATTGAATACTTCGAAGTAACCGTGCTCTTTTATACAGAGTCCTTCTGTGGTTCCTGCATAGATGACACTGTCGGGTATGATGCATGTAACTTCCATCCTGAGCGGAAGTCCCTCCAACTGTCGGAAGTGTTCAAAGCCACCCCCTTCAAGAGCAACATCGATACCTCCGCCGTAAGTAGCTATCCAGAGATTGTCCTCTTCGTCCTTTACCAAAAACCGGCAATCGCTGTGTGAAAGTTCTCCTGGATATGTCCAAGTGGAATCCCATGTAATTTCATCATTATCGATAGTGCCGAAGATCACCCCGCCTGTTGTGGCTCCAATTACACTATTTTCTTCAGTGAGAATATTATTCACCGCTCCAAAGTGAGTGAAATGCTCCCACTGCGTTATTCTTCCGGGGAGAATCAGCATGGCTATCAAAAATACCGTCATTCCTGCCCTTTCCAGAAGTCATAAAGTTTTTCAAGACCGGTGCGGCGGCTCACAGAAGGATGCCAGCCATGCAAAGACTTCAGTTTAGATGGGTCTCCCATCTGAAAATCAATGTCTGCCGGCCTGAAAAGTTCACGGTCTATATCGAGAGAAAGGTCTGCACCCGAGATTTCAATCAGTATTTCAACCATATCCCTGACGCTTATTCCCGTTCCGGTACAGACATTGTAAACTTCGCCTGATTTACCGCTTTTCAATATATGTTTATACGCTCTTACCACATCGGTAACATAAAGATAATCTCTGATACTTTCTACATTGCCAACCCTAATCGAATTTTCATCTGTGTCTATCGCTTTAATAATACGCCTACAGAAAGAGGGTAATGCGAATCCGGGGGACTGCCCGGGACCAAAATGTGTAAACGGTCTGGCTATCACGACATCAATTCCGGATTTCTCGAATTCCCGCAGTACTGCCCTTTCCGCAGCAGCTTTCGATTCTGCATAAGGATTTATGGGATGCAGAGCATCTTCTTCCGTAATAATACCTTCATTGGAACCATAGACACCGGCAGAACTTATGAAGAGAAGCCGGGCATCAGGAGATTTTTCTTTTATGTAATCGAGAATAGAAATAGTTCCATTGAGATTGATGTTGATTACTGCTTCTTTTTCTTTAAAAGACCTTGCAACCGAACTGATTGCTGCAAGATGAATAATGTATTTCACTGTTCCAAGCTTATGAGGTGCTGATGACGGAATCTGCCATCTGACTTTCCTGACCCCGTCAGGGGCTTCGAAATCCAAAGACATATCTACAGCATAATCACCCTCTCCGAGTTCCCACTCCCGCATAAGATGTTGACCGACGAATCCCCCCGCCCCTGTCACAAGTACCGGACCGGGTTTCAAGTCCACCCCTGCTGTTGTCATTGTTCCCCCGTAAACCCGATGAAACGAACCTCCGGAATCAGCAGGATTTCTGTCTTCTCCTGTACGGTTTTCCGTACTGTTTCGATTAATTTGTAAACATCTTTGGCACTTGCATTACCTTTGTTGACTATAAAATTGGCATGTCTCCGGGAAACTTCGGCACCACCTATGGACATTCCCTTCAATCCGCAGTCTTCTATTAATTTTCCGGGGGGAATGTTCTCTTCAGGGCGCTTGAACACGCTTCCTGCATTCGGAAAGTCAAGCGGGAGTTTCTCGCTCCTCAGTTTGAGTATTTCAGCAGATTCTCTCTTCAATCTGTCCGGAGATTCAGCCTTCAGTTCGAGGTTGACCTGTGTAATTACTGCCTTTTCTTCCTGAAATCTGCTTCTTCTGTATGAAAACCCACACTCTTCATTGCTAAAGACTCTTGTCTGTCCATCTGGATATACTGCCATGACTCGTGAAACCACATCAGCCATGGAACTTCCGTATGCACCTGCATTCATGAATACGGCTCCACCAAGTGTCCCCGGAATTCCTACGGCAAAAACAAGTCCCCCAACACCCTTCGAACAGGCATTCTGCGCAAATGATGGAAGTTGAACGCCCCCCCCGATTTCTACGCACCATCCATCACCCGATTTTTCCCGGATGGTCTTCTCATAGTCGTTAGGGAGTTTGATTACAACTTCATCACATCCGCTATCCGAGGCAAGAACATTCGACCCGCCCCCGAGTACCAGCCACGGGATACTCTGTCCTTCCAAGAATATGATTACACTCGATAATTCACCGGCAGACCGGGGGGAGACTATCACAGATTCTCCACCTATTTTCCATGTAGTCAATTCTCGGAGAGCAGTTATTCTCCCGATTGCCGGGAAATGTATGTTTATGAGTTCAAGTATTTTTTCTTTCACAATTTGAAACTTTTTCCCTTCAATCCTATCAAACATGCTCCGACTGATAAATATGTAAACAGGAATGAAGGTTTCCCAACTTTCTCCACCCGGTGCAGGACACAGCGGTAAACCGGCGGAAACAAAGTAATTTTCGTTATTATGCGCATGAATATTACCGCCACTGAAGCAGGCGGAGCAAACACCGGTTTCACCCAGTTGCTCCCGAGTATCCCTTCTGATTCAGGTATTTTTTCAAGTGTATACTTTAATCCCGAAGAACCATACTCCATCATTTTTACGGAATGCTGACGAACAGTTACAGAATCGAGGTGATAAACCCGCAGTTCCGGATTCCGGTAAAATGAAACCCCTGTACGTGCTGCACGGAATCCAAATTCGGTATCTTCTCCCCCGTATTTGTCTATTTTCGCATCGAATCCCCCCGTTTTTTTAAGCAGATCAAGCGGTACGCTGATATTTCCCGTAATGAAGTAATTAGGCGGGAACTCGCCGGCCGGCTTCCCGCCCATGGCTCGGGTGTCGAACCACTTCTGCCATGGGGTTGAATTCTCTGCCCATGCATTCATTCTCGCCCCCATGAGTACAGAACCCGGATTATCCCTGTGAAATTCAAAGTGTTTTCGTACTATATCTTCTTCAAATCTGATATCCCCGTCCGAGAACAGAACTACCGGAGCATCAGTCGCCTTCCAGCCTGCATTGCGGGCAGCAGGACGGTTCCCTGTTCCTTCCAACCGAAGTATTGTTACAGTTACATTGTCTGGAAATGCCATGTCGAATTCTTCTTCTGCAGGGACGCTGCTTCCATCATCGATGATTATGAGTTCCCAGTTTATTTTTGCGTCCTGCATTCGAAGGCTATCGAGGGTTTCTGCAAACTCGTCTCCGCCGTCACGAACCGGGATTTGAACTGAGATACAAGCAGTCACAACTACCTCCGGTTTAAATCTCGGCACTGCACTCCGCCGTTAAGAGTCGAAATTTGAACCGAGATATCAGGAGTCATTATCATCTCCTGTTTCTATCACCGTTTCGCTCTTTATAAGGAACGCTGCTATTAAAGCGGTAATTATCGTTGCTCCTGCAATTATCCCGACCCGCCAGAGAGAACTCAATTCCGAAAGCGGATAAAATGCAACCGGAATAACAGCCAGAACAGCAACAGCTGCAAAACTTATCGGAAATACCTTTCTCCCGAGCCAGAAAAGACTTGCGGCCATGAAGAGATTTGTGCAAAGAGTGGCAAATCCGGCACCGAGCGCTTCGGCAACGGGAATCAGTCTTAAGTTGAACCCTATGTTCAGGAAAGCACCAAAAATTGTCATCCCTGCTATGTACTTGGTCTGCCCTGTCAGCAGGCATCCCGTCTGCGAGATAAGAAAGAGACCGTAAAGTGCTGTAGCACCTGCAAGGATTGGAAGAACCCGCGCAGTTTCTATGTAGTTTTCTCCACCGACAAGCCGTACTATCTCCGGAGATGCCATTGCAAGAAGAACAGCCATCCAGTTTACGGCAAGCATAAACAGTAATCCCGCTCTGCCAAGTTCTCCGAGAGTTCCGCCCTTTTCTCTAATACGGAAGATGAATCTTTTCCACGCCATGTTAAACCCGAGAATAACGGGCATCAACAGCAGACAGGCTCTGTTTGCCCACTCATAGTATCCGCTTGCGGCAAGATTATCGGGAAGCATGTTCCGCAGCATGAACATATCTGCGGAGGAGAGGACAATCAGGGCAAGGGTTGAAGGAATAAGCGGAAGGCTGAATGCCAGCATTTCCCCTGTAAGTTTTTCGGGTGTTTTAACTGTCGCTGATCCTTTTGTCTTTTTCCACATCATGCCAAGTGCTGCCAATACAATTGCGAATGCAGGAAGCCACCTGGCAGTCATAAATGCTTCGATAGGAGGGAACTGTCTCCCAGTCCGTCCCGGCATCAGATAAAGAAAAATGCCGAGCACAGCAAGCGCTGCCAATCCGCGCATAAGCTGTAGTGAAAAATATTTTCCTGCGAGCCCCTGTGCACGCGGCATCGAAAGTGCAATTTGAACCAGAGCGACTGCACTTCCGAGCAACACCGCATGAATCAGGAAGTCCGGATCTTCTATATGGAGAATCGATTCGAACTTTCCCCTAAGCAAAAATACCGCTGCTGACATTATTACTATGGGAATAAACGGCAGCAAAATCACTTTTTTAAGTATTGCCCTGTGAGCATCTGTCCGCTGCCAGGTTCTTATGACCGCGGTTGGAAGACCAAGAACTACTATACCGGCAATAGCCTCGGCGATTGTCCGCAGTATTCCAAACTCACCTATGGATTCCGGAGACATAAAGCGTGACATAAAGGGTAGAAACGCTACCTGTACAAGTCCGCTGAAGATCATCGCTGCAGCGTAGTAACCTGTTTCGCGGGAAAGGTCCCTGCTTCTGCTGTCTCTCTTACCGAAGAGCGAATCACTTTTGTTTACGGTTTCACTCATCTTTTGTCCATCCAAGTTTTCTGTAAAGACCGTGCATGTACTTCGCAACTGAAAGCCAGTGATGCCTTTTCCTTATCCAGTCAGGGCTTTTCTCCGCATATATCTGTCTCATGTCTGCATCGAGGATGAGTTCACGAAGCACTTTTTTGAGTGTGTCGGGTTCCGCCAGTATGAACGGGTGATCCGGTATGAATTCCTGATATGCAGGTGAAAGGTTGGTAACGGTCGGAATGCCCATTGCAAGGCTTTCGAGCGAGTTGACCCCGTACCCCATGTCCCCGCTGGCAATCTGGTCGATGGCTATGTGGCTCGATGCCTTAAGCCTGAGAGCTTCTTCGTTGGATTTGTTTTCGATGAGCACCATTTCTACCGGCAGGGATTTCGAAAGTTCTTCAACCGCCTGAATGATTCTATCCGTTCCTTTTACGGATCTAATTCTGGGGGCGTGGCAGATTCTGATTTTTTCTCCCTGCGGGTGTGCCCGCTGGACCGCATCTACATCGAACGGGAGGAAGAGATACTCGATTTCCGGATACCTCTGAAAAAGATCGAATTCACAGGTAACATGCAGGTCTGTTGCATCCCACACAGGCTTGATTGCACCCCGCATGCGCAGGTCAAGTCCGTGATAATTTGATACAATTTTCTTTCCGGCTGCTTTAAGAGCTTTTACATCTCTGCCGTCCCTGAAGAAACTCATCCCACCTTCGAAATGATAAATATCGAAATCCCATATTCCATATTCTTCATCAGCTTTTTCGATGATTGGCATCCATGCCCTGTCCCTGATTTTAAGTAGTTGCCTTTCGATGAAACCGGGTTCCCAGAAGATTCTTTCGGTAGTTCCGGTTTCAGGTACTCTTAAGCTTCCCGCACCCACCAGTCTCTTTAACTTCAGGAGCCATTCCTGATGCCCCACATACGGAAGTTGAAGGCAGATATCCTCTCCATAGAGGTTCTTTGCTCTGTAAAATGTGACAAGGCGGCTTTCGTGTCCGAGTTCTCTGTGTCCCTGCACAAACAGATTGAGAATCCCCGTATAATTCTGCGGTGAGATATAGAGTATTTTCATACCCGGGTCTGCTTTCTCAAGAATGCAAATCCGCCAAAAGCAAGTCCAGCAGCTGCTGCAATCTGCGCAAACAGACCGCTCCAAAAAGGTAATCCTGCTGACTGTGCAGCCGTTGCTCCGAACAGGTCGGGGATATCTTTTCCAAAATTACTGAATGCACCAACAAGCGGAGATTTTGCATAGGTCCATAAAACTTTCTGCCGTGTCGGGTCTGAAAACAGGTCTGCTCCCAGATTCTGCTCGATGAGATTTGTGTTGCTCCGGCATGCAGCAATTGTGATAACTACTCCCAGCGAACCAATAATCCAGAACAGGACTCCGCCCCTTCCCTTCTCTGCCAGCGGTATCAGAAGGAACGGAAGGGAAATAAACAGGAATCGGGGTCCCCATCCGGTTCCGCCTGTCCAGTCAAGCAGCATCCCATGCAGAAACAGGGCAAGGACAAAAGGAAGCCATAGGCGCCAATCCCTTTGAAAAAACAGGGCAAAGATACAAAGCGGGGTATAGTAGAGCAGCCCTTTCCCCGGGCTGAGAAACAGTCCCGGAATTCCGCCCTTGAACGGAGCAAATGCCATTGCGGGATCCTGAGCATGTCCTTCCATGAATGGACTGCCGAATCTGTACCAGTTCGCAAAGGCAATCAGCAGAAGAAAGGGAACGATGCCGCGCAGCATAGAGAGTGTTGTTTTCCAATCCCGCCAGAAGACAGGAAGAAGGAGAATACTGTCGAGTCTGATGAAAATTGCCAGTCCAATGCATATCCCTGCCGCCGTCAACCTGCCGTTTTCCAGAAAATACAGTCCGAGCATGGCAGCAGCAGCAGCAGATGTGACATCGTAGGGCATTCTGCCATAGACGAGAGCCATTCCGCCAATGGCAAGAACGAGCATCCGCAATACTGATACATCACCATACTTTTTCTTCGCAACAAGGTACCAGGCACCTGTCAAAATAAGGCTCCATAGACAATTAAGCAGAGCTCCCGCAACCTTCAGGGCATTCATACCTGCTATTTTCCCGACTATTGCAGCGGGAATGAGCAGAACCGAATAACCTGTGCCGTGCGGAGTGAAAGCACCTTCACGGATACCTGTTACTATAAAACCATAATTTCCCGACGCTGTCAGAAAAGACCTTTCTCCAATAAAGGAGCCGGCTACTTCTGCCTGGACCACAACATCCGTCGTATAGAACCTGCCCCCGAAAACAACAATAAGGAGAGCCCCCCAGAAACAGAGCAGTGCAAATAACTGATATTTATCTGTTCTAATCAAGAGATGGTTCCGCTCAGCGTATTCCTGAAAACACCCCTTGCAGAAAAGGACTCCTTGAATCTGCAGAGCCCGTAATTGACTTCATTCCGAAGGGTAAATGTGCCAAGGTCAAGATAATGGAATCCCATCTTTTTCGCCCATCTTATCACTTCGAGATAGACGAGATTCACAGGACGCAGTGCCTGATGCTCCTGATCGTGTGAAATGTAAAAAGCAAGTGTTACGCGGGGATTGCAGTTGAACATGACCATCCCTGCAAGGACTTCGCCGTCCTTCTCTGCTATGAACTGCCTGATGTTCTCTTCTCCAACAAGCCTGCGAAGTTTTTCGAGTTCTTCCAATGTATGGGTGGGCTCAACTCCGTGACGCTGCTGAAGATTGTTCTCGAGCACGGGATAGAATTGCGAAAAATCCGGATTTTCTTCCACAATAACTCCGCTTTTCAGGGCTTTCCTGACACCGCGGGTTGCAGATGAATTGAATCCAAGCGTCAGTTCTTCCCCCAAACGCATCAAATCTATCACAGCAGTAAGTTCGCGCTTTGTATATCCGAAACCCCTTTTGAGAAGAGCAAATTCGAGATAGCTGTGCGGCCGCCTGTAATAGATTATCGGCGGCGGGGTGATCTCAATGCCCTTCCATCCCTGATGCCTGCCGTAGGAGATTAGTTTATCCGTCATCTCTTCTATTTTTCGAAGCCCTGTTTCATCCTGAATAACCGGGCCGCCGTAGGAAGCACCCGGATACGAACGAAACCATATTCCGTATTCCCGCTTGAAAAGTGCTCCCGGTATGACAGCAATTATTTTCTCTTTCTTTCCATCAGTTACAAAAAGGTGGTGATTGTTGAACTTACCTTCCGGGTGGTAGTCTATGAACTCCGGAGTGTGAAATATTGTACCGTTATTCGACCGCTTAACGAATTCAGTCCATAGAGACTTCTCGCCTGCTCTTATCTGCCGTATGTTCATTTGTTCACCATGTTTCTGATTGTGTGTCTATACACAAATAATATACTTCCTGATAACTCATTTCTGTATCAGTCCTTTAATTCAAGAAACCGGTCGAGGTAGTCATGGACTTTTCCGACAAGAAAATGTGGCAGGGATAGAAGTTTGTATTTCTTCCCTGACGGTGTCTCGATGTCATCTGTTCTTACCGCACCCTGATAAAACCTTATTGCAAAACCATGGCTGCATACTGCCATATACTGCGCCAAAGACCTGAGTGTTCCGGTTTTACCTGACTTTACTTCGACCGGTATCAGCAATCCATTGTGTTCAATCACAAAATCTACTTCAGCGGAAGAACCGTGCTTCTCTCTCGCCCAGAATTTGACAAATGGTCTTCTCTCCGTGTGAAGTGCAAGAAGTTCCTGCCCTATAAACTGCTCGGCAATAACGCCTTTATACAGGGAATTGAGTTCTTCGGGAACAAAAAGACTATCCTGAATTCCCATCGCATGACTCAGTAAACCAACATCTAGATATTGAAGCCTCGGAGACTTCCGTCTGTTTACTCCAGCAGGCAGGGCAACTTCATTTGTCGGATATACAAGTGACAGAAGCATTGCCCTCTGCAATGTTCGGAGAGACTCTCCAACTTCTCTCGACCTGTATGCAGAATTACCGAATCCAGCAAACTTTATTCTTTTTCCTGTTTCATCAGGAACTGATTCTATACAGTGCCGAAGAATCTTAGTTTTATTCTCGTTCTTAGCGTATTTTGAAATGTCATCTTCGAATGAGACTATCAATGAAGTCATTATTCTTGATAAAGCTGCGCTGTTAACATTTTTGGCAGAAGATGCTATTACTTCAGGCATACCCCCCATGCGTATGTAATTGGACAATTCGTTTTGAATAACCCCATGAGCATATTCAGGGAAGGGTACTGTTTCCATCGCTTCTATCAAATCAGTCCTAGAGATTGCACCCAAATACTCAAGAAATGTAACAGGATGCATAAAGCAGAATTCCACTCTTCCAACCGGAAACTCTATTGTATTGCGGTGTAGCATTATATCCAGTAGAGACCCCGATGCAATTACTTTCAGATTAGGTATCGTTTCATAGAAATGCCTGAGATAACTCAGTGATTCGGGACAGTTCTGAATTTCATCGACAAAAAGGAGAGAGTCTTCTATGGACGCATCATTATTAAGGCGAAGCCTGATGGCTGCCAATACATCTTTTGCCGGAAGTTTCTTTTGGAAGATTTTCTTCACTCCCGGAGCTTCTAAATCAAGATACATGAACCCGGAGTACTTCCCGGCAAACATCTTTACTGCTGTTGTTTTTCCAACCTGCCTTGCACCTCTGATTATCAGCGGTTTCCTGTTTTCACTGTTCTCCCAGGAGTGCAGGAAACTTATAACATTTCTGTCAAACATCTTCCTCCCTGTTTGCTGAAATATCATATACTTTGTTACAAAGTCAACCCATTTGTTTATTTTTTTGTAATAAATTGCACCCAATTTGTTACAACACTTGTAACATTTAGGGGGCTATTTGTGACAATTACTTATCTCACCACAGCGATCTTCTCTATAACGATCTCGTTATTCGATTCAATAAGAACAATATACACGCCTGTTGCCGCTTCGGTGCCGCCAAAGCATCCATCCCATATCCATTCTGACGGAGAGTCCGCGTCTATTGTTCCGCGATATGTGCCGTCTATCGAGAAGATAGATATTTCGATCTCTTCTGTATCTTCTGTCCATACAAGGTGGAGTGCTTCTTCATTTGGAAAGAACGGCTGGGGATAGAAAAGCGGTACGGAACTGCCGGAAGAACCGCTTTCGACAGTAATACTCCACAAGCCCATCTGAGATGAAAAGTATATTCTGCCATCCTCCGGATTGAAGTAACTGAATTCATTCTCGACACGGCTGGACGGAATATAATCTGAGTTATCTTCTGTAAACTGATATATGTAGGCACCGTCGATACATGTGACTGAACTGTTTGTCATGCACCATAATCTGCCTTCTGCATCTGTCTCGATTGCTTTGACAGTTCCCGCAACACCGCCTATCGTGCTGAATACACCTTCCTGAAACCGGCAGATACCATTCCCCGTCCCGACGATCACATTCCCGTTGGCGTCCTGTGTAAAACAGAAAATTTGTCCGGAGGGAAGTCCGCTTGCCGATGTATATGCTTCCCCGTGCGCAGGAAACCACCTATCATCTGATTTGTCCGCAGGGTCTCCGCCATGCACAAGCAGCTGACACCCGCCTTCCGATGCAAATGCAATCCACAGGCTGTCTGTTCCGCACGGGAAGAGCATTCGGATATTTTTTGCAGCAAGGCCGTCGCTTTCAGTTCGTGCTGTCCATGTGAGGTCTCCGCTTTCCGGTTCTCCCGACACTGCTACTATCCCGCTTGGTTCATCGGGTGTCTGCCAGAATGTTTCCTGGGCTATCCAGACAGCGTCTCCCTGCGATGCCAGCATTATCACCTGATTGTTAAGAAGCGGTGAAACTATCTGTACAACTGATTCCGGAAGCCCGGTAATGGAATCCGAGACAAATGTGATAACGGTATCGTCATCCATTGCATATGTACCCCGGTCATCTATCCATGTAACCCCGAAAGAAAAACTTCCCGTCCAAATGCCGGGCATTACTCCAACTGCAGCTGAATATGTTCTAAGCGTATTAGGCATCGGGGCTGTAAATGAGCTGAAATTACTCCAGCCGCTATCAGGATAGGAAGCCATAATCCCCATCCAGTGGCTTCCAAGGTACATCCTATCCTCATCGAATGCAATCTGATAACAGCTTGGCCCCGGCATTCCCGATACATCGATATTGTTCCAGATGCCGTCTGAATACCGCCCAAGCCCAAAACCTATATCACGGCAGTCAGGAATTATGAAGCCATATCCAACCCATACACTGCCGCAGGCATAGCCAAGACATGAAGAGAATATTCCGGATTTGTAGTTGTTGCCAAAATTCTCCCAGCCGCTTCCTGTATACCGTCTTACTCCCTTGCCTGAAGCAAGCAGTCCGTATTCGGTGCTGAGCAATCCGGTGATAATGGAATCCGGATGCGAATAATCGAGAAGCCAAAACCAATCTCCGCTCTCCTCGAGCAATGCAATGCCGCCTTCCCCGAATCCAAACACGGAATCGACTCCGCAGGCATATACCTTTGAAAAGCCCCTGTTCATTGTTGCTTCTTCGAAATCTGTCCAGGCTGATGCTGAAAAAGGGCTCAAGTTCAAATCAAGTATGTAGATGCCTCTGTCAGTTGCAAAATAGATAGAGTCTCCCGAACTTGAAATACCGGTAACTTCTTCGGCTTTGAAAGCATTTCCGGTTGTGGATTCCTCGAGGGGGATAAAGCCGTCTGCATTACCAATTGCCAGCCCCCCGTCAGTCCCGGCAAAAACATATCCCGATGCTGCATGAACTGCATGAATTACGCCTGAACCGGGAACACCGTCGAAAGTTGTGAATCTTGTCCAGTCACCATTCTGCCTTAGAGCAAGCCCTTCTCCATCTGTTGCAAGCCAGATACTCCCACCACTCACAGATATGTCATTGATTCTGTAATAGGGGATGTCGTCGGGATATATCAGGGCACTTCCCCAACCGGTTTCAGATTTGTATTGAAGCACCCCGCCCGCAGTCGAACACCACATTGTGCCGTCTTCAGCCGAAAAAATCGATGTGATATATTTCTGAGAAGTCTGAAACTGCCATTGGGGAGTTATGGATACAGTAATCAATAGGGATACAAGTGCGGATATCAAAGAGGATTCTCTCTCATGAAAGCCATGGAAAACGCAGTCGCCAGACCATCCAGACAGCTTCCCACACTATGCTTTTTGTCATTTTGGATGTACCCACATGCCTGTCGATGAAGATTATCGGAACTTCTGTGATGCTGCATCCCTTCTTGAATAATTGATAACTCACTTCTATCTGAAAGGAATAACCATCCGACCTGATGTCATCGAGGTCCAGTTTTGCAAGCGCATTCCGCCTGAAAGCCTTGAAACCGCCTGTTGCGTCTTTTATAGGAAGCCCTGTTATTATCTGGGTATAGCGGTTGGCAAACCATGAGAGAAGAAGTCGGCTGAGCGGCCAGTTGACCACATTGACCCCGCTGCAGTATCTCGAGCCGATAGCAAGGTCATGCTCTTCTAATGCTTCGATAAGTGTTTCGACTTTTTCTGGATTGTGTGAAAAATCCGCGTCCATCTGAACTATCGGATCATACTCAGTATGTTCAGGTTCAAGGGTCCACCTGAATCCCGCAACATAAGCACCGCCGAGACCCGACTTCTTATCCCTTGAGAGAAGATGTACCCTTCCCGTCGATACCATCGAGCGGACAACTTCTGCCGTTCCGTCAGGACTGCTGTCATCCACAACAAGTACATCCGGATTTACAGGAAGACCGAGCAGAACAGGAAGAAGTTTCTCGATATTGTCGTGTTCGTTGTAGGTGGGGATGATAATCAGGGGTATACTCAAAACTGCCAATCTGTCTGGTTAAACACTGTTTTTGTACAGATTAAAATATATCTAATTTGGAACCGGTTGGGGAATACCTTCCGGAAAGGACAGGGACTGCCTTGCGGCAGTCCCTGTTAAGGTGCCTATCAGAAACTGAGTTCGGCTCCGAGACCGAAGTAAGTGGCTGACTTATTGAAGATTCCTTCTGAGCCTGTTGCGTCAGGAAATGTCCCCAGACCTTCTTTATAGAAGTTGTGCCCGCCGGCAAGAGTAAATGCCAGAGTTTCGTTGACTGAGTATTTCACACCGCCGCCAATAGCATTGCTGTTGAGAGAATATTCGAATTCACTGTAAGTACCCGGTACTGTTTCAGTATCTTCATAGACAACATCGCATCCGCCATTGTTAGAATTCAGATAACCCACACTAATAAGAATTCCGGGTGAGACAAGATAGTCTATTCCAAATGCAATATCAGACCCGTCTGTATACATGCTGTCTATACCTGCATTCTCATCTTCCGCCGTTTCCACGAAAAAGTGGTTATACATGACGCTTACGGTAATATCCGGAGTAAGTCCATATGAAATTCCTCCTGAGAATACTGCAGGAAGGTCTCTTCTCTGGAGATATCCATCAGTAAAAGAAGAATCCGGGAGACCGAACATCGCCCAGTCATTCTGCGTCACTGTTGTCTCGAATTCCAATTCAGTCGCAGTTTCATACCTTAGACCTATATTGAGATTTTCGATTAGAGCAATGTCCAACCCGATGATTCCGTTGAATCCGCTTGCCTTCTTCTCACAGTCGAGTACACGCGAAACCGTTCCCGGGTGCGGTGTCAGAACGGTATCTTCCATAGTGTAGTACATTGTGTTAAAGTATCCTTGCCCTTCATAGGCCTTAGTGGCAGAGACATCTCTCCCGGCAACAGCAATCGAGAACATGTCATTAATTTTATATGACATTCCGAGAGTACCGCCGAGGTACATTGCTTCTGCCTTGATGTCGCCATCGCTGAGAACGGCAGACGCATAACCGGCATACGGGTTTCCGGCCATTTCCTGCAATGGCCAAAGATGCCATCAGTGCTGAAATGGTGATTACAATGACTAGAGATTTCAAAACCCCTGCTTTTTATAAGGTGAATAAATACTAGCACAATAATAGAGTATAATGATATTTCTGGTTCTATGAAAGGTAACGCAGGTTCTCTTCGGCAGCGGTGTTCTCATGGAATACAATCTTGCGTATAATTAAAGTATGATAGTAGATATTGTTTCAATCCAAACAACTAATGGGGGAGATTATGACTTTCTTGAGAAAGATTATACTTTTCACAGGTATCCTGGTTTTAGTTTGTTCTTCAGGCTCTGCCTGGGAAATATTTCCGCTGCTCAGTTACGGTTCGGAATCAGGATTCTTGTTTGGTGGAAACCTTACGCATAACATGAGCGAGCCCTACAATCCCTTTGGATTCAACTGCATGGCTTATTACTGCACAAAGGGTGCGCTGCGCGCTTCCCCCCAATTTCTTTTTCCGGATGGAGGCGGACTCTGGCGGCTTACACTCGACTACAGGGTCAGCAGGAACAGGAACTTCTATGGTTCCGGCAATGATGGAAATCCGGATACATGCACCAACTATCACCAGGAACTGCAGACAGCAGAAGTATCTTATGAGTTTCCATCTTTCGACAACTTCACTGTTTCAGCCGGAGTTAAGGTAAACCACTCTTCAGTATATGACAGGGAAGAAAATTCTGTATGGGACAGTTCTCCAACGGATATGTATGGATCTCTCTGGAGTACAGGACCGGTCATCAAAGCTGAATATGCTTTCCCTGTATCAATGGGGGGATATGCGGACGTTTACTACATACGGCAGTATGGGGATGGAATAGAATGGTCCAACCTGCGAAGCCGTATCGCTGTCATTCACCCGATTACAGAGACCACTACTCCTGCGTTCTGCATAACCCTGAACAATCACTTCAACAGCGAAAAAACTCCGTTCCCGTTTTTGAGCAAACTGGGCGGAACTCAAGGTTTGCGCGGCTTTACAGACGATCGTTTCTACGGTGATATAAGTGTAGTTCTCAATCTGGAACTGCGTCAATGGGTGTATTCTCTCGGCGAAGGAGATGGTGCTTTCAAATTTGGATTTGCCGCATTCGGTGATGCGGGACAGGTAGCCAATGAGTTCAGTGAATTGAGATGGGGCCGCCTTCATTATGATGCGGGAATAGGTCTTCGACTTGGTATCCCGGGCGGAAGTGTACTGCGTGCTGATGTTGCATATTCGGACGAAGGACTCGGAATACAGATGGAATTTGGAGAACTTTTCTAGTCTAGAAAGGAAATGTCTTAAGCACATGACGAAAATTACAAGGGAACTGATTGAAAAACTGCCAAAGAATGATCTTCATCTACATCTCGACGGCTCGTTGCGTTTATCTACTCTAATCGAACTGGCGAAGGACAGCGGAGTCGAACTCCCTGCATATACAGAATCGGGTTTGCGGGAAACTGTTTTCAAGGATAACTATGCTGATCTTAATGAATACCTCAAGGGTTTTGCTTATACAACAGCAGTCATGCAGACTCCCGAACAACTTGAGAAAATCGCCTTCGAAGTTGCAGAAGACAATCAGAAAGAAGGGGTCCGATACATCGAAGTTCGCTTTGCCCCCCAGCTTCATGCAACGGATGAAATGGATATCATAGGATGCCTTCGTGCCGTGAACAGGGGACTGGCAAAAGCAAAGAGAATATTCAATTCGCGTGATTCTGTAACAAATGGTTCAGAACCGCCATTCGATTATGCCATCATCGCATGTGCCATGCGTTACTTCCTTCCTGTATTTTCCACCTGGTATAAAAAGTTCTCGGATATGCATAAATACAGTGACACCAAAAGGCTTATTGGACTGGCATCCATTGAACTCGAATCAGCAGTTCAAAAGGCAAGATTCGAAGAAGGACTGCCTGTTGTAGGCATAGATCTTGCCGGAGCGGAATCAGGATGGCCTGCGATCGATCACAAAGTCGCTTTCAGAAGAGCTCAACGGGATTTCCTGAAGAAGACAGTTCATGCAGGAGAAGCATTTGGCCCCGAAAGCATCAATCAGGCAATTACCGAACTTTATGCCGACAGAATAGGTCACGGACTCACTCTTCTCAGTCCCGAAGCGAAAACCTCAGAAGAAATCAAAAATAAGAAACTATATGTGGAAACTCTTGTCCAGTATATAGCCGACCGCCGTATAACAATCGAAGTCTGCCTTACATCCAATCAGCAGACGCATCCTAAGTACCGTAAACTCGAAAGCCATCCGTTCAGGGAAATGATGGACCGAAAACTCTCAGTCGCCATCTGCACGGATAACCGGACTATCTCGAATACAACAGTAACCGATGAACTCTATAAGGCAGTAAGCTCTTTTGATCTGTCTCTGTATGAACTGAAAAGCATCATCGTCTACGGCTTCAAGCGAAGCTTCTTCCCCGGAAGATATGATGAAAAGCGCAAATATGTACGCAGGTGCATGGATTACTTTGAGAAGGTGGTAGAAGAAGACGTATGATTTTTGAATGGGAAACTCATGAAGAGCGACTGCGTAGATTCATGAAAATATCCCCCCTAAAAAAGATGGAGTGGCTTCATGAGATGCATAAATTTCTCGTCCTGGCATCTACCGAAGAGACCCGGCTCATCAGACGCAAACTAAGAGAAATGAGAAATTCCAATGGTGACGAAAACAATTAATTGCGGACTCTCCCGCGCAAGGAAGTAGAAGCAGTTATCAATAAATCCGAAAATCAATCTGGAAAAAAGTATAAAGACCCTTCAAACTATGAATTAGGACGCCGCTTTAACGACCGCGTCGATATATCCATGCCTACTCAACTCCTTGTGCCGGGGCATCCCGTAATCAGTACAGTATCTCTCAACCTCTCTGAAGGCGGAATCTTCGTTTTGGCAAATACTCCTCCTCCTCTCGGAACAATGTGCACTGTTAAACTGCAGTCTCTAACCGGGCGGGAAATGCTTCAGGGAGAAGTGTATGTCATCTGGAGGAATGAAAACGCAGACGAAGGTTATCCCCCTCCCGGATTCGGTGCCAAGTTCACCGAAGTCACCTTCCATGGGCGTAAGTATATCGGCGACATGGTAAAAACTGCCCTGGAGCGTGAATCTGTTCTGTCGCGTCTCCACACCCTGCAGAATAAACTGGATTCAGCTTCTGCGATAGCTGATATTCAGCACATTTCGCTTCCTGATGAACTGAATTCCTTTGTGACAGACTACGCATCTCACGGTGACCGTAATTCGTTTCTCTGGAGATGGATATATGAAGCACTTATCCTGACAACTCTTAACTCAGTGCCGGAGAAATTACGTGAGCCTGTCCTGATAATTAAGCACCTCGGCGGCATGTATACAGTACTGTTGGATGATATCGCAGACGAAAAAGGAAGTATTGAACTTCTCGACCAACTGCTTCTGCTTCCCTTTAAGGAGGAAACCATCGATACTCCCACTCTAACAGGTTCTTCTCTCGATTACTTCAACTTCACGGCAGATGTGTGGCGGGAGATAGATAGCCGTCTACAGAAACTCCCCCGCTACAATGAATTTGCTGAAATAATCGAGTTCGATTACAGGCAGGTTATCAACCGCATGCGGTACGCAGTACTCATGAACACAGACCCGCACCGCCTAAACCTTACTGAACATAACCTCTACCAGCCGCATAACATGCACATGATGGTCCATGGAACTGTGGATTTGATGGCTTCCCCGAAGTTCGATGCAAGTGAATTCGGCTACATTCGTGAAGTCTTCTGGAACGCACAGGTAATGGGACGCATCGGTAATGCTGTCAGCACTTGGCAGCGCGAACTGGAAGAGTCGGATTTCACAAGCGTTGTATTTGCAATGGCTATTGCAGACCGTGTCCTGAATACGGACTATTTAATCGACCCGGATAAAGAAGACATCCAGCGCCGTATCATCGATGCCCATATAGAAGACAAGCTCCTCGAAGAATGGGCAAGGCGGCGCAAGCACATATCTCTATTGGGCACACGGATTGCTTCGGTCAGCATCAGTGATTTTGCGTCCGGACTCGACCATCTTATTAGAATTCACCTCGCCAGCTGCGGACTTAAATAGAAAGAACTCGATTTTATCAGAGAAAGACCGTAATGTGCTGAAGGTCGTTTTTCTGCTTTGGACATGAACCCCAAAGGTTGAAATAGGATTGTTGTATATTGACATCCAAAAACGAAGATTCTGTTTTTATCATTAAAAGAAACAAAGGGACCGTGGATTTTGCCAAAACTGTTCCATCCTGTTACGCTACACTCATATCCTGTTAACAACTTACTCTAGGAAATACTTAAGACAAGGAGAAAAATATGAAAAATAATTACTGTATGAACTTCTTGTGTTCTGTGTTCACTTTGATTTTTCTTGCTGCAGGAGGAAGTGATGTTGTAACCGTTGCAACAGGCATCAAGATCAATGCAGCCACAACCGAAGAACATCTGGAATTCGCCAATCTGCATACGACGCTGTCACAAGTGTGGATTTGAGCGATTCGCTCAGAGAGGCTTTTAACTTCCCCATTCTGCTCCTGTACCGTTCCATACAGGATGGATGGGAAAACGGAGTGGGATTCGACTGGGCACATATGGACTCGTGTGAGAATATGTTCCTGCACGATACCCTCGGTGAAAGAATCCAGACTCAATTCGACTCCAAGTACATAGGCGGTGCTGACTTTCAGCAGCCGGCACTCTCTGATTCCCTGTATCACTGGATAACTACTATGCCGGAGCTGCATTCCGGAAAGGGTCTTTTCTTTACATCCAAATGTGGGATGTCTTTCATCTATCAGCTAATGCTGTGGGGATTGAATTCGACAATGAATCAGAGAGCGTATTACTTAGTAAGAAAAAGGACAAAAGGTACATTTGTGAAGTTCACAATTTCCAGGAGAAGCAGGACCGACCTTACAGAAATCTTTCACTCATTTTCTCCGGAAGAATATGATTATAGTTTTGAGAGGTCTGAGATTCTTCTTGTCTTATGTTCAGAGTCACTTCACAGCAGGTCACTTGCCAAGAGAATTCTCACCGGATTAAGCGCTTTTCGAGAGGTTATTCTAGATTTCAACGGCATAACAACCTTAGATAGGCCTTTGCAGATGAAATATTCCGTGTATTTCAGTTGAAACACCCTGATATTAGATTCATTATCAGAGACATCAATCATGGCTCGAACCTGTAATCAAACATGCACTTCGTAAATAGGTGCGGGACACAGCAGTCATCACACCTTCCGGAGCACCCTTCCCTGATAATTGAAGTTGCCCTCTCATATCTCTTTAGAGACTGAGAGGGCGACTGTTGCTTCCCATGTCATATACCTGTGCCGGATGTCTTGATTTCGCCCCATGTAGAGCGTTCGAGAGCAGTTGATCCGGTGTCGGTAACTTCTACTATGTTGTATTCTGTATGAAAAGTGCCGAAATCCCCTGCACTACTGCCAAGAGCTATTCTCCCGGAGTTATCATAGTTGGTGTCTGTTGCACTTATGAGCCATTCTTCCGGTTCATCATAGACAGTACCCGTCCAGACTTTTGTCATAATCTCACTGCCGTCAACTTCCATGCGGATCCAATAGGGGTTTCCGTAGGACAGACCCATGTATTCACTTCCCAGTGTTTCAGACGGAGAATGCGGATAATCGAACCGGCAAATGCTGATTTCATTGGAAGCCGGCTTGACCCGGAGTCCATATCCTGTCCAATCGTCATATGAGAATCTTACTGCCACCCATGAAGCTCCGTCATAGATTGTGACTTCTACAAGTATGCTGTAGTCAGGTGTACTCATATAACTACCAAGATCAGCATTGAAAGAAGCAGCCCACATGCCGTCTTCTATTTTATGCCCGAGAGTCTGGCAATACTGTTGACCGACTACTTCGTAAACCGCACCTGTAGGATCTTCAAACCAGTCATCAGCATTCCCATCGCTGAAGTCATCATAGAAGAGAACTTCTGCTACTGCAGTTCCCAGTACAAATACAAGCAGGAGAAGCATTACTATAAACTTTTTCATGATTCACCTCCCTTCAACTTAAAGGAAGCATAACACCTGCCAGCATGAATACAGTATAAATAGATAATAAATCACCTATAATACTAACGCTGTTCACGAAGTGTCAATTTTTTAACACCTGTCTGTGCCAAAATAGTAACAGATATTGTTTTCTTCTTTCTGCTGATCCGGTCTGGATATGGCATGTGCTACATGCAGGATTCTACACAATAGTAGTATATTGAGATACATATCCAAGTCTCCAATGTGTTGAGGGAGCGCCTTATCAAAACTCTGTATCTTGCGTCGACTGCCTATCTGTCCATGGTTGTCGGTCTTTATATTTTCAACAGCGCATGGCTGGCTTTTGCCATATATCATGGTTTAATTCTCTGCGTCATGCTGCACCCGAAAAGCCGCCCGTTCCTGTCTGGAATATTTGCCGGACTGCGATGGGGTCCTGCTCTTGCTGTCATTGTTTTCGGGCTGTCCGGCGGGGTTGTTCTCTATCTGCTGGCTCCAATCGCAGGGATAAGCGCGGGCTCGATGAATCCAGTTTTATCCCGCTTTGGACTAGCCGGCTGGCCATGGCTTGCTTTCATCCTTTATCACACTTTTGTAAATCCGTTTTTCGAGGAGATCTTCTGGCGGGGCAGACTCGGAAGCAGCAGCCGCAAACTGATAATGACCGACTTTCTATTTGCCGGATATCACATTCTCGTACTGGTCTGGTTCCTTGAGCCGGGATTCATTGTTCTTTCCTTCTGTATTCTGGTCCTTACCGGATGGCTGTGGCGGCAGTTACGGCAAAGCTACGGAGGGCTCATTCTGTCGATTATCAGCCATATGGCAGCAGACGGCAGTATTATGTTTGCGGCTTATTTTCTGAGTGTGCAGGGTAAGTAAAGAATATTTCGACTCCGTATCATATGCTGATGTTAGCCGGATTTTGAGACCAGTTCTCCTTCGACATAGCGATGGATAATCCCTGATATAAGAGTCTGGTAGGGAATCCCCATTTCCATTGCTTTTTTCTGTATTCCTATGTAGTCATGGTCATAGAGCCTGATTGTAATTCGCTTGTCTTTCTTGAAGGTACTTCGGGCTGCTTCTCTTATCTCATGTATTTCCGTTTCTGACGGGGCAGACAGCTCCATCATGCCGTTTTCAAGTGCATCGTGCAGATACTGCTCTTCTTTGCTGTATTTAATCATTGTTCACCCTGTTCTTTCTTAAAAATGCTGTTGCTGCTCTGCCGGAATAACTGTTTTCAGGAAGATATACTCATCTTGTATAATATGCGGAACCATATAGACATAGCCATCTACCACTACAAAGTATATTCGCTGCCCATGATAATCCTCCTGATTGGGATGGTCTGCAATTTTCCAGACATTTCCCTGAGACAGATGAAATATTGTCTGTTCGAAAGAGATGTTTCTTTCTCTTTTGAGCCATTCATTCTCATCAGGATCCCATTCATATTTCATGACCCTAATGTACATTTAATGTATGTACATGTCAACGGTTCAAAAAGTGCCTGGCACTTTTGGCATTCATGGCTTTTCTGCGGCAGATATATTATGTGATGCTTCCTGTATCCGCACGGAACAGGACAGTACCTTTGAAGTATTAAAGAGGAACTTTTCCCTTTTGTGCCTGATCCGCGACTGCCTGTGCCGCCTTTCTAGCTGCTTCGGGGTCACCGAGATAATAGTGCCGAATGGGTTTAAGAGTATCATCGAGTTCATAGACCAATGGAATACCCGTCGGGATGTTCAAACCTGTAATCTCTTCATCGGAGATATTGTCGAGGTGTTTCACCAATGCACGAAGGCTGTTTCCGTGGGCACAAATTAAAACTTTTTTGCTGGATAGAACAGCCGGTGCAATTGATTCTTCCCAATATGGGAGAAACCTGCTGACCGTATCCCTAAGACACTCAGTCGCAGGAATCTCATCGGGCTTTAAACCGGCGTATTTCGGATCATTGCCAGGGTATCGCGGGTCTGCTTTCTCAAGTGCAGGTGGTCGCGTGTTGTAGTCCCTTCGCCAAAGGAGCACCTGCTCCGCTCCTTCTTTCTCCGCTGTTTCTGCTTTATTCAAACCCTGAAGCACCCCATAATGTTTTTCATTCAAACGCCATGAACGGCGGACAGGTATCCATGCCAGGTCCAGTTCGGTAAGCACGGGCCACAATGTATGTATCGCTCTCTTGAGAACCGATGTATAGGCTATATCGAATGTGTATCCCTCTTCCCGCAAAAGCACTCCTGCTTCGTATGCTTCAGAAAGCCCCTTCTCGGAAAGCCCCACATCAGTCCAGCCGGTAAATCGGTTATCCTTATTCCACAAACTTTCCCCGTGCCGCAGTAAAACTAATTTCTTCATGATCTCCCCTTTTCATATATTTTTAAGATATGTCAATTCTCTCTTTATATCAAGGTTAACTAAATGTTGACAATTTCTATCTGTTTTGGAATATATTATTATGTAATGAAATTGTTTGTAATTGCATAAGGAGTTGCTTTGAAATACTTAATATCATTTCTTGTTCTGCTTCTTTCTTATCAGACCTCAACTGCTTTCAATGAAACACAAACTGACTGGTCAGGCGGCAGCGGTGTTCCCGGTCCCGCCAATCACTGGTTCTATACTTTCAACATATCAGATGCCATTGAATATACTGCCGTTCAAGGAAGTATTCTCCTTACTGCCGAAGTTATCGAGTCGCCTGAGATATTTACAATAGGGCAGTCGAATCCTTATTATGTAAGCACTGCGGATATCGACGGAGACGGTGATTTCGACATAATCTGTGCATACAATCAATCAGGCGATATTCTCTGGTTCGAGAATATGGACGGTACTGGTACGGTTTGGACTGAACACGAAGTAGAAATCAACTTCAGCGGGGCAAAGACTGCTGACCCTGCCGATATAGATGGAGACGGTGATATGGATGTCGTCGGTTCTGCTTATTCTTCTGATGAAATATGCTGGTTCGAAAATGAAGATGGGACCGGAACATCATGGGATGAACACTTGGTGAATATGCAGAGTTTCGATGGTGCACATAGTGCCTGTACTGCTGATATCGATGGGGACGGATATATGGATATAGTCGGTGCAGCAGCAATGCTCAACGACATTACATGGTGGAAGAACAATGACGGTTCGGGAACTTCCTGGACGGAAACAAATGTCGAATCCATGTTCAACGGGGTTAATTCCGTGCGATCAGCTGATATTGACGGAGATGGAGATTTTGATGTGATCGCCGCCGGAAGATATGCAGATGCAATACACTGGTGGGAAAACGATGACGGCATTGGAACAGTCTGGACTGAACACATGATTACGGATTCTCTCACAGATGCCATAAGTGCTTTCCCCTGCGATATCAACGGTAACGGGTATATGGATGTGCTGGGAGCATCCAATGATGACAGCGATATAATCTGGTGGGAAAACACTGACGGCACGGGGACAAACTGGCAGGAACATTCTGTCGACTGGGGTTTCGATGGAGTGTATTCGGTCTGCGCAGCAGACATAGAAGGTGACGGGGACCTGGATATCATCGGCGCAGCAGTTTCCGGCGATGAAGTCGCATGGTGGGAAAATGAAGACGGAACCGGAATGTCGTGGGATGAACACTATATAGACTATTTCGACAATGCCTATTCTGTTGCCGCTACAGATCTGAATTCGAGCGGCTGTCTTGATGTGATCTGCACTTCCTTTCTTGAAGACGAGATAGCATGGTGGGAAGTTTACGGACACCCCACGTCCGGATACCTTGAATCGACTATTCTGAACATAGGCATGAATCAGACCGACTGGGGGAGTATCACCTGGAACTCCTTTCTACCTGATTCAACCGGCATAACAGTTCAGGTGCGGGCTTCGGATGACCATGCGAGCTTGGGCGACTGGTCGGATTCGATAGATGTATCGGGTACGGCTCTCTCTGATTATCTCGATCCATTCGTTCGCTTTTTTCAGTACCGAGTGAATCTGCAGACATCTGTTCCCTATTCATCCCCTGTTCTTAATATGCTGAAAGTCGAGTGGTTTCCGTACACGGATGTCCATAATGTCAATACTGCAGTACCGGGGTATTCTCTCGACCCTGTCTTTCCGAATCCGGCAATAGGAACCTTTTCTCTCTCATTCTGTATTCCGGTTGAAAGCCATGTCGAAATTTCCATCTATGACTTATCCGGAAGAACTGTCTTTACCTGTGCAGATGAGACCTTCAGTGCAGGGATTTACTCTCTTGTGATTGATGACTTGGCTGCGGGAGTTTATATATGCGGTATGAGAGCCGGGAAGTTCCGTGCCGCAGAGAAAGTACTGTTGATATAGATCCACCGGGCTCAATTTGCTTAAGGTGACGCACATAAATCATGTTTCCCGTTCCCGACCGAGTTAAGCTCGACAACAATAATGATAAGGAGGATGCCCATGAAGTACAGATTGTTACTTGTTTTTGCCATCGCTTGTCTGATAACTGGAGTTTCGTCAGCCGGTACTGATTTCGGATGGTCATGGGGACGCAATGATTTTGGTCAACTCGGAGACAGCACAACTGCAACCAACTGGTCTCCCGAACTCATATGGAACTTCTATGATATTAATGATGTGACTGCCGGAGAATTCCACTCTCTCGCTCTGCAGGGCGATGGTACCGTCTGGGCATGGGGATTGAATTCTTCGGGGCAGCTCGGAGACAGCACGAATACACAAAAACTGATCCCTGTTCAGACACACGACATCTATGGGGTGATGGCAATTGCCGCCGGCTCATATCATTCCCTTGCTTTAAGGGACGATGGAACAGTCTGGGCATGGGGACGAAACGCCATGTACCAATTGGGTGACGGAACTCCCCTTAACCGATGGGAACCGGTTCAAACTCATTTGATTTCCGATATCACAGCAATTTCTTCCTTCTACTGTACATCCCTTGCCCTCAAATCAGACGGAACCGTCTGGGCGTGGGGTAACAATGGTGACGGCCAGTACGGCGACGGTACAATCAATACGGACAACGAACCGGTACAGACGCATCTTATCACCGATGCGGTTGCAGTGTCATCCGGATTCGACCATTCTATGGCACTTCTTGCCGACTCGACAGTCTGGGCTTGGGGCTCCAATGATTACGGAGAGCTCGGACTCGGAGATACGTCCCCGCGGCTGGAACCTGTTCAAGTTCCCACCCTTACGAATGTAGTTTCAATTTCAGCAGGATTTGATATTTCATACGCTCTTGATGCCAATGGAATAGTCTGGGCTTGGGGTAAAAACCTTGCGGGGGAACTCGGAGACGGTACATACACGGACAGGTGGGAACCGGTTCAGGTTCACAACCTTACGGACATAGTCGCAATCGATGCAGGAAGTCATCTTGGCATTGCTCTCGATACCGGTGGAAATGTATACACCTGGGGCTGGAACTACATGGGCGGCATCGGAAGCGGAGACAGCCTGACAGTAAACTACCCCGAACCGTTTCAGACAGAACTTACAACCTGCAGCGCTGTATCCTGCACATGGCATGTTCTTGTTCTCGGTGGGGAACTGGGAATTGAAGAATTCGGCGGAACTTCTTCTTCCGGGAATCTTATCCTGACGGCTTATCCTAATCCGGGGTTTGGTGTTATTTCCTTTATGTATAGCGGTACAACATCGAATAATGCAGTGGATATTCAGATAATGGATATTACCGGACGGGTTGTAGAAACAGTGGACGTTGAAGACTGGCAACCGGAAGAGACTCTCCGCTGGAACACAGGAGAAAATCCTCCCGGAATCTACTTCGCCAAACTATACTCGGGTGGAAACACTGTAATTCGCAGAATCATCCTGCTGAATTAATCTGCCACTTACCAACCGTTAAGTTAAGTATCCTGGGGCGAAGTGACGATTCAAACGGCAATATTGCGTTTGAATATCAATATACAGCTCGGGGTCTGTTTGTTGAGTATGCATCCGGATGCAATGAAAAAACGAAAATTGTCAATATTCTCTTGAAACTTACTAAGAAAGATGACTATTGTGTCCGGCAATCCCTTATTGACAGTGCCTAGAAGTATCTTCCGAAAAAGGAGATGCGTTCGCTGTTCATTTTCAGATGATGCCGGAGGATGACAGACTCATGGCGGACGTAACTCTGGGCATTTATCTGCCGGGGGACAATGAGCCTGATGTTGTTCTTGCGGAGCAGAGTTTCGAGTTTACCCCCACCAACGCAGCTCCGCTGTTCGAAAACGTATTCGACGCATACAGCGTTGCAGTGGCTGACTACGAAACTGTATACTTCGCTTCAAGATCAAGCACCGAATATAGAGTTCAGGGTTACAGTTCCAATGGAGAGCAGGTATTCGAACTTGTACGAAGCGATATCGAATCCGTTGAAATGACACCCGAAGAGCTGGAAGAGGAAACGGAATTCATGAAGGCCAGGTTAGCCAGCCTCGGGGCGGGTGACCAGAGCTGCTCACCGGATCCCTTCTATCCGATGATAAGCGGTCTTGGGATAGACAATGATGGCAACATCTGGGTACGGCGGGGCATCGAGCAGATTCCGACTTTCGATGTATATGATAACTCAGGAGAACTATTAAGGATTGTTACGTTTCCTGTTGATCCCTCAGAGGGCAAATATTGGAACGTTATTATCCAGTCCGGAGGAGTGCTTGCGTATTCAGGGAATCCTGCCCGTGGTTACCAGAAAGTATACATGCTGGAAATCCCTGAGTAGAAGAATCTTCTCAGGATTTCAATACATGCAAACCCTCTATGATGAGTGCATTCACTTTGTGATGGGTCGATGACGCACTTCAAGCTGCAATCAATACAGGGAGTGAATTCCAAATTCTGAGATCGGGTGTTGCTGTCCTCCACCATCCACAGGTGGAATTACTAGGGATAAGCGGCCTTGATGGTTGCCCAGGTGGAATGTGAGAGTGAGGTCGGCCCGTATGCGGTCACCGAAAGTGAGTAAACGTGAAACATGGCGGTCGCTGACCCACCGAAGGCAGAGGCCGAGGTCATGAACCGGAAGGTCAGAAGATCACCCTCGCTGGCTGGAAAGGTGATTGATGAGAAGCCGTCCGACGGGTGGTCCGGGAAACCCCAGCTCTCGGAGGCTGAGAAGACGATGTAATAATCTCCGTTCTTGTAGGCGGTGGCCATCACCGAGGCGTACGCCTCGCCAGTGGTGAAGTAACCGGAGAGGGAATGGTCCTGCTCGACCTGAACTCGGACTGAGTCCGTTCCCGGAGGCAGGACGATTGGTTGCATGTCGGACTCGAGATACGCCGAGTTACTTGAAGGTGGTCCTCCCCATGCACTCACCGTCGCTTCAGCCCCGGTGGAGCCAAAGCTCCACTCCGGATCGGCCGTCCATCCTTCCGGCAGCGACTGGAAGTCGTAAGTGTAGACTTCGTCGGCTACAACGGAAAGGTTGAGCAGTAAAGCCAGTGTAATCAAAGGAATACGCATCTGAAACTCCCTAGATGGTCCGCATGATTTGACCCAAAGTGTCACTTGTGTGGCTCTGCAACAGGTTCGTTCACTCCCGGAACAACTAAGTAATGATACGCATTACGGTAAGTCCAGTCAATGAAGTAATGCTATCTGTGAAGTCTTCTTAGTCCTGTTCGAACCTCGTTCCCGGATTGACCAGAAAGCAGTTCTTGAATTGGCACTCTGTAGTGGAGGGATTTCGAACTGTTGTCATGTTGGGAAATGAGTTCTAAACTCTGAAATTAAGTGTCCTGTACACTTATCTATTGACTTTGTTTACATTAATGTGTATAGTCTATACACACGACGGAGTTGTATAATGCGAACCAATATTGTTATAGATGACAATCTTATGAATCAGGCTCTTCGTTCAAGCGGATGCACTACTAAAAAAGATACTGTTGATATGGCATTGCGGCTTCTTGTGCAAATCTGCAATCAGAGAAAACTTCGCAAATCAAAGGGTAAAATCGACTGGGAAGGTGACCTTGAGGAAATGAGAAGGGACTGAAATGGTCATTATTGATACTTCAGCCTGGATTGAGTATTTCAATGATGGTATTTCCGACACAGTAAACAAGGTTGATCTCTCTCTCGAACGCCATCTTGTAGGAATCGGGGATCTCATATATTGTGAAATCATGCAGGGAATCCGGTCTACCCGTAATCGAAAGCAGGTTTCGTCACTTCTTTTGGGCCTGCCAAAGTTGAATATGGTTGGCTTTGACATTGCAGAAAAGTCAGCAAGCAACTATCGGCTGCTCAGGTCCAAAGGAATCACTGTCCGAAAGACAATCGATGTTCTAATAGGCACTTACTGTTCCGAAAATGAACACCTGCTTCTCCACTGTGATTCAGATTTTGATATAATGGCTGAACATATAGGATTGAAAACTCTCTAACCTGAAATGACACGACTTACCTACCGGTAGATTAAGTATCCTGGATACTTTTATCAACTTTCCTGCAGGATGTCGCCACGGATACCGAGGAGGACTAGTTTCAGGAGGAAACTCTTGCCGGCTTCCTGCATTGCCATCTGAACGATTCGCGGCAGTCCGCCACAGCAGGGAACCTCCATATAGACAACGGTTACCGATTTAAAGTCATTCACCCTGAACATCTCCGTGAATTTATCTTTGTAGTATTGAGCATCATCCAGTTTCGGGCAGCCAACAAGGGGGATTCTCCCCTTCACGAATTTTTTGTGGAAATCTGCAAATGCAAATGGTACGCAATCGGCAGCAATAAGCAGGTCTGCTCCCATGAGGAACGGAGCCGAAGGAGGTACGAGTGTAATCTGCACAGGCCAGGATGCAAGTTCTGATGTTGATGCCGGGGCATCATTCTCCTCCGGTTCACAGCAGGGAGTATCGCGCTCTATCGACCTGAGTGCTGTTCCCGGACAGCCGCATACAAGCGGTTCCTGTTTCTTTTCTTCTTCTATATGGGCTGCCACGGCTTCTTCGTCATATGCTTCTGCTTCCCGTTCTTCCATTGTTATGGCACCCTGCGGGCAGGGTCCGATGCAATCTCCCAAGCCGTCACAGTAGGATTCCTTGACGAGTTTTGCCTTGCCGTCGATAATCTGGATTGCTCCTTCGTGACAGGCTTCGGCACATATACCGCAGCCGTCGCACTTGTCTTCATCGATGACGATGATTCTTCTCATTAGTTTACTCATTGCATCTTCTCCTTATCAGGATGTTTCCCAACTCCGCTACAGTTTTTTCGGACAGATAGTTTCTTATTATTTCCGATGTTTCTTCTTCTATAGAACCCAGAAGGCAATCAGGAAGGTCGCATACAGTATCGGTATATGGACATACTGCTGACTCGAACGTACCTTCGAGTGCTATCCATATATCCATCAGTCGTATGTCAGACGGATTCACTGCAAGTGAAAATCCCCCGCCCCTCCCGAGTTTGGATTTCAGCATACCTGTATGAACGAGTTTTTGAAGAACCTTCGATAGATGGTCAGCGGATCCCGGTCTCAGAAGAAGATTGCGCAGCGCTATCGGGTTAGCATCAGCAGTAGCAAGTTTTGCAAGAGCGTGCACTGCAAGGTATACTGATTGTGGTATATTTATCGGTGAAGTCATGAGATTCCTTTCAATATGGATATATTAGTATATCAGTACCACATTGTCAAGACCTTTGGTATAGATTTGTATTCTGCATCTTAGACCCTTGACAACAGTATTTAGATATTTATAATTAGCACTGTTGTTCCAATTTAATTAACCGGTTCTAATGAAGGTGAAATAACCTAAACGAAAGGAGACAGATGTACTGTTACCAATGCGAACAAACCGCCAAAGGCACCGGATGCGATAAGTTCGGTGTGTGCGGCAAAGACCCCAAAACCGCGGAGATGCAGGATTTGCTTATCTATACGGCAAAAGGTGTATCGATGTGGGCACACAGGGCACGGCAACTCGGCGTTATAAACAATAAGGCTGACCGTTTCGTAGTCGAAGCACTTTTCACAACTGTCACAAATGTGAATTTCGATTCTTCCGATATCTGGAACATGGTTAAGGCCGGTGTGGAAGTCCGTAACAATACAAAGGACGCTTATCTTAGTGTATGCATCAATAAGGGAATCACGCCGGATGAACTCGACGGTCCTGCTGTATGGGAACTTCCCGCCTGTGAGAACTGTACTGGAGATGCAGTTAAGAAAGTCTCAATCTCGACCAAAATGGATAGTCTTGGAAAAGACATCGCAGGACTTGAAGAACTTATTACCTATGGTTTGAAAGGCTCTGCGGCATATCTCGACCATGCCTTGATACTTGGTTATGAGGATGAGGATTTATTCGCCTTTTTCCATGAAGCGATGGATTTCCTTACACGGACAAATTCTCTCGAAGATCTTCTCGGAATGGCTCTCAAGGTCGGTGAAAAGAATCTCGCTGTCATGGAACTGCTTGATTCCGCAAATACTACTACCTATGGACATCCCGAACCGACCGAAGTTCTTGTCACCCCTATCAAGGGCAAGGCAATCGTTGTTTCCGGGCATGACCTGAAAGACCTCGAAGAACTACTAAAGCAGACTGAAGGTAAAGGTATCAACATTTACACTCACTGTGAAATGCTGCCAACCCTTGCTTATCCGGGACTTAAGAAATATGCACATCTTGCAGGTAATTACGGTGGAGCCTGGCAGGACCAGAAGAAGGAATTCGATGCCTTCCCGGGTGCAATCCTCATGACGACTAACTGTATCCAGAAACCTCTCGATTCCTATAATGACAGAATTTTCACAACCGGTCTCGTGCAGTATCCGGGGGTAGTCCATATAGACGGCCATGATTACTCAGCGGTAATAGAAGCCGCTCTGAAGGCAGAAGGATTCACAGAAGACGCTCCCGAACAGAAGATAACAATCGGCTTCGCCCGAAATACAGTTATGTCAGTTGCTCCTGCAGTTATCGATGCTGTCAAGAATGGTGACATCAAGCACTTCTTCCTTGTCGGCGGATGCGACGGTGCAAAACCGGGAAGAAATTACTACACTGAAATTGCAGAGCAGATTCCGAATGATTGTGTCATCCTGACTCTTGCCTGCGGTAAGTTCCGTTTCAACAAAATGGAGTTTAGTGACATTGGGGGCATTCCCCGTCTACTCGATGTCGGACAGTGCAATGATGCATTCTCTGCAATTCAGATTGCAGTTGCACTTGCGGGTGCTTTTGAGTGCGACGTCAACGACCTTCCGCTATCAATGATACTGAGCTGGTACGAGCAGAAGGCAGTCACAATTCTGTTGACGCTTCTCTATCTCGGAATCAAGGACATCAGGCTCGGGCCGACACTTCCTGCATTCCTCACGCCTGCTGCAATTGGAATTCTCGTCGACATGTTCGATATTAAACCCACGACTACACCTGAAGAAGATCTTGAGGCAATACTCGGTTAACATAAATCCGTCCGGGGGGAGGGAAGTTCTTCTCTCCCCCGCTAGAAAAGGAGAGAACGATGAAAAAATGGGTATGCACTGTATGCGGTTATGTACATGAAGGAGACGAACCCCCTGAGAAGTGTCCTCAATGCGGAGCACCGAAGGAGAAATTCGTCCTTCAGAGTGAAACTGACAGGGTCTGGGCAGATGAACATGTCATCGGTGTTGCTAAAGGTGTCGATGAGGAGATAATCGCAGGACTACAGGCTAATTTTAAGGGTGAATGCACTGAAGTCGGAATGTATCTCGCAATGAGCCGTCAGGCTGACAGAGAAGGATATCCTGAAGTTGCAGAAGCCTATAAGAGGATAGCTTTCGAGGAAGCGGAACACGCTGCTAAATTTGCAGAACTTCTCGGTGAGGTCGTTGTTGCTGACACGAAAGAAAATCTTCGCGTACGGGTGGAAGCTGAATTCGGTGCCTGCAGAGGTAAGAAGGATATCGCCACGAAAGCCAAGAAACTGGGTTACGATGCCATCCACGACACCGTTCACGAGATGTGCAAAGACGAAGCCCGCCACGGCAAGGCTTTCAAGGGGCTTCTCGACCGTTACTTCGGCTAGTCTTCGGGGTCGGACTTAGAACCCAACGTTTGTGATAGTTGTATCTGTATAATAAAACGACAAGGTGGTGTTATGAATACGAGAAGAATGTCAGAGCAGCCAAATGCCAAGAATCCGCATGGCATAGACGTAAGACGCGTATATGAAAGTGAATTTGCACTTTCAAGTGTTATCACACTTCAGCCCGGAGAGAAACTCATCAGGCACATAACTCCGGTGGATGTGTTCTTTTATGTACTCGAAGGTACCGGAATCGTCGAAGTCGGCGATGAAACGGAGACCGTCACTCAAGACACAGTGATTGACAGTCCGAAGGAAATCCCCCACTGCTGGTATAATGAAAGTGATTCTGTTCTGCGCGTGCTTGTTGTGAAACTGCCGAATCCGACAGGGAAAACTATTCTGCTTTAAACGGGAACACGAATGCCATGGTGCCTTATCCCGAAAGCATCATGGCACAGTTTTCAAGTTAGTGGAACAAACTCCGCCAACTTTCTATTCTGTGTGACAATATTCAAAAGTTTCAATCACAAAGAAGACTTCTATAGAGACTTTCAAGTAATGACGCTGACTTCTCCCATGTGTACAACTGAATTCTTTCTTTGCCTTTTCTAATGAGAAAATTTTGAATATCACTGTTCTTCAGAACCATCACTATTGTTTTTGCCAGTCCATTCACCATATTGTCAGCAGCATGCACAAGGAGAGATGCATCTCCTGCGACTTCAGCATGGGCGGGAATATCAGATGCTATGACAGGTTTTTCCATTGCCATGCCCTCAAGTACAGTCATCCCAAAACCTTCCATCAGAGATGGACAAACGACCAGTTCACAGTTCTCATAAAAAGAGAGAAGTTCTGGTTGAGAAAGAACCCCTGTAAACAATATTCTGTTACTCAGTCCCAATTTTTCGGCTATTGCTTCCAGTTCCCTGCCGTATCCAATGTCTTTTCCGGCAAGCACCAGTACCCCGTCCCAATCGCCCGATATGATCGAAAACGCTCGAATCAGCGAATCCTGGTTTTTTCTCTTTTCTAAATGGCCAACGGAAAGGATATACGGCTTTGATATTGCAGGGAGTGTCTCTTCAGTACTCTTCGCAGATCCCATATTGGATTCTACAGCGTTGGCAATGATGTGTATCTTGCCGGAAGTGGCCGGATAATTCTCTAAAATACCTTCCCCACCATACTTCGATACAGCTATAACAGCATCTGCTCTTTTTAATGAGTTTTTCATAGTGGCTTTCATCAGTATGTATCGTTTCAGACTCATGTAAGAACGATCTTCTAGGAAGCGCAAATCATGAACAGTAATACATGTCTTAATGTCTCCAAATCTGATAACAGGAAGGGTATCAGTCACCCAAAGGCCGCAATCTGCTCTTTCGAGTTGATGTTTCCACCACTGGGACTGTCCTTCATTTATTCGGGACAGAAAATTTCTTTCGCCTACTATCTCTATGAATTCGATTTCCGGAAGAGACTCCCGCCAATCATCGGGAAACCCGCCTGTGACATATGCAGAAATCTTTAAATCAGAAGATAATCGCCTGTGAAGTTCAAATGCCCTGCGTGCCGCACCTGTGTATTTCGATTCGAATGCCAGCCAATTGAGAGCAATCCTTTTGATGTTCATTCCTTTGCTAGAGTATTTGTGTAACCATAATTAAATACTGAAGAAGTTGTAGAACTGCAATATTGCATTATCAAGACAGAGAGGATAAGAGACCGGTTCACTAATCGCATAGATCCAACATCTACGGAATGCAATGGGAAGAACACTTTGGGCTTTTTATTAATTGTTTTCGTTTTTCACAAACGTTGGGTTCTAAGTCCGACCCCGAATATATGGCGGAGAGGGAGGGATTTGAACCCTCGGAGACGCTATAAACGCCTCATACGCTTAGCAGGCGTACGCCTTAAGCCAACTCGGCCACCTCTCCGCAAGATTGGAAGCGAAGTATTGTAAAGAATGGTTCCTCAGTCAAGTCGGATTGTTATATTACCAAGATATATCAAATTATCCGAAGGGAAATGAAATGCACCGTTTACTATTTGTTGCTTTATGCCTGATTATGACTATGAGTTGCGCTAATGACACCACTACTTCACCAGTTCCTGTCGATGCGGATGTTAATTTTTCTTTTCCTGATAGTGACATCTGCTTTAATTTTACTTTAGAAGAGTGTCCCGCTTTCACGCCATCGATGCCTGCATACAGCCTTCCCCTTAATACACAGAGTATTCTGAACTCGGATGCTGTCCTCGAATTCTATCCCTTTGCGGAATTACCTACCCTGCTTCTTTCTCAGGGATTTGCTCTGGACAGGCGCGTGTTGCTCGGAGATGAACCGGCTGATGCGTTCCGCAGAGTCAGAAACGATGATATACCATTCTTTATTTCTTCGGGAATCGTGCTGCATACATTTCACCTGATTTTCGACAGAACCCTTGTTTACCTCGAGCGAACATACCTTTTTAATGATTTGAGTATTCTTTTAAACCACCTTTATCCCCTAGCTGTAACCCGCAATGACGCTCTTTCGGCTTCTTATCTGGCTGTCGCTGCCTGCCTGCTCGATTCATCATTCGAGCCGGATGCCTTTATCGCGGATAATGTAAATGAAGAACTGGCTCTGATTCGTGCGCATGGTGGTTTTGCCGCGAGCCCCATTTTCGGATATGCAGAAGATTATTCTCAGTACATCCCCCGTGGGCATTATTCAGGAGATGAGAAACTTGAAAACTACTTCCTTGCATCGATGTGGCTCGGTAGAATGACATTCATTCTCGAAGGGGGAGAACCATTTGGTCCGGATGCACCTTATCTTGTTTCTGCCGACAGAGCCGAAGAACATACTCTTGCTGCTGCAGCTATTGCCGTAGATATGACAACCGATGCTCCGGGTGAAAGAACCCTAAAGGATGTCTGGTATGAAATCTACTCAACTACTGCGCTATTCAGTGGTTTTTCGGATGACCTTTCTGTTCCGCAGTACCTACGTGGGGTAGGTTCACTTAGCGGTATGGAGGGTGTGAGTCCCTATTTACTCGATTCCCGTTTTTATGGAAATTTCTGTACTCTCATCGATTCTCTTTATCCGAGTCCGTCAATTTATAGCGGTACAGGAGAAGCCGGTGTTTATCCGGATGAGTCGGAATTATCTCTCCTCACTAAAACTCGCGGCTTCCGGCTCCTGGGACAACGATACACTCTCGATGCTGATATTTTTTCTTCTCTTGTATATCCCGTAGTAGGGGCAAACTCGATCACCGAATACAGAACAATGCCAACCGGTTTGGATATAGCGGGAGCTTTAGGCAGCGATCTTGCCTGCCGTCTGCTCGAAGAAAATGGAGCGTTTTCCTACGCAAATTATGCTGATAACTTGAATACCATAGAAAATGAAATTGACAACATTACCTTCGATGAGTGGCATTCTACTCTGTATATGGCGTGGATGAACACCCTTACAATGCTCTTCGAAACACGGGAAGTCGGTTATCCTACATTTATGACTGTCCCTGCGTGGAGTGTGAAGCAGCTTACTTCTTTTCTTGCTTCCTGGGCAATGCTCAGACACGACACTATTCTCTATGCAAAACAGAGTTATACGGCACAGCTTGTCGCAATGCCTCCCGCAGACATTAAACCGTCGATTGGTTTTGTCGAACCGCTTCCAGATGTATATCATGAACTGATTCTGATGCTTACCATGATTGAGACTGTACTCGAAGAACAGGATATGCTTGATAATCAGATGCGGTATGACATAGCCAGCACAATCGACTTTACAACTGCACTGCGGGATATTTCAATTGCAGAACTGGAAGGCGGCGAACTAACGGATGAACAGGTGTTCTTTCTTGGTTCCCTACCCGCTCTGCTGGATGAAATTGCTACCGGCGGTGAGGACAGCGAAACCGGAATGGAAGCGGCCCTCATAGCCGATGTTCATACCGACCAGAATACGGGAGAAGTTCTCGAAGTCGCTTCAGGTGACCTCGATTTGATGTTTGTGGTGTTTCCAAGACCGGATGGAAATCTGGAGATTGCCGCCGGTCCGGTTCTTAGTTATTATGAATTCACGGTTCCCATTTCACAGAGAATGACAGATACACAGTGGCGCGAATCTTTTTATAATGGGAAGCCCGAACCTCCCTGGTGGAGCACCGCTGACTAGAAATACCCGAAAGGACTATGATGAGTCTATCAAAATTAGTTTTTTCTCTCTCTGTTCTCATTCTTATCTCTGCATGTGGCAGCGGGTCCGATGAAACAATGAGTGTCGAAGAAACTGTCGATGTAATTATGGGAACACCTGACAGAGCCAGAGAGGCTGTTCGGGATTTGAATGACCAGATTCAGGAAACTGAAAAAGTATTAGGAGACATCCAATGACAATATTAATTCTTACTCTTTTGCTGTCCTCTACTCCTCAAATTTGCAATCTTCCTCAGATAGATGGTGCCGGTGCGGATGTTACGGTAGTTATGATGGAAGACGGCCTTCTCCCCGGGATGCCCTGGGAAGGCATGACTGATGACCTTCGCGAAGTTTTCTGGACTTACGGATGTCGCGGGATGATGGTTGGAAGAACGGCATGGGCCGGTTATGTGATTATTTCCCCCCCCGGAACCGCTGATGACATTCAGATAATTGCAGAAGAACTTGCTGGAGTCTCCGGGGTCTCGGACGGCAACCTGTGGGCTGAATATCTTGGTTTAGAAGCACTTGGAGATTGTCCGTCTGTTATACTTGTCTTTTCAAGAGAAGGCGGCGGGGCTTTGACAGAACTTCCTCTGCGAACAAGTGCTTTTCTGGCAGGGGAATCCGATTCGCTTATCGTAAGCACATCACAGAGCAGTTCAGTATTTCTCTGGAATGACCCTGATGCTTCCGAACGTTTTTCAGGAATGGCATGGCGGGGAGTAGGTACTGAAGTAATTCCTGTGGGTAACCACTCCCTGGAAGTTGTGGTTTCATCGGTACTTGGAAATTTCCCGTCGAATCTTAGTAATATCATTGTGGAGTCCGTACCGACTGATTCTTTCTATCAGCGGGAATGGGGAATTGTCTTCGATACTGTGGACAGTTTAATTACCACTCTTTATCCTCTTTCGGATGATGGAGACTACCTTGCCTGGTTCAGAGGCGGTGGAAGCGATGATACTGAGTTTCCGTGGACAGCAGAAGGTCCGCTCAATCCCCCTTATTCCTCAGATTTCACAGTGAGTGTTCCGTCTTCTGCAGGAAGCACTGACTATTTGCGCAGCATTCCCGGAAACCTTCCCGGCCTTGTGCAGATAACTCTCCCCGGAAGGGCTTCTTCTTCTCAGACGGCAATGGTAATGGCATCTCTTTTCAACAGAATAATCGGCAATTTTGTTCTGCCGGATATGGGCATAAATTTCTCCTATGATATAAGGACTAACGGTTCCGGAGAAATAACTGTATGGGTTCTTCCTGAAGATCCGGAACTTATCAATGATTACGAATTGGGGGAATTGTTTCTGGATGCTTTGAGAAGGTTCTGTCTAAATCCGCCATCCGGTTCGATTCCTGCCAATGCGGCATCCAGAGCCGGGGTTATCAATGGTTTGAATACAAGGGTATTAACCATGCAGGAAATTGTTCAAGAGACTCTTGTTATTTTGGATTTGGACTAACTCCGCCTAAGGACATAATCTGTCGAAATTTAGATTTCACTTTCTTCTACAGTTTTCTCCCATAAAGTCTGGTATTCTTCTATCTGCTGACTGATATAGGAGTGCTCCTGCTGGAGTGACATCACTTTTTGCCCGTCTTCCAGTACAGATGGAGTCGAAAGCAGCTTTTCGAGTTCGGCTTTCCTCTTTTCCAGCGGGGCAAGTTTTTCTTCTATGCGGTGGAGTCTCGTGTATAACTCAGACCTTTTTGCATATTCTTTTTTTCTAAGTGCAGCTTCCTTACGCTTCTTTTCTCTCTTCTTTTCTTTTGCCGAAACTTTAGAAGGTGATGTCTTCCCCTGATTTAGCCGCTGTCTGATTTCCTCCTGTTTCTTCTCCAGATAGTTATTGAAGCCGCCCAAAAAAGGTCTGACTGACCCGGATGAAACTTCTATTACTTTATCTGCCAGTGCGGAAAGCAGTTGTTCGTCATGACTCACAATAACCAGCGTTCCCGTGTATTCTTCGAGTGCTTCTATAAGCACCCTCCTTGAAATTATGTCGAGATGATTGGTGGGCTCGTCGAGGATCAGGAAGTTTATGGGCTGCAGAAGCAGTACAGCCAGTTCCAACCGACTTCGCTCCCCGCCGGACAGTACACTTACCTTCTTGAATGCATCATCCCCTGTAAAAAGGAACCTGCCGAGAACATTTCTCAGATCTTTTTCACTCTTTGCAGGTGCTGTCGATGACAGATACTCCAGCACACTTACACTATCCCTTACTTCCCTGTCTGAATCCTGGGAATAGAAGCCGGTGACAACGCCCGAACCAATCTTTAGAGAACCACCCGACGGTTCTTCTGCTTCTGCTAATATTCTGGACAGGGTTGATTTTCCCTCGCCGTTCCTCCCCACTATTCCAAGCCGTTCTCCTTTAGAGACCGTCAGATCAACATCACTGAATATCAGTTTGTCATATTCTTTCGATATGTCTTCCAATACAGCAACTATTTCCCCGCTTCTCGGCGGAGTTGGAAAGCGGAGTCTTATGTGTGCGGGGTTACGGTGGGTTTGAACTAACTCCATTTTCTCAAGCATCTTCTCCCTGCTGCGCACCTGAAAACGTTTGCTTTCTGTCGCCTTGAAGCGCTTTATGAATCTCTTCATTCTATCTATCTGCTGTGCCTGGTGTTTTGCCTGTTTATCCCGAAGGTGAATACCTTCACTCTTTTTCTTCTCATAAAATGTGAAGTTGCCCGACCACGTGAGCATTTCTCCAAATTCGATTTCACGGATTTCGGTCACAATTCTGTCCAGAAATCCCGGGTCATGGGAAATAATCCATACTCCTCCATTGAACTTCTGCAGATACTCTTCGAGCCAAATCCTTGCTTCCAGATCGAGGTGGTTTGTCGGTTCATCCATTAGAAGAAGCTCCGGGTCTGCAAGTAACAGTGATGCCAACTGAGCACGCATTCTCCAGCCGCCGGAGAATTCTTCGAGTGGCTTTTCAAGTTCTGTTTCTCTGAAGCCCAGCCCGCCAAGAATTTTCTCTGCCCGTGTCTGTATGTTGAATGCATCGCTGGAATCTATTACATCATGTGTCTTCTCAAGTTCCGAGAATAACTTTTCTGTTTCATGTTTATCGGAAGTTGCCATTTTCCTGTGGAGTTGATCCATTCTTGCCAAAGCGTCTGAAGCATCGCCCGCGCCCGCACACACGGCTTTCAATAATGGTCCTTCGAGAAAGGTGTTCATCTGTTGCGGCAGATATGCTATTCGTGCATTCCCGCTGAAATGAACAGCCCCCTGTGATGGTTCGAGTTCTCCTGCAAGTACCCTCAGAAGTGTAGTCTTCCCCGCTCCGTTTACTCCAACCAGGGCGGTTCTGTCTCCCCTGTTGATACTAAAATTCAAACCGCTGAAGATGTCGTCCGCCCCGAAAGACACACCTAGTCCTGTCGCAGATACAATCACGCCTGTTCCAATTTAAGTTCGAGTGGCGAAAAATCGAGATAATCCGCTGAAACAAGATAAGACCTAACACCGCCGTATTCGATATGCAGATTATCCTCCCATTCTCCGGGTGAATTGTGCAGATGTCCGTATACACACGCATCAGCGCCATACTGAACTATCAATTCAGCAAATTCCGTTGGTTTCCCGGATATTAAAGGGGGGTAATGGAGCATTACAATCAGTTTTTCGTCTCCTCTTATCTTCTCAGCCGCTTCCAATGACAGTTTTAGTCTTCCCAATTCCCGCTGATACGCTTTCTCATCTTCCGCTGCGCTGTAATCATCGAATTCCGGGGTTAGCCAGCCACGAGTTCCTGCTATTATGTAACCACCTGTTTTGACTGCGTTGTTTTGAATGGGGATTATGCTGTCCGGGAGACTCTCTCGGAGTTTTTTGAGTGATTCCCACCAGTAATCATGATTTCCCTTTGTGATGATTTTAGTCCCTGGAAGCGAATGAATCCACTCAAAGTCTTTTTTTGCTTCAGAGAAATTCATCGCCCAGGAAATGTCTCCGGGTATAAGAACCAGGTCATCTTCTGTAATACTGTTTTCCCATGACTTTTCTATTTTCTCATGGTGGTTTTTCCAATGGTAACCAAAAACATCCATCGGCTTATCGACGGAGAAGGACAGATGAAGATCGCCAATTGCAAATAATCTCACAAACTGTATCCTTCCGGAATTGTTTCACCGCGCGAGGTCAGCCAGTCTTTCACGGCTTCCGTCACTCCCGTCCCCCCATTATAAGATACAGATTGAAACAGAGACAGCATGGAAGGTGGAGAATGTGGCACTACATAAGCAGTGTTTACCCATTCGAGCAGGTCGATGTCATTGTAGTCGTTGCCGATTGCTGCCGTGTTGGACCTGCTAATTCGATACTTGTTTGTAAGCAGAGATGTACCCGAACTTTTAGAAACCCCTTTTGCAAATATCTCTATCCAGAGAGATTTGCCGTCAAGTGGAGATGTTGTCCGAATAACGCTGAATGAACTACCGAGTTTCTTCTTCACTTCTTCGATTTTCCCCTCTGTTTCCTCAGGAGGAATCATTGCCACTGCCTGAGTCGATGGCGATAAATCCTCATTCGATGTTATTTCTCTGCAAAACCTTGAATACAGAGCAATGCGTTCATCCATATCAGGGTTATTAACTGAGTTCCTGTGATACACAAAACGGTGATTCTCGGGAAAAACATCCTGAATGCAGAAATCGACCTTCGTCTCGACAAGAGCATTCTGAATTTCCCTTACTTCCTGCTGATTCAGACACTCTCCTGATGAATATTCACCGGTGCGGCAGTTCTGAATCCCTGCTCCATTAGAAAGCACAAGATAATCCAGGGGGAGTTTTCTTCCTCTCATCATTCTGTGAAAAGAAAATGGAGACCTGCCGGTGGCAATGACCCTCAGGTAACCCATCTCTCCTAAAAGTGACAGTGCTTTTAAATCCCGCTCATCGAATTCACCGTCATTTTGAAGAAGGGTGCCATCCATGTCAGATGCAAAGAGCCCCTTGTATCTCTTTTCCATCTGAACCGCAGTAGAACTTCTACCTATATCTATTGCTGTTCCTACTCTGTTCCTTTAATCACTTTTGTCATAGCTGCAACGGTTCCGGAAATGTCGGCCAGATCCGTCGGAACAATCATTGTATTGTTTTCTTTGGCAAGTTTACCGAATTCCCGTATCCACTTTTCCGCTATTCTAAGGTTTACAGCATTTTTGCCGCCGGGTTCATTAATGGCTGATGCAATTTCGCGAATACCTGCGGCGGTCGCCATTGCAACTCGCTTGATCTGTTCCGCTTCACCATCTGCCTCGTTGATCCTTTTCAGTTTTTCACCTTCGGAAACGGAGATCATTTGCTGCCGTTCACCTTCAGCTCTGTTGATTTTGGACTGTCTTTCTCCTTCGGACAGAGCAATTTCAGCACGCTTCTCTCTCTCTGCTCGCATCTGCTTTTCCATTGCTTCCAGTACAGATATAGGGGGTTCGATATTCTTAATCTCGTATCTTGTGACTTTTATACCCCATGGATCTGAAGCTTCGTCAACAGCAAGAACAATACTAGCATTGATTGTTTCCCGCTCTACAAATGTTTTATCCAGTTCAAGTTTACCTATTTCGCTCCTCATGGTAGTCATAGCAAGCATTTTGGTTGCTTTCTTATAGTCCCTGATTCCATATAGTGCTTTCACCGGATCCATAATTCTTAGATAAAGAACTCCATCCACCTCAACGGAGACATTATCCGCGGTAATACACGTCTGGGGTATAACATCTATAGATTCTTCTTTCAGACTCCATTTTATCGCTACCTTATCCAGAAAGGGAACCAGAATGTGAAAACCCGCTTCAAGTGTCTTAGAATATTTTCCCAAACGTTCGATGATGTAGGCCTGTTTCTGCGGCACAATCTTTGCTGTTTTCAACAGGATGAATATTATGAGTCCGATCAGAACAACTGTTACAACAACTCCCGACATTATCTACCTCTTCTCTATACGGGTTCTACAGAAAAAGTGATGTTCTTTTTCTGTGTGATTACTACATTTGTATCTTTTTCTATTCTTCTGTCAGCTGTTGCCTTCCATTCAGTCCCATCGAAGTATATCCTGCCTTCTACTGTTCCCGGTATAATGGTCTTTGCTACAATAGCTGTTTTTCCAACAAACTCACTATCGAGTTCTTCGAAGGCGTCTCCTTTGAAGTACTTGCTGAGATATCTTCTAAGGCTGAAAAGCAGGATTAGCGATGTCACCAGAAAGACACTCATCTGCCAGATAAGAGTGGGCAGCAAATCGAGCCAGACCAGCACTGCAGTAGTTACTGCTCCCGCCCCAAAGAAACAGAAAATTACTCCCGGAAGTGCCAATTCGAGTAAAAGCATTCCCACTCCACTAAGAAACCAGATCAATCCGATATCCATTTTTCTCCAATCGAAATCATTATATTTGTTGCAAATGCAGTAATACTACTATAATGCATAAAACTGCGGAGTAAATATCCCAAAAAGAAAGGCAAAGCCATTTCACTCATCATATTCGACCTCGATGGAACGCTTCACCATACTGAAAAAGCTCTCGTGCCTGCTGTTCAAGCAACCATGATCGATATGGGTTGGGAGCCTGCTTCAGCAGACGAGATAAACGTATTTTTTGGCGAACCGCTCGAGCTTTTCTGTGGGGAACTCCTTGGTGAGTTTTCGGAAAGCCTCTATTCTAAATTCTACGACGGCATACAGTATCACCAGAAACACACTCTGGCTGAATCCGGTGTACTATACCCCGGAATCCGGGAGATGATGGAAAACGCCATTGCTCTGGGATACGAACTTGCAGTCTGCTCGAATTCTGAAATCGCGTATATCAACCTTGTCACTTCCTGCCTGGAAATAGATAATCTCTTTTCGTACTTCAGCGGAATCGATGAGTACTCTACGCCTTCGAAAACTCAACGTGTAAAAGAACTTATTGAAAAGACGGGTTCAAGACATACATTCATGATAGGTGACAGATATCACGATATAGAAGCCGGCGTTGAGAATAATATCCACACAATCGGTTGTACCTGGGGATATGGAACCTCCGAAGAACTGAAAAATGCAGAGTTCATAGTCAACACGCCAGTAGAAATAACAGAATTAATTAGTGACTGTCACTAATTAATCTCGCGGTAAACAGCGGTTACTTTCCCAAGTACACGAATTTGTTCGTTACCGGAACTGCATACTATGTCTTCGTATTTCGGGTTTTCGGCACGCAGTTCAACTCTGTCTTTGAATTTATAGAATCGCTTGACGGTTGCTTCGTCGTCAATCAGCACAACAGCAATCGCCCCCTGGTCGACGAATGGCTGGGGACGAACAAGTAGAAGATCGCCCTCGAGTATGGCAGCATCGGCCATGCTGTCACCCCTGACCCTTAGCAGAAACATGCCCGGGGTTCTTATCTGATTCTTCGACACCGGAAAATAGTCTTCGATATTCTCATCGGCTAAGAGTGGAAGCCCTGCCGCTATCCTGCCAACTATAGGAATGCTGACTGATTGAGTTTCATTCATATTGACTACTTCAAGCGCTCTTGCAGCACCGTCTGCCCTGTTGAGATACCCCCTTGCTACAAGGCGGTCGACATGGTCTTTCACACCCTTCGTGCTCTTCAGTTTGAAGTGATGCTGGATTTCCCTTATTGTGGGGGGGTATGAGTTCTCTTCGATGAAACTCACGATGTAATCATAAAATTCGCGCTGGCGGTCTGTCAGGTCTTTCATTGCTCTGCTCCCATCAGTTAACTATGGTGTTCTGAGTACCGTATCATCTTAGCTCGCTATATGTCAGCACAAGGGGACACGAAGAAATCATGTCCCAATACCTATTCGCACAGCGGTTGATTAAGTGATGTGGTACTATGAGTATCTTTTACTATACAAACGTTTACCATGATGTCAAGGAACAAAGCAACATGTACTGTAGGTGGTATTATCCAAGTTGACCTCCTTGTTGTGGATGTCTGTGATTGTGCTGATTAACAACCTGCAGTATCCACACTTGGAGGCCTTTCGTTAACCTCTGCCTATATGTCGCATCGAAACCGGCGATTGTGTTTCACACAATACTGGTGCTGACACCTGCTTAGACTGCCGGAGGATAAACTCAGCAAAATCATAGCGTTGGGTGATTACTATCCTGATCACCATCAGAATCAATATCGGCAGCATCAAGAGCATAATCTCCGTAGTCTTCAACATAGATCCGCACGCCCTCTTCAAATGACCCATCACCATTACCACAAGCAAGATAAACATTCCCTCCTTCGTAGTCATCTACCATTAGAATGTCAGATAAGGAGTCTGCGTCGAACAGCGAGACAGTAAATATCTCTAAGACGTTGTCGTTGTAGATCTTAACAGGCGTTGATAGATTGCCCAACCCGTCATTCAGCATCACGTAGGTAGAATCATCACAATAACACATTGCAATAACATCCTGATCCCCATCAAGATCAACATCGCTGGTTTCAAGCCACTTCGGGTCATCCAGGGGTATTGAATGAAGCAAATCAAATGACCCGTCCACTATACCAATAAAGGTCTGAATGCTATCTCGAGGGTGATTCCCAAGAACTCTATCTGCAAAGGAATCACCATTCAGGTTTGCTGAAATCAGACTACGGGAGCTCTTAATGAACAGCTGATACACCCAGTCGGGCTCCTCATCGAATAGCCGGATGCAATAACTGAGTTGAGTGCCAGAATGAGAGGAAGCAGTATAAGCACCACTTTCGTTAAGATCGATTTTTCTCATCATACTAACACCACCTTTCGTGTCAAGTACATATCTTCTCCTGTATCCACAAGGAGTATATAGCATCCTGATGGTAGCGTCCATCTACTCCTCGAAGACAAAACTCGTTTGTCGATGATGGATAAGTTCACCTCTCGTACTGGATACCAACCTTCCATCTATCGAGTAGAGATGCATATCCACGATAGTGCCTCTGATTATCGAAAGTGACAAAATGAACGGGACACCAAGAAACGGTATCCCTGATATATGATATGGTGGTAATAGGCTCTTGAGTTACTCTGTCGTCAGAAGGTCGGTGAAGAATATCAGGTAGAGTGCGATTTTCTTTTTCAGGTCTGGGTCAGTTCCGTCGACATAGAAGATGACTGAAAAGTCACTCTTCTCGACTGTCCCGTCATCCTTTATCGTTGCTATTATAATGAACGATCTATTTGTGAGCCTGCCGTCTTCTTTCAATTCATATAGTATTTCAAACCTGTCGTTCTCGATTCTGCCGTCTGAAATGTATCCTAAGGTATTATAGGAACTATCTTCTATTCTTCCATCATCCCTGATATACCCCAGTATTTCGAATGTGCTGCTTTCAATTCTGCCGTCTTCTCTAATATAACCCAGAGTTTCGAAGCTGTTGTTCTCTAAACGAAGATCTCCCGCCACCGTGACTGCGACAGCAAAAATCAATAGAATACCTATGATTTGGTTCTTCATTGGAACCCCCTTTCTTTACTTCGTGCATATATGCTGAAGACGAAAAGGAGCATTGTCAAGTAATGATTCGCATTTTTGTTATTTTATTATTCTTTTCGCTGCTATCCCCTGACTCCATCGATATCAACACTGCAACGATAGATGAACTTTTATCCCTCCCCGGCATCGGTCCGGTCAAAGCTGAAGAAATCATTGTATTTAGGGAAATATATGGAAACTTTGTCGAAATAAGTGATCTGGATTATGTATCCGGAATAGGTCCGGGCACAATTTCACGAATAGAAGATTTTATATTCATTCCCAATTTCGATGTTCTCCCGGCTGATACACTTCACTGGCTTCCGGAGACAGATATTCAAGATCCCCTGCTTACAATGTACTTCCTGGATATAGGTCAGGGAGATGCCATTCTCATCGAAGCTGCAGGAGGAGATACCTGGCTCTTCGACGGTGGGCCGAATGCTGAAAGCGGGATTGTACCCGCTGTTGTTACCCGCCTTCATACCCTTGGAATAGATACTCTCGATACCGTTGCATTCTCGCACCCGCATGCAGATCACATCGGGGGGTTGGCATCTGTCCTGCGGAACTTTGAAGTCCTTCGCGTAATCGATCCGGGAATGGCTTATGCATCGTATGTCTATGAAGACCTTCTCGAAGCCGTTATAGAGGAAGATTGCCCGTACAGCCTTTTCCATGAAAGTGATGTTTATAACTTATCTCCGTCTGTCTCGGTGACGGTCGTCTCTATGGGGACGGGGGTTGAGAACCTGAACATTAATGAGAATTCCGCCATTGTCCTGGTTACCTGCGGTGAATTTTCCTGCCTGCTTACCGGAGATATGGAGGAAGCAGGGGAAATGGTGCTTGCTCCTTCTGCAGAATCCCTGACGGTTCTCAAGGTGCCGCATCACGGAAGTCTTACATCAGTTTTCATGCCGTGGCTTCGGATAGTAAAGCCCCAATATGCAGTTATTCAGGTCGGTAGGAATAATAGATTCGGTCATCCCGCACCGGCTGTTCTTGAAGTATATTCAGACCTTGATTCTGAAATCTTGCGTACCGACCTGCATGAAACTATTGTAGTCAGAACGGATGGCAGTTCTATTTCGGTGTCCTATGGACCAACAGGCAGGAGAATTTGATTTGAATTTAAAGACAAAGATAGAACCATATCTTTATATTCTCCCAGCTCTAATCATTGTAATTGCTTTCCGCACAATTCCCATTCTCAGTTCTTTTGCCGCCTCCTTCATGGATTATGATATCGGCGGCTTTCACGGCTTTGTAGGTTTTTCCAACTATCAGAGAATGCTGACAGATGCCCGTTTCTGGCAGAGCGTCATGAACACAGTTTTCTATGTCATTTTTGTTGTCCCGATTGGTATAATGTTTCCTTTGTTTCTTGCTATGCTTCTCCGCGGTAAACTTGCAGGGAAAGGTGTTTACAGGACTATCTATTTCCTTCCGGTTGTAACCTCTGCTGTTGCCATCTCTGTGGTCTGGACCTGGCTTTATAACCCGGAAGCAGGTCCGATAAATCAGATTATCACCCTGTTCGGCGGTGAACCGCTCTTGTGGCTTCGGGAACCGCGCGGGGTGTTCGAAATGATCCTGTCTCCGCTTGGAATACATCCGAAAGGTATTCTGGCAGGACCCAGTCTGGCGCTGGTATCCCTGACCATAGTCAGTGTCTGGAAGAGTGCCGGGTATAATACAGTTCTATTTCTTGCCGGACTCGAGAATATTCCCAATACATATTATGAAGCTGCAAAACTGGACGGTGCAAGAAAATGGGGGGCATTCAAACACGTCACCTGGCCTCTGTTAACACCTACAACTTATTATGTCCTGATTATGAGCACAATTATCTCATTCAAGACTTTTGCACTTGTGTATGTAATGACCCCGCCCCCCGGTGGCGGTCCGCTCGGAACGACTAATGTCATGGTCTTCTACCTGTTCCAAAAAGCGTTCGACAGGTTCGATATCGGCTATGCAAGTGCCATCTCCGTATTCCTGTTCCTTATTCTACTCGGCCTTACAATCATTCAGCGCCGGGTTGCAGGCAGAAAGGTACATTACGACCAATGACAGGAAAGGCGATAGTTCTTAATACAGTAAAACACCTCCTGCTTGTCCTGGGCGGAATAATTATGCTGCTGCCTTTCCTGTGGATGGTCTCAACATCGTTGAATATTGAAGGCTCGCTATTTTATGTGGGTTGTATCATAATGTTGATTCCTTTTCTTATTTGGGTAATTTCGTGCCCGGATGGTCAGAAAAAATGGGTGAAATATCTAATCGGATTTGCAATACTGATTCCCTTAATTTTTTGGTTTATATTGACTGCTGTCAATTCAGGCGGGCTGCGTAATTACAGCGAAGCCTGGAACAAGGTTCCTTTTGCCAGATACATTTTCAACACTCTTTTTGTCACAGCTCTAGTTGTTTTGGGCGTTCTGGTAACATCCTCTCTCGCGGCGTATTCTTTTGCCACAATGAAATACCGGGGAAGAAACATGCTTTTCCTCCTTTTCCTTTCCACGATGATGGTTCCCCAGCCGGTATACCTGGCTCCTTCCTATGTCGTCTTATCGAAACTTGGATGGATAGATACTTATGCAGCTCTCATTGTACCATGGGTTGCCAATGTGTTTACGATATTTCTCCTCCGGCAGCACTTCAGGACTATTCCCATAAGTCTCTATGAAGCGGCTGTGCTGGACGGATGTAGCCGTCTCAAATACCTCTGGAAAGTCGTACTTCCTCTTTCTAAATCCGTTCTGGTCACTGTAATTCTCTTCAACATCATCGGCTCATGGAACAGTTTCATGTGGCCACTTGTTGTTACCCACTCCGAGAATCTTCGCGTACTTCAGGTAGGTCTTTCCTACTTCAATCAGGAACAGTCGAGTAATTATTCTCTTCTTATGGCGGCTTCGACCTTCAGTACATTACCCCTGATAATTCTGTTCCTCTTCGTACAGAAACGAATTGTCGCAAGTTACTCAAGGTCGGGAATGAAGAGTTAACTTGAAACTTTCTATTCTATGTCTCTGTTTAGCACTTTTTCAGGCGACACCGGTAGATGGCAGTTTATATGAAGATGCCCTTGCTTTCCTGTCGACATTATACTCTCAGGGATGGACAGGATGCGCCATTCTTCCGCTGGAACTCTCTTTGATGGAACCATGCACCCTATCGATGTATCTCCCTGATATGGCAGGCGGCTTCATAATCGGAATGGGTGGGAACGATATGCTGGATCTTGAATTAGAGATTGTGGGAGAAGGGTTTTCCATCAGGGATGCTCTTCCGGATGATTTTCCAATACTGGAGATTTCACCCCTTGAAAGCGGCAGAATCCGATATCTTGTGATAACTGCGCTCGATATGATTCACGGAAGCCGTGAAGAAGATGCTGTCATTATGTGGGCTCTTTCACCAGTGCTTCCTGATAGTGTATAATTGAGCATTCGAAAATATGAACGGAGCTGAAATGAAATTTGTTATCTTAGTGATTATTCTACTGTCAGGAACTGTTGCAGCCGGGACTGTCGGTTTTGCTTTTCTTCGCGTACCTGTCGACGCACGTTCGGTTGCTCTGGGCGGTGCTTTTACCGCTCTTCCCGGAGAAGCAATGGGGCTGTACTGGAATCCTGCCGGAATTACGGGGATTGAAACACAAACACTCACAACGACTTATACAGGATACTTAATGGACATGCAGGCAGGTTTCGCAGGATGGGTTAATCCCTCTGAAGGCGAAGCCGTCGGCGTATCCCTTAATTATTTCTACGGCGGCAGTTTTATCAGAACAACAATGATGGACCCGCTTGGAAACGGTGAGACATTCAGCAACAACAATATTGCCCTTTCGGGCACTTATGCAAAGGAACTTTCCCCAACTTTATCCGTTGGTGCTTCGGCCCGATTAGTGTATTCCAACATCGATACCTACAATGGCAATGCATTCCTTGTGGATGCGGGAGTTATCTATAATCCGTCATGGATATCACTTGGATTTGCTGTAAGAAACGCCGGCATACAGACAAAAGCATTCCATGAAGAAAAAGATCCTGTTCCCACCGTGATAGCCGCAGGCGTCTCGGCTGAACTGCTCGAAGACAAACTTCTCCTGACTTCCGATATTACCTATCCCCTGCAGGGCTCGATTAACATCGCCGGCGGAATTGAATATTCACCCATTTCGATGCTGGCGCTGCGAGTTGGTGGAAATCTCCGGGATGGAGAAAGCGGAAGCAATGCCGGCGGCAGTTTCATAGATGCCATGGCGTTCGGAATGGGAACTTCATACAGCAATTTCACGCTGGATTATGCATGGAAACCCTTTGCCGACCTTGGAAGTGTTCATAGGCTTTCTCTCGGAATGGATCTGTGAGAGAATTACTTCTCTTTTTTTCTGCTTTATCACTAACTCTTATCATTGGACTGTCCTCCTGCGGAACCCCTACCCGTGAAGAGAGCAGGCAGACCCGGTTAGATACATTCAGAAACGCTCTTCCCGAAGAGGTATGCCGTAGTTTCGATTCCATTTCAAATGAAGATGATTGTGATGAAACCGGTGAATTGCTGGACCTTGCTATCTCATCTGATTCTTCCCTCGAAACCGTGATGGATTCCATAAAACACGAAGAACTAATTGACGCTTTCAGCAGTCAAGACATTGTATATTATTTTTGGTATTATTTCGCTTACTCTCTCGAGACAGGAACCGTACGAGGACCCTAAATTAAATGGAAGGAATCATGCTTTCTGGTGGAGTAGATTCTCCGCAAACAATCGAGCGTTCTTCGAAAATAGGCAGTACTTTCGTACTCGGAATGGGAAATCCCATTCTCGGGGATGACGGGGTAGGGTGCAGAATTGCATCTGAAATAGACGACCGCCTGAAACCCGGTACAGCAACTGTCTTCTCAACATCCTTTTCACTTGTCAGAATTGTCGATGAGATAGCAAACCATGATAAACTGATTGCTATCGATTCTATTACAACAGGAGAACATCCACCCGGAACTCTTCTCGAAATAGAAATTCTCGATGAGCAGTACGAACACGCTCCAATATCCCAGCATCACTTTTCGATAGGTAGCCTGATCGACATGGGCGGCAGACTCGGATTGAACATGCCTGAAGAGATAGTAATCTACGGAGTCGAAATTGAACCGGCACTGGAATTCAAGGACACTTTTTCTCCCATCATAGAAAAGAAACTTCCGGAATACATAAATGAAATATTGGAAAAAGAATTCACGAATCACGACGCTGAAGCACTCGAAAGGAGATGTTCCGTATGAGTAACAATCTGGGGGTAGATCCCCCGACGGGTCCGCCCGTTCATCTCAGCCGGAAAAATGTGCGGGGGGAGTTCGGCACTAAAGTAGACGAACTCAGCGGCCAGCATGTATATGCCTGCATCCAGTGCGGTAACTGCGCATCCGGATGTCCGCTGCACGAAGAGATGGATATTCTGCCCACAAGAACAATGCGCCTTGCGCAGCTTGGGCAGAAGGAAGTGCTTATCAACAGTAAGAGCATCTGGCTCTGTGCCAGTTGTTTTCAATGCACTGTAAGATGTCCCCGCGGCATAGATATAGAAGCTGTAATGGATGCTCTCAGACAGATAGCAATGGAAGAGGGCATTGACTACTTCGGACCGGATGAAATAAGCTCCGAACAGGCAGCTGAAGTTCCTCAGCCCGGTCTGGTCGGCGTTTGCCGGAAACTCTCAACTTAGGGCGGGGGGGAACAATGGACAAGATTGCTTATTATCCGGGCTGTGCCCTGAAGGAACGCTCGTCACATCTTGACAGTTCCGCCAGAGCAGCAACGAAAAAACTGGGTTTCGAACTCGATGAACTCGAATCCTGGACCTGTTGCGGAACTGTCCCTCCTGTTTCAAAGGAACGGGTCATGAATTACATCCCTTCATCGAGAATACTCAAGGATGTAAAGGACTCGGGCGAAGATATTCTCATCACTATCTGCGACTTCTGCTACAATACTCTCAAGCGGACTAATTTCGCCATTCGCGAAGATGAGATAACTGCAAAGAGAATCAATTCCTATCTTGCAGATGATGAACCAAGCCGGGTTTACATCGAAGACAGTACAGATGACTGGGAAGATTATACGGGAGATGTAAAAGTACTGCATCTGATGGAATACCTCCGGGATAATGTCGGTTATGACAAAATTAGGGAGAAGGTTACCAATCCCTTCGACGGAATTAAGATAGCACCCTATTATGGATGTGTAATGCTCCGTCCGCACAAGGAGATAGAACTCGACAGCCCTGAAAATCCGAAGATTATCGAAGGTTTCATCGAATCGATTGGCGGAGAAGCCGTCAAATACCCGTATAGAACCGACTGCTGCGGCTCATATCTTTCGGTTTCAAGCCCCGATACTTCGACGGAACTCTGCAAAAAGATACTGTCATCCGCCAAAGACAGGGGTGCGCAGGCGGTCGTCGTCAGCTGTCCCCTCTGCTTCTATAATTTAGATTCGAGACAAAGTGCAATTATCGAAAAGTATCCTGATTTTACACCAATTCCCGTCTTCTATTTCACCCAGCTGCTCGACCTTGCTCTAGGCGGAAAACAGGAAGAACAGGGATTTGAAAAACATCACATCAATGTCGGAGCCGTTTTGAGCGGCATCGGTCAAAACCAGATAGGGGAGATAACATGAAACGCATAGGAGTTTTCATCTGCCACTGCGGTATAAATATCGCGGGTACGGTGGATGTGAAACGCGTAGCCGAGGAGGCGGGCAGGATGCCTGATGTAGCCTTTTCCATGGACTACATCTATATGTGCTCCGAGCCCGGACAGAACTTCCTACAGGAGAAGATAAAGGAGGAAAACCTCGATGGTGTCGTCGTCGCGGCCTGTTCCCCCACTCTTCACGAAACGACCTTCAGATCTGCAGCTGCAGAAGCCGGACTGAACCCGTGGCAGGTCGAAATTGCCAACATCCGAGAACAGTGCAGCTGGGTTCATAAAGACATGGAAATTGCAACTAAAAAGGCAATCCGGATAGTTGCAACAATTGTAGAAAAGGTACGGCAGAACGAATCACTCGAACCGATTCCCGTCAAGATAAATCACAATGCGCTTGTGATAGGCGGCGGAATAGCGGGTATTCAGGCAGCACTCGACATTGCCGATTCGGGATACAAGGTAACTCTTGTGGAAAGAACACCTTCTATTGGTGGTCATATGGCTCAGCTATCTGAGACTTTCCCGACGCTCGACTGTTCACAGTGCATCCTTACGCCGAAAATGGTTTCAGCCGGGAAACACCCTAACATCAATCTGATGACCTATTCGGAAGTGGAGGATGTTGCCGGATATGTAGGCAACTTCAAGGTGAAGATCCGGAAAAATGCACCTTCCGTGGACATGGTCAAGTGCAACGGATGCGGTGACTGCATGGAAGCATGCCCCGCCAGAGTCGATTCCGAATTCAACAGAGACCTTGCAAAACGCGGTGCCATCTACACACCGTTCCCGCAGGCAGTTCCTAACAAGCCTGTCATAGACAAGGAAAACTGCATCTATTACAAGATTGGAAAATGCAAACTTTGTGAGAAGGTATGCGAACCCGGCGCCATCCTCTTCGACCAGGAAGATGAAATAGTCGAAATCGAAGTAGGCGCTATTATCGCTGCCACCGGATTCGAGACACTTCCTGTTCTCGACATGGAGGAATACGGTGCGGGAGAAGTGCCTGATGTAATCGACGGTCTGGCATTCGAGAGAATACTTTCAGCATCAGGACCTACCGAAGGAAAGGTCATGCGACCGTCAGACGGCGAAGTCCCGAAGGAAGTTGTCTTTATACAATGCGCAGGTTCGAGAGACCCTGAACGCTACAAGCCGTACTGCTCCAAAATCTGCTGCATGTACACAACAAAGCACGCCATGCTTTATAAGCACCGCGTACATGACGGACAGCCGCATGTCTTCTACATCGACATCCGAACAGCAGGTAAAGGGTACGAAGAGTTCTATACCAAGGCTGAGGAGGAAGAAGGAGTAAACTACCTTCGCGGTAAAGTGGCTAAGGTTTTCCGTGACGGCGACAAGGTCATCGTGCGCGGAACCGACACTCTCAGCGGAAATAACATCGAGATTGCCGCCGACCTTGTTGTTCTCGCAACTGCGATAACTCCAATGGTGGATTCTCTCGACTTCGTAAAAACCCTGAGAATACAAGCGGGGCCGAACGGATTCCTCTCAGAAGCACACCCAAAACTCCGACCGGTAGAGAGTATCAACAGCGGCTTCTATCTTGCCGGATGCGCCCAGGGACCGAAAGATATCCCTGAAGTCGTAGCCCAGGCTAGTGCTGCAGCCTGCAAAGTAGTAGCTCTTTTCTCGAAAGAGGAAATGGAGCAAGATCCGGCAATTGCCTGGGTCGACCAGGATCTGTGCGGTGTCTGCAAAATATGTATTTCCGTCTGTCCTTATGACGCTCGGGAATACGATGAGGAAGAAAATACAGTAACGGTAAATGAAGCTCTCTGCGAAGGCTGCGGCGCCTGCGTCGCCGGCTGTGCTGCGGGAGCCACACAACAGCGGAACCTGTCCGACGAACAGATCAAGTCGATGGTAACCGCAAGCCTCTGGAGGTGAAGACATGTTTGAACCGAAAATAGTCTGCTTCATCTGCAAGTGGTGTACAAGTGCCGGAGCCGACCTTGCCGGAACATCACGACTCGAATATGTGGCGAACGGGGTGAACCTCAGGTTCATGTGCTCGAGCAGAGTCGATCCCGAACATATTCTCTGGGCATTCAGGGAAGGCGCTGACGGCGTTCTTCTCGGAGGATGCCACCCCGGTGACTGTCACTATCAGGACGGTAACTACAAAACCCAGGCGAGAGTCGCTTTACTGAATCATCTTCTCGATGACTTCGGCATCGACCCTGACAGACTCCGTCTCGAATGGATATCTGCCGCGGAAGGTATTAAGTTTGCTGCAGTGATGGATGAGTTTACAGAGGAACTGCGGTCGAAGGGTCCTCTCAAACTGGCTGTATGGGAGATGGAAAAATGACAGATATTACAAAAGATAATCTGGTTCCAATCTACTTTATGGGAAAACAGTACAATGTTCCCGTTAGCCTGACAATTCAGAAAGCCCTTGAATATGCCGGTTATCAGCATGTGAGAGGATGTGGCTGTAGAGGTGGAATCTGCGGAGCCTGCGGTACTGTTTACCGCACCCCTGACAGTTACCGCCTGAAAGTCGGACTGGCATGTCAGACAGTCGTCGAACCGGACATGCATCTCATGATGATTCCGTACTATCCCGGCAACAGGGCTGTTTACGACATCGAAGAACTGAATGGAACGGGCGGGGAAATCGCATCCCTATATTCTGAAATATTCAAGTGCATCGGCTGTAATGCCTGTACTCAAACATGTCCGATGGACATCGATGTAATGCACTACATGGCTCAGGCAATAAGGGGCGACGTGGAAGGCCTTGCCGAAACTTCTTTCGACTGCATCATGTGCGGGCTCTGTTCAGCGAGATGCCCAGCCGAAGAAGTTCAGTTCAATGTGGCAATACTTGCAAGAAGGCTCGATGCAAAGTACAACAAACCTGAAGCATCGGATCTCGCAGAGAGAGTACGAGAAGTAGAAGACGGAAAATTCGAAGAGCCGCTCAAAAATGTCATGACTGCTTCGACAGATGAACTGAAGGAACTCTACAAGAGAAGAGAAGTCGAACCGGAGATGGCCGATGAAGACTGGACTCCGCAGGATGGGAGGTTTGTCTGATGCCGTATCCTGAAAAACTGAAAGAACTGATCAAAGTTGTGGAAAGCACCCGCGCGGAAAGGGTAGAGAGAAAGAAGGCAGGATATGAATTTCCGGCACTTCCCCTCGAAGATAGGGATCCTGTTCTCAAGGGTTTTCACCCCGACTTCATTGGAGGAACCCGCAGGGAAATCAAGGTCGGTCCGAGCAAAGGATATTCAATCAGCAATGAAATGGTCGATATCCTCGAAGCAAAGAGCAGGGTCAATCCTGACCTTGTCGATCTGAACAATCCCGATTTTGAGACCGATGTTCTCGTCATAGGAGCAGGCGGGGCAGGAACTGCTGCCGCACTGCTTGCCGCTCAAAACGGTGCAAAAGTCCTCATTGCCACGAAACTCCGTCACGGAGATGCCAACACAATGATGGCAGAGGGCGGAATTCAGGCTGCCGATAAGGTCGGTAAGGATTCTCCCTACTTCCACTACCTCGACATACTCGGGGGTGGTCACTTTGTGAATGACCCCGAACTTGTGTACACTCTTGTTCAGGAAGCCCCCATAGCCCTGAAGTGGCTCGAATCCCTCGGCACTAACTTCAGCAAATTCGAAGACGGCAGAATGAAGACCATGCATGGAGGTGGAACTTCGAGGAAGCGCATGCACTACGCAGCCGATATCACCGGTGCGGAGATCATGCGGACTATCCGTGATGAATCTCGTAACCTCCCTGACTCGATAGATGTCATAGAATTCTGCCCGGCAGTCGACATTGCACTCGACGAAGCAGGAAAATGTACCGGAGCAGTTCTCTATAATCTCGAGACCGATGAGTACCTTTTCGCAAAAGCGAAGGCGGTAGTCCTTGCAACCGGCGGAAGTGGAAGACTGCACATTCAGAATTTCATGACAACAAACCACTACGGTGCCACCGGTGACGGCATTGTCATGGCATACCGTGCAGGCGTTCCTATCTCATTCCTGCATACAGTCCAGTACCACCCGACAGGAGTTGTCTTCCCAGAACAGGCTGAAGGAATTCTCATTACCGAGAAATTCCGCGGAGCAGGTGCCAATGTCCTGAATGTCCACGGCGAGCAGTTCGTATATGAACGCGAGCCGCGTGATGTCGAAGCGGCATGCATTATTCGCGAATGCAGCCCGTCCGGCAGGGGCAACGGAGTTCCAACACCGACAGGCAAGTTTGGTGTGTGGCTCGATTCACCCATGATTGAAATGCTGAGCGGAGAGGGAACCATCAAGAAAGAGTTTCCCGGCAAGCATATTCTGTTCAGCAGGTTCGACATCGACATATCTAAACAGCCGATGCTCATCCACCCTACACTTCACTACCAGAACGGCGGTCTCGACATTGAAAACTCCTGCGAAACAAACATCCCTGGGCTTTATGCCGCAGGGGAAGTTGCAGGTGGGATTCACGGAGAGAACCGGTTGATGGGTAACTCTCTTCTCGATGTTATCGTCTTCGGAAGAATAGCCGGGCGGAATGCAGCGGAATATATCCGTACACATGACGCACCCGGACAACCCAACCTAAACCATGTTAAAAAATACAATGAAGAAGTGGAAGCATCTGGCGCTGCGGATGGACGCATTGCACCCATGCTTCTGCCTGATTACAGCAACCCCGAAGTACGTGAGAGACAACTCACGAAAGACTACTTCGGAACACTCAAATAGAGGGAAGGAGGACTTTTATGAGTAAACCAAAGGTCGCTCTCTACTGGGCGTCGAGCTGCGGTGGCTGTGAGATAGGAGTGCTTGACATCGGTGACAAACTCCTTGCTCTCATCGAATCGGTCGATATTGTCTTCTGGCCCGTGGCAATAGACATCAAGTATGATGATGTGCGTGCTATGGAAGACAAAGAGATAGACCTCTGTCTTTTCAACGGAGCCATCAGAACCTCTGAAAACGAAGAAATCGCTAAACTGCTTCGGCAGAAGTCGAAAGTGATGGTTGCTTTCGGTTCCTGTGCGGTTGGTGGCGGTATCCCCGGTCTCGCAAATGTCAATAAGCGGCAGGACATCCTCGACAATGTCTATATCGACAACCCGTCGATTGACAATTCCGAGAGGGTTTTCCCGCAGACCGAACTTGATGTCCCCGAAGGGAAACTGGAACTGCCCGAGTTCTATGAAAACGTCTACACTCTCGACCAGCTTGTGGATGTCGAGTACTATGTACCCGGATGCCCGCCTGTTGCAGACCAGATTTGGGCTGTCCTGACTGCCGTTCTTGAAGGAGCTCTCCCTGAAGTCGGTTCTACAGTCGGTGCAGGGCAGAAAATTGTCTGCGATGAGTGTCCGCTCGAAAAGGAAGAAACACTTATCTCTAAATTCGTAAGACCGCATGAGATAATTCCCGAACCGGGAAAATGTCTTCTCGAACAGGGTATCTACTGCGCGGGAATAGCAACACGGTCCGGGTGCGAAGCTTGCTGCCCGACAGTGGGAATGCCGTGCCGCGGATGTTACGGAGTACCTGACAAGGTTTTCGACCAGGGTGCAAAAATAGTAAGTGCTCTCGGTTCGATTCTGGACACTGAAGATCCGGAGGAAGCGAAAAAGATAATGAATCAGATCCCGAACCCGATCGGAACTTTCTACCGATTCGGACTTCCGGGCTCACTTCTTCGGAGGCGGACTGATAATGACAACTAAAATAAGCATAGATCCGATCACAAGACTGGAAGGTCACGGAAAGATCGAAATCTTCCTGGATGATGCAGGCGATGTCGAAAATGTCTATTTTCAGGTGCCTGAACTTCGCGGTTTCGAGAAATTCTGCGAAGGACATCCTGTTGAGGAACTTGCCCGGATCACACCGCGCATATGCGGGGTATGCCCCGAAGCCCATCACATGGCATCGGCAAAGGCGGCAGATGCCGTTTACGGAGTAGAGATACCCTCGGCAGCAAAGAAACTCCGCGAACTCCTCTACAGCACCTTTTATGTGACAGACCACACCACCCACTTCTACATTCTCGCGGGACCCGACTTCATTGTCGGCCCCGATGCCGACCCGGCTGTAAGAAACATCATCGGTGTCATCGGCAAGGTCGGAGTGGAAATAGGTCTTCAGGTAATCAACACAAGACACAAATGCCACAGAATAATCAAAATACTCGGCGGAAAAGCCGTTCATCCCATCGGTGCTCTTGTCGGCGGTGTATCGAAAGCCATCACGGAAGAAGAACGAGCTGAAATCGAAGAAGTTGCAAGAGGTGCTGTCGAATTTGCGAAGTTTTCTCTTCAGGCATTCAGCGACATAGTCCTCGGCAACCAGGCTTATGTTGACCTCATACTTAGCGAAGGATACTCTCACAACACCTACAACATGGGAACTGTCGATGCCAACAATCACGTGAACTTCTACGACGGTATGATAAGAGTAACTGGCCAGGACGGTGCTGAATTCGCAAAGTTCGAAGCAAAGGACTACCTCGACCACATCGTCGAACATGTCGAGCCATGGTCATACCTCAAGTTTCCCTACCTCAAGAATGTCGGCTGGAAAGGCTTCGTGGACGGCAAGGACAGCGGGGTTTACAGGGCAACACCCCTCTCCCGTCTGAATGCATCAGACGGTATGGCGACTCCGCTTGCACAGGAGCAGTACGAGAAGATGTATGAAACACTCGGCGGCAAACCGGTCAATGCCACTCTTGCAACACATTGGGCACGCCTCGTTGAACTGCTTTATGCATCAGAGAGAATGCTCGAACTGGCAACCGACCCCGAAATAACTTCTAATGATGTCAGATCAATCCCGACAAAAACACCTGACGAAGGCGTTGGGTGTGTCGAAGCACCAAGAGGAACTCTCTATCATCACTACAAGACAGATGAGAACGGCATTGTAACAATGGCAAATCTCATTGTAGGAACAACGAACAACAACGCCCCCATCTGCATGTCACTCAAGAAAGCCGCCCAGGCGGTCATCAAGGGCGGTAATGTGGGACAGGGTGTATTGAACCTTGTCGAAATGGCCTTCCGTGCCTACGACCCCTGCTTCGGATGCGCCACTCATTCACTCCCAGGCACCATGCCTCTCATAGTGAATGTACATGACAAAGACGGCAACATAGTGGACACCCGCCGCCGCGACTAAATGAATTAGTCACTACTTTTTAAGGGGATACCCCATCCCCTTAAAAAGTAGCCTTTCGGGGTCGGACTTAGAACCCAACGTTTGTGAATGATGAATACGCAAATAAAACAACCATATGATTTAATCTGCAGTTAGCATATTCCAAACCCTTAGCCGTTTCCTAAACTATTGTACATCCTGGGTAAAGCATGGAGGGTCGTAGTTTACTATTGCTCCTACAGAATGTTCCCCTGCCATAGTTCAGACAGAAATTCGCTCCATGGAATTATCTCTATCCTGCCATGATGCCTTTTATGTCTTTCATTGCAAACAATTATGTTTCTCTTTGATGAGTGCTCTTCCATGAATGCTGCAAGTCCTTTGCAGTCTCTTCTGTTCACATCCATCGTGCTTTTAGCTTCTATTGCTACAGTTCCTCCGGCAAGAATGAAATCCACTTCCAAGCCGGTTTTAGTTCTCCAAAAATTGATTCCAAAATCTTTACCGCTGTAAGAACTATAGGCGACCAGTTCCATAAGCAGGAAGTGCTCAAATGCTTTTCCGAATTCCTTTCCCCGTTCAGTTTCCAGATTTCTTCCCGTAAGATAACCCGCAAGGCCAACATCAAATAGATAGTATTTGGGAGCCTTTGTGATAACCTGGCGCGATAGTCTTTTCTTAAAAGGTTCAAGCCGGACAGCCAGCAATGTGTCGATTAGAATCTGGTAATACTCTTTGACCGTTTTTGCATCCACTCCACAGTCCCGTGCAACATTGGTATAATTGGTGAGTTCACCATGGGAATATGCAAACGCATCGAAGAACCTGGAGAATGCGGGGGTATTTCGAGTTAGTCCTTCCGCAAATACTTCCTCTTTCAAATAATCCTGTACATATGCTTTCAGCGACCTTTTGTAATTCTTCTGCAGATAATGCTGCGGAATCATTCCATGGTTTAGAATATGCAGCAAATCTAAAACCGGAAGTTCCGTGCTGACGAAGGGAAACATCTCATAGCGCCATGCTCTCCCCCCAAGAAGATTAGCATGTCCTCTTTTCAGTTTTCTCGCACTTGAGCCACAGAGAATGAAACTCAATCCTTCGTTCTCTATTAACCAATGGACTTCATCGAGAATCCGGGGAACTTTTTGGACTTCATCGAGAATTATAGGCCGGCTTAGTGCTTCTTTATCCATTGCAAGCAGTTGTTCTCTAACTAATGCAGGATTCCTTGATATTTCAAGGAAAAGATCTGTTTTTAGAAAGTCATATGTAATACTGTCAGGAAACCGTTTCTTTAAAAAGGTTGTCTTCCCTGTCTTACGGGCACCCCATAAAAAAGCAGACTGACCTTGGGGAAGATCTATTTCAAGAACTCTCTTGATGCTAACCATTCCGTATCCCCTTCCGCATTAGTCTAACTATTACGGAATATATCCCTTTTTAGTTAACCGTCAAGGGCATCGGAACGGAGCGTAATTAATTAATCTCTTCAACTATTATACACCCCGTGTAAAGTACAAAATATCGGATTTACTTTGTCAATGATACTGAGCGGGTTTTATAGAAAGTTCAGTTTATCCTGTGTTGTTTTAGAGAGCTCCTCAAACTGTTCCTTTGAAAAAAGTTCATAATATTGAATTGACGCTAATTTCAAGAATAAGCTGGAGCGTCTCCAGTCATCAAAACATTCTCCAATGATGATCTTTGTCGGCATCTCCGATATGTTTGTAGACCATAAGATGTTTCTCGTGTTCTGAATTGTCGCCCTCTCTGTAGATAGCGATTGTCTGCTTGCGAATCTCTTCACATAGTTTATATAGAAGGTCATGCTTGATTCTTCTCATGTATTTCTAGTCACATTCCTGAATAGAATCCTTGTTACTCTCCTTTACTCTGTATCTGATTAGGTTTCCTCTGAGAAGCGTTAAGATAATAACTTTACTTGATCCATTAGTCTTCACCGAACAACTCTGTCATGCGCTCATCCGACAGGCTGCAAAAGTATTGAAGATCTTCTTTGACTATCTCCGCCCTCTCACCAAGCATCTCCCGTAGTTCTTCTATGTTACTGAGCCACATTTCCATAGAAGACGGTCTTCCCCACCGCTCTATATTGCGTTCCATTTCGTTGTAAATCTCATCCACTTGTTTATCGAGCAATGTACTAAGTGCTTCATGATTGAAAGTGTTCTGCAAATGCCATGCATACATTTCTATAAATTCATCAACCCATTCATCGTTTTCCAGCAGAGCCATCTGCATATGGGAATAGAAGTTGTCACCTATACCGTGTCCGGCGGGATTAAAGAACTCTCTGAGACTGTTCCATCTGTATGTTGTAGGAAACATTCCCCAGTCCATGTCGAACAGCATCCATCGCCATCTGCCTGTGTCGTGCTGTTTCCAAATCCGGATATTTCCCGTATCTGTGTTGTTGAAGAATGTCTGTAGGATTATGTAATCCATGAATTCATACACATCCACCTGTGATGTGAGGTATTCGTAGTTTTCTTCGACTGACATGTCACTTGCTCTTACCCATGCACGGAGTGCCATATTGTCTTCATTACTTCCGGCACGCACATATCTGTTGCCCTTGATTATGTCTACATCATCGGCTTCCACGCCGTAGTGATTGTATATGTAATCTTCGTTCTGTTTTTCGCGCAGGTAGTAAAGCCCCCAGTACTCTCCGTTTATGTAAAGTGCCGCTGGCCTGTATTCCATGTAATCCAGATCCATTGTATTTCTGGCAGACTGCGAGAAAAATACATCCCGCAGCATAGTCTTGTCCCAGTCCTGCCCTGATGTGCGCAACAGCAAACTTCCGAAAGTCGTCACATCGTAATCAAGGAAAAACGGATAAGTTATTTCTGTCACTCCGTAGCACCCACGCATATGTATTGCAAACCCTTTTTTTGCCTCCATGCGTGAAAATTGCCCAAATATCTGTATTCCGCCCCTGAACTCGACACCTTTTGAACCATCTGCTTCGAAGAACTCGAAGCACACTTCTCGTTCCCAGTTACGCCAGTAATTAGCCCCGTAGTGAGTCGCAGAAGCATAATCGTAACTTTGTCCCCTCGCATATATTCCCGTCGCTGAACTAAAGAGTCCGGTCGGGTCAGACGTAATGCAGATAACGGGTATATCGTGTTCGTTCTCGACAAGAAAGGTCTCTGTATTTATGCCGCTTGGAAGTTTACCGTCTTTCACGGCTATAGCCTGTATTGGAGTGGATTCGTCTATGACTATTGGTGATGAATACACCGTCGATGACGTTCGCGGTTTCGAGCCGTCAAATGTGTAGTAGATTACAGCCCCTTCTTCAGCTATCAGTTCTATTACCATGCCTTCTTCAGTATATCCCCCGCACACAGAAAACTCCGGTTCTTCCGTATAAGTCGTGCAGAATATTGAGCTGTTCTCACTGCCCCTTGTCATGTCCGTAAAATACACCGTGGTGGTAGAAGAACAGTCTGCCCTCCCGGAGGATATTTCCGGACGCTGATGTCCTGTGTAGAAATGGTCAACCACTCGGCCGCTGGGCTCTGTGAAATAGACACTTTCGCCGGCATATGAGAGTGATATTACCTGCAATCCATCGTTGTTCTGCCCACCTTCACTTTCAAAAACGATGTATTCACCCGGTTCAAGAATTGCATTCTCAATTGTATATGCAAAGAGGTTCTCCGTATTGTCAGACAGTCCGTACCCGCTCAGGACTACCGCCGAATCACCCCTGTTTGTTATTTCAATCCAGTCCTCATCGCTCGATTGCACACTACTGACTGTCTTTACTTCGCTTATGTAAATGTCGGGCAGGAAATCATTTACAGACAACTCCTGAATTGTCTCAAATCCTGCTGTTGTGTTTTCCTCTCCCGGTGTAGGCTCTGCATAGAACAGCCATTTATCCGGGTCAATTATTGAGCGCCCCCTTGAAACATTGTCTCCCATGTCTGCTTTTAGTTCAACGGTATTAATTGCATAACCGTACCTGTTAGACAGAATCAGAACTGCATCTGATGACCCAAGAGCAAAGTCGGTATGTAATTCACTGTTTGAGTCAGACCTGTCACTGCCTGACAGGAATACAAGAAGAACTTCTCCTTCTTCCAAGGCGATGTCAGGAAACACCCACCTGTCATCGTCAGAATTATCATCTGAAAGCCCAAATCCCTGCAGATGTATCGTCTCCAGACTCGTGTTCTTTACCTCAACCCAGTCTGAATATCTGCCGTCCTCATCACGTATCGTGAATTCGTTGTCGGGCATATACTCATTTATTATCAGACTGGGGTCACCAAGACATAATTCAAGCAACTCCGTAACATTAGCTACTCCGGAGTTTCTTCCTCCGGGGGTAGGAATCAGAAATTGTACATAGTCACCGTTATCAGCACGCCCGTATGAAACATTCACCGGCAAATCTTCGTACGTAAATGTATCTGTCACTTCGCTATTAGGAGAAGAGAGTATAAGCGTCTCTCCTGAACCTGAAAGTTCGAAACGAAGATGTAAATAACCGTCTTCCGATGAATCGTCATATTCAGACGCTACATATAGTAGCATATAATCACCTGGTTTGATATACACTTCAGGAAATCTGAACTTAAACAGGTCGGGTAAATCGTCAGTTATGCCGTATCCACGGAGGTTTATCACCTGCTCCGTGCCGTTGTATATCTCTATCCAGTCAGGAGAAGAGCCGTCGGAAGCCCTGAGACAATACTGATTAACTGCAACAACTTCATTGATTATGAGTGCGTTCGGACTTACGTAACCTGTACTTGTGTTGATACTCCGGCATGTGGGTATGATAATGATGAAGCACACCGCTGCAGCTAATGTTGCTGCTGTAATTAATATCCGTGCGTGCTTACTCAATATAATCACCCTTTCTCCGAGGATGTACTTATAACACGGTTTCTCGCATAAGAAAACGAGGAATGCGGGCTAGGCATCCCCCGTTCTTGCATCCGCTACCTGAAGAATTTAGAAGTTAGTCTTTATCGAACCCCATGTTCCACTTTCCAAACCGGTTCCTTCGGTCAGGAATTCTACGCATGCTTCAAGCATCTCCAGTCTGGACATTTTGCCGCTTTCGTCGAATGCACTGAATATCACGGAAGATGTTATAGTGCGGTATCCGCCTTCATCGTAGGCAACAATTCTACCTATGCCATCCTGTGATTCGAATATCACTGTGCCGCCCCTTGCGCTGAATTCGTCCACATAGTTATCTGCCGTGGTTTTGTATGGATAACCGTAAAAGAGACCCGAACACATTCCAAGACCGCTTAGCGACTGAACATTACCGGTTTCGTACGGCTGTCCGTCACCATCGTAACTTGTACCGAGATAATCCCAAATACTGCTTTCAGCGTTATTGAATCCCAGGTCGCCGCCTTCAAGATAAACTGAACCGCCGCCATTGAGATAGTCGATGAGTTTTGTTTGCTCCGCCGGAGCAATTATGCAGTCATCGCCTCAACAGCGATACATACCCATCATCATGAATACAGCATCGTAGGAGCTTAGGTCGGATGGGAGATTGCTGCCGGAATCGACCTTATCTCCATGCGCAATGAGAAGCTGCTCCACCCAGTAACCTGTGTCAATCGAGTCACCTACAACAGGGTCATAGATTAGATCCTCGAAATCGTAGTTATAGATGTACACATCATATGCCATCACAGAGCTTACCACTACAGTAAACAGTATAAAAAGTATTTTCATAATACTCTCCTTTCAAATATCTATCAAACACATATTAATATATCAAGGATGCTTTTTGTCTGCTACTGATATCCTGGACTACTCGGAATCATTACGAGTCTCCTTCAATGCCTCATGCCCGGGTATATGCTTGCAATAACTGTGCTACAACTTGATAGCAAGATAAAGACGGTACCGGAATAACCTTATGTACAGCAATTTCTCTCTCTAATTCAAAGTTAACGGATTCGAGAACGTCTCACTATGTTCTTTTGCTGTTGTCTCATTCGAAAGGATTATCATGAAATATATGTATTTGCTCTAAGTTGTTGGTGCGGTACAATTTGCCTTCGCTTCCGATGTCATTATTGGAGAGGAAGGGGAATCTCCTTCAAGTTATCCTTACTGCGGCTCTTGATTTGATGCTATGCGCTACCAGGGGGTAGCTTATGATGATGAGATAGGGGCTAATTTTCAGATTGAAGAAATAGCGTGGATGGTTCATCCCCCAGCGGATCCTTCGGCAAAATTTTCCGCTTTCAATATCTATATGAGGCTGTGAAGTGCAGTACAGAATACTTAGAATCTGTTTTCGAAGAGAATTACATAGAGGGAACAAGATCCCTGGTTTAGTCGAACTCAGGAATAGTTCTATTCGGAGAACCCGGCGAGTGGGTTGGAATTACACTCGATGATATCTATCATTATGAAGTTGATGCCGGGAATCTCATAATAGAAATCACTTGGGAACTCTGTGTTGAACATAACAGTTTTACATCTATTCATGGGAGTCTGGTAAAATAGAGTCGTAAGTTACACACAGGTCGGTACACCTAGTCATCCAACCGGAAGTCTGTCCAGCACCATTGCTCTTACCAGACTCTCCGGCACCCTGCAGGGAAACTTCGTCCAGATGACATTTGGAGAGATAAAGAGCTTAGATTACAACGATCAGGAAGATTGATATGCGTTTTTTGATCGCGCTGCTTACTCTGACCCCACTGTTCTGTTTTTGTGCCGACATTACCATTGGCAATCCCGAAGTCCCGGAGTGTGTGCCGCTTGGAATTGGTTGAGGTGCATCACTTCACTACCAGGGGGTAGTGCTTGCCGAAGAGGTAAACACCGGTGTCATTATTGAAGAACTTTCCGTTCAGCGCTCACCGGGGGATACCTGTGAAGGTATTTTCTATGATTTCGCTATCTACCTGGCTCTTACAGACCTTTCTATGCTGTCGTCCGGTTTTGCCGAGAACTACACTCCCGGAACAAGAGAATGTGTCTTTCAAAGGGACTCCATTGTTGTTTCCTCGTCAGGTGATGAATGGGCCGATTTTTTTCTCTCGATTCACAGTACTGATACTCCTGCGATGATAATCTGATTGTAGAGCTTCTATGGAGTTCTGCATATACCGAAGATAACTGCATGTATACCTGGCGCTGGGAAACAGGCGGAATACGGTCTATTACAGGCGGGTATTCTGACAGCACAGGTACTATGGGCAGTCTTGCTAATGGTCAGATTAGGTGGTGAGCTGAATCTGCAGAACACCACTTTCGGTCACATAAAATCACTTTTTTTTAGTTCCTCTTTCAAATGTTTGTTTAATAGATCACTAGTGTCCCATTATAAGTTAACAAAGTAACCAATGTCCCCTATTTACGGTGCCAGAGGGCGGCGGCTATAAGGAAGGCAACGGCTTCACCGGCTGTTATCCAGATGCGGGCGGCAACGGAAACAAGGGATGTAAGGGCATCATATTCAGATTGCTGCATGAATCCGTTGATATCGATAGGTACTATGAGCAGAATAAGCCAGAGGAGGGAAATCTCGCGGATACCAAGTCCCCCGGGAGAAAATATCGCTATAAAACCAATCCCCACAGCCATAGGATAGAGAAAGAGTCCTTTGAAGGGCGGAAGTTCCAGCCCGAAACTCCTGGCAAAATAGAAGAATGCCACTCCCAGAGACAGGAATACCAGAAGATATACCGGCAGGAGTTTAAGAACGTTGATGAATCCCGGATCATGCACTTCCATATCTTTCTTCATCACTTTGCCAGCAAGCTTCAATACCTTCTTTAATATTCCGGGGTGGGCTGTAACCAGAATAATTAGTGCGCCCATTGTTGCAGCAATCACAGATCCTGCTGTGCCTAATCCTATTTTCGCAGCAGCATCGGGAACAAGCGGAAGAGCCATCAACAGGCAGGCAGAAACTATGAAAAGCGTTTCGAGGACAAGGGCATAACCTATATGAACAGATGGAATTCCCTCTTTTTTTGAAAGTCCTACTTTACCGACTGCACCCCAAACTTTACCCGGGATGTATTTTCCTACCTGCGCAAGAAAGTGAATATTGAACGCCTGTTTGAATGATATCTCGGTTCCGGCGGTGCGGCAGGCAAGCATCCATGACCATGCCGCAAGAAAGAGGTGGAAGAACAACAATCCACTGGACAGTATAAAATATCCCGTATGAAAGTTCATCAGTTTATCTAATCCGCCGGCTTCATCTACACCCTTAAGAAGGGTATCACCAAGATAGTAGAGGGCCGCTATGGTAAGAAGTATCCCCCCTGCGGTGAATAACATGCGGAAGATATGTTTCTTGTTCTGCTTCACTGGTTCCTTTCGATTACTGCGTTTCAAAATAGAAATATAATGCCGTCGAGGAAATTCTCTAATTGATGTTCAACATGTCCTGTAATTGTCATAGTATATTATATATGTGTCGTTATATTTCGATTCAAGTTTGTATATGGTCAAGTTAGTTGACCAAATTGACACCGTCCCGTCTCGCAGGAGTTAATTTGCCAGTTGTTTTTTTTATAGGTCTTCTTGTTTTGTCCTTTGCGGAAACTCCATACATGGAGCCGGATTCTGTTTTAATCGAGATTGTCGATACAGAGTGGGCTCCGTGGGTGAGTATTTCCCCGAATTTTTCCACATGGCTTCTCCGCACGCCCCTGCGAAACCCATCGATTGCCGAACTCGCAAAAGAGGAACTGTGTCTTGCCGGTATGAGATTCGACCCTGTCACATACGCACCAAGCAGAAGCCGGCATTATTCAGACCTTTCTCTCCTGCTGTATCCATCACTTGAAGAAAAGGAGATTTCGGGACTTCCCGAAGATTCAGGAATATTGAGAACTGTATGGTCTCCTGACGGGTCTAAAATTGCTTTTACCAATGAAACTCCTGAGGGGATCGAACTCTGGATCATCGATATTGCTTCAGCAACAGCTGAACCCCTGACCGGACCTGTGCTGAGCCTAACCGCCAATGAATGGCCCAAATGGCTCCCTTCCAGTGACGGAATTATCTGTTGTCTGGTTCCTGAAGACAGAGGCCCACCGCCTGTTGAAAGCAATGTACCCACAGGTCCCAATATACAGGTAGCTGACGGAACAGAAGCTCCCGCGCGAACTTATCAGGATTTGCTTGAGACCCCATACGATTGGGACCTGTTCGAATACCACCTTACATCTCAGCTTGTTATTGTGAGTCTGGATGGAAACTTAGAACTTCTGCAAGATCCGCAGATGATTTGGTATTTCAAGATTTCACCAAATGCGAAGTATCTCATTGTTGCAACGCTTCAGAGACCCTTTTCCAATATAGTGACTGCGGGCAGGTTTTCAGAGAAAATCGACATCTGGAATATTCGCGGTGAATCCGTTTTTGATCTGGCAGGCTTCCCTGTAAGAGAGAGTATTCCAATTGCTGTCGGCAGCACTTATGAAGGACCCCGGTCCATTCAATGGCGTGCAGATGTGGGAGCCACTCTTTGCTGGGTGGAAGCACTCGACGGCGGGGATGCGGGAAGTGATTCTGAATTGCGGGACAGAGTGCTGATGCTGTCTGCTCCTTTCACCGGGGAGCCGGTTGTTCTTGCTGAACTTCAAAACAGGTTTTCGGGAATACAGTGGGGAAATGACTCCCTTGCTTTGGTTAAAGAATGGTGGTGGAATACCCGGAATCACAGAATTTGGAGAGTGTACCCTGATAGTCCTGAGACTCCCCCTGAATTGCTGTTCGGTTATTCATGGGAAGACCTCTACAATTTTCCTGGTACACCGGTAATGTGTAAAACTTCTTATGGAGAACAGGTACTACTGACCACAGATGAAGGCAATTCGATTTTCCTCGAAGGAAGTGGAGCATCTCCCGAGGGCGATGAACCATTTCTGAATATGTTCAATCTTGGAACAAAGGAGACTAGCGAGGTTTTCCGATCTTCTCCCCCCTGCTACGAAGATCCTGTAATGTTTGTGGATTCTACTGCTTCTGCCTTGCTTATCAGGCGGGAATCTGTTGCGGAATTTCCAAATTACTTCGTGCTAAACCCCGCTACCGGTGAAGAAGTTCAGATTACCTTTTTCGACCATCCCACACCACAGTTAATGGACATTCAAAAAGAAGTGATAACTTATGTCCGGGCGGACGGTATTCTGCTTTCCGGAACTCTCTACCTACCCCCCGGATATACGACCGATGAAGGTCCGCTTCCCCTGATTATGTGGGCGTATCCCGAAGAGTACAAAACAGCTTCTGCTGCGGGGCAGATATCAGGCTCTCCCTATGAATTCGACTATATAGGGTGGTGGTCTCCGCTTATCTGGCTTTCAATGAGTTATGCAGTTCTCGACGGCTCGTCCATGCCTATCGTAGGGGAAGGAGACGAACAGCCGAACGATACTTTTATCGAGCAGCTTGTCATGAATGCCTCCGCTGCCGTGGACAAAGTCGTTGAAATGGGTGTTGCCGACCAGGACAGGATTGCAATAGGCGGACATTCCTACGGAGCATTCATGACAGCAAATCTGCTTGCACATACTGATCTGTTTGCGGCAGGAATCGCTCAGACCGGAGCATATAACAGAACCCTTACTCCGTTTGGATTTCAGTCAGAAGACAGATCGCTTTGGGAAGCACCTGATATTTATATTGGAATGTCGCCTTTCATGCATGCTGACATGATAAACGAACCCGTTTTGATTGTACACGGAGAAGCCGACGATAACTCCGGGACTTTCCCGCTACAGAGCGAACGCTTTTTTGCTGCAATTAAAGGACTTGGAGGAGTCGCCCGTCTTGTCATGCTGCCTCTCGAAAGCCACAGTTATGAAGCCCGTGAATCTATTCTTCATGTTCTGTGGGAGACACAGCAATGGCTGGATTTGTATTTGGGAGAATAGTCTGGTCTTTTTATTTCATTTTTATATATTTTATGGGATTAAAAGTTAACATATTCAGGAACGTCCATGGAGTTCCCCGGAGTTATATGAAAAGAACAAAACCTACTGTGGCTGACGATTCTTTCTTCACCGGACGTGAAAATGAGATTGCCGTTTTCCGGAATATTCTCTTTCTGCAGAACAATAACGACCTGATCAACCGTCACTTTGCCTTTTCGGTTACTGGTGAAGCAGGTATCGGTAAAACTGCTCTTATCAGAGAGTTTGGAAGAATCGCTTCTGAGGACAGTGCTCTTGTAGTCCGTGGGAAATGTGTGTCGGATGCTGCACCCCCGTTTTGTATTTGGGGGGAATTGTTAAGAGATTTGCTGGGAATAACCACTGAAACCCGGTTGTCTTATGATGATTTTACAGATTTGCTTTCTAATAGGATCGACTTCGAACCGATTGCCGAATCAGCTTGTTTTCTTTCGGAGATTCTCTCCATAAACTCTGATAATCACCGATTGAGAACTTTGTCCGTCCAAGATCGCCTCCTTGAAATCCAGATTGCTTTTCAGATACTATTCGAATTGCTGGCACAGAAGCAGAAACTGGTTGTGCTTCTTGATGACCTTCAGTGGATAGATTCTGCATTTCTACGGATTTTGAATGCGCTTTTCCGAAATTGTGTTACGAACTACCCTATTGTCTTCATACTTTCCCAGAGGCCTGACGATGAAAACAACGGAAGCGTTGTTCCAACCCTGAATCCTGATTTTGTCCGCATTGAGAATATTTATCTTCGTGGTATAAACGCTGCTTCTGCAAGAGCAATCTCGATTCACCAAATAGAGAATACAACCGGCAAATCCTGTGCAGATTTAAGCGAAGACCTGCTTTCATTCTTAATGTATACTTCGAAAGAGAGTCCGCTCTTCCTGAAGCAGACGGTTGTTAACTTTCTTGATGCAGGAAGAATCTGCGTTAAAGACGGGACTGCTGTTTTTGCGGATGAGACCGTTCTAGCGCCTGTCACACTTACCGGTAATGCGCTTTTTCGTGCCTGCGTCAAAGATTATTCAAAAGAAATAATCGATATTCTGCGGGCAGCTTCCGTGCTGGGAATAGAATTCAATATAAGGGAATTGCAGTTAGTGCTCCGCTTTATGAATAGGAATTACAATCAGAAAGCACTTGAAGATTTCATGCTGGAGATAAACATAGTTGAGTATTCTCATCAAAATTTATCTTCTGTGTTGCATTTTAAGCATGCTCTCATCCGTGACTGTATCTATGACGATATTCAGGATTTTGAGAAGGAACTGCTGCATAGGGCGGCTGCCGGTGCTTTGACAAAAATGCGCTCTGATGCCAATGAAAGCATTTGCGGCTTAATTGCATATCATTACCTGAATGGGAATGACAGCGAACAAACCATAAAATGGGGAACAAAAACCTTTCTTCAGGCAAAACAGGCATATCAGAACAATAAGGCTCTTCTCTGGGCAGACACTCTCATAAAGAAACTAAAGCAGACTGGAGCTTTACCAGAGAAACTCTTTAATATCTTCTCTTTAAAAGCCGATATTTGCGATGTGCTTGGCAGAAGAGATGAACAGCAAACATCTATCAGACATATGCAGGAAGTAGCCGAAAAATCCGGGGATGAAATGTTGCAGTTACAAGCTAAAAGAAAGTATGCGTGGTTTCTCATCCAGTTGGGGCAATTCAAGAAGGCAGAGGCAATTTTGCTGGAAATTCTTGGTACGGTTTCAGCTGACTGCAAATTGCTAAGACAAATAACCCTGTCTTCTCTTGCAAGTGTCTACTCTCAACAGGGGCGCATAAAAGAGAGTATGCCTCTTCACCAGAAAGCCCTGAAAATAACAAGAGAAATGCATAATTCAGACGCTGAAGCAAGAATACTCATTAATATGGGGGGCGTTTACAAGTCACTCGGAATGTATGACGATTCTGAAGTGTGTTACAGCAAATCCCTTGCCTTTATGAAGAAAGCCGGAAACCGGCGAATGATTAGTGTAATCTACGGGAATCTTGCTTTGCTCAATAATGAACAGAAAAAATATGATGAAGCAATGGACAATTACAATAAAGCGCTTGAAATCTCACGCATAATAGGTAATCATAGGAATGAAGGTACGGTTCTCGGTAATTTAGCTGTACTCTATGAGAAATTAGGAAGAACAGATGAAGCCCTTAATCTCTACAAACAGTCTCTCGAGATAGCCATAGAGATAAAAAACAGGAAACATGAAGGAATTCTGCTCGCAAACATCAGTGTCATCCATCTGAAGAGAAATAAACTGGATTCGGCGGAAGAACTGCTTCTGCGGGCGAAAGACATAGCCCTAAGTAACGGGGATTATGCTTTGGAGTGTTTCTTAAGCGTTGCTCTAGCCGATGTTCATTTCAACCGGAATAAGCTCGCTGAAGCAAGACGGTGGTTTAAGAATGCACGCCATATCATTGAAAAACAAGGCTTTGGACAGACAGCTAATTACGAGTGTCTCCTGGATTTGAGAACACGGGTTATAGAAGCCGGTCATTCCCATGATGATTTTTGCCCCCCCCGTAACTGGGATGTGAAAGAATAAATTATTCGCAGTCGTCGCAGTCGCTGCAACTTTCACTGCACCCGCTGACTTCTTCTATGGATACAGGCTCTACCTTCTTTATTTCCTCTATGATGCCAAGAGTTTCAGCATCGGGGTAAAACAACTGTGCTATCTCATCGGACAGGTCGATATATTCAATTCCGTCTTCTTCTTCGACTTCCCATATATTGACGAGAGAAGTAACCCCCACTTCTTCCATGACAATAGTCAGATCTTCTTCTACCGTCTCCAATATCTCATCAATCGGCCAGATGCTGAACACCTGTTTGTGAAGTAACTCCTGCATAGCTATTCCCATAGTTTCCAATTCATCGACCCTTGCGGTATCCCCCGTTTCCACAGCTTCTTCATATTCTGCCATTAGGTCTCTTATCCAGTTTCCGAACGCTTCAGACCGTCCGTATGAAAGAGCAACGATGCGGGAATCATATGTACCAATGCATTCAGTAGATATATCTTGTGCAAATAGTACCGAAGTAACTATCAGAATCAGAAGTACAGCACACGATGTTATTTTTGCTTTTCTTTTCATTTTACCTTCCTTTAACCTTAATAGGGTTTATCTTGACATCAGCGTTATTTTTCCTATAATTCAATTCCAATCGCGGGGTGGAGCAGTTTGGTAGCTCGTTGGGCTCATAACCCAAAGGTCACAGGTTCAAATCCTGTCCCCGCTACCAATTTTAGGAGGTACGGATTTAGTCTGTACCTCCTTTTTATGTTTTCCGGGATGAGTGCTTTCTGCTACCCACAACGAATACCCGGAGGATGCCTGCAATACAGGTACGGCTATTATCTCCGGAGTTTCATAAGGATGGATTTCGCGAATAAAATTCATCAGGTCATCTGACAGGCTCTCCACGGTTTTCATTGTGCAAACCCATTCTTCCTCCCTGCAGGATTCTCCTTTCCACTCATAAATACTTGTGATGGGTCCGGATATCTGAGCACATGCTGCCAATTTGCTGTCGACTGCTTTTTCCCCGATTGCCATCGCTTCATCTCTTGTTCCAATGGTAGTTACAATTTGAACCAGTTTTTCTGTCACTTATATCCTCTCCGTCTCTATTTATTCATAATCCACAGGCTCCGAGTGCGGTACTTGAGAGTTTTCCAGAATACAGAGCACACTGCAATTATCACAAACACCGCTATTAGATTTCCAATAGAAAGCAGCCCTCCTGTGAACGCACTTTCAATCCGTAATTTGATTGTATCGGGAAAATACGGATAGGCAAATTCCACCATGGCAGGTATGCCGAGTGCTATCATTATGAGAAAAACGGAGAACCATTGTAGTGCGCTTCTTACTGATTTTGCCTTCATAGAAACATGCAGACCTATTACTGCACCCATAAACGACATAAGGATCCCCGCCAGCATAACTGTGATGACTGTTTCCAATCCGGGGAGTTTTCCACCGCTTATCAATCTGTACGATGTAAAAAGAAGCATTACAAGCCAGACCGTGGCAGTTGAAACCAGCACAGGGAATAGAGCCTTGCCCCAAAGCAACTGAGCGGGTGTAAGCGGTGCCGTTAGAAGCGTTTCGAGTGTGTTTCTTTCCCGCTCTCCTGCAAATGCATCTACGGCAAGGGGACCTGCAACATAGATCGGAATAAATGCAAAAACAGCAAATGCCGCCGCCGGATGTTCGAAGGAATTAGGAAGGATAAAACCGAAAACCACGATGTACAGGACGGCAAAACGGACTAATCCCGCTTTTCCCATTGCTCTTTGATAACGTAGCCACTCCCGCCTTAATACAGCACCCATCAGTTGTCCCTCTTTGTCAATTCGAGAAAGATGGATGCGAGGTTTCGGCGGTATTGCTTGAAGTATGTGATTCTGTTTCCTGTGTCTATCAGTTCCCCAAGAATATCAGCTGGAATATCTGTGCATGTCAAAATAATATTGCCGGTACTGTCAGGTTCGAGTATTTCTCCGCGGAAATTCACACTCCCTGATTCACTCCTCATCATGAATTTATCTGTTGCCTTATCGAGTTCCCCGGGATTCCCTGACATTATGAGTTTTCCATCTATTATGGCAACTGTATCACAAAGCTCTTCAGCCTCCGTCAGATTATGAGTTGATAGTAGTACAAGCTGGCTTGTTGATAGAATACTAATTGCCTTTCTAACTTCTTCCGCCCTGCCAGGGTCGAGTGAATCTGTCGGCTCATCGAGAATGACCATATCCGAGGGGAGCATGAACGTCCGTGCCAATCCAAGAAGCCGTTTATTCCCGGTTGACAGCTCTTTGACCTTAGTATCTTTGTAATGCAGGATACCCATACTCGCCAGGATTTCTTCTGCTGATTTCCTTCCGTCTTCTCTATCCAGACCATGAAATCCCGCCCAGACCGTAAGATTTTCTATGGCTGTCAGCGCTGGAACAAGTCCGTCTTCTGCAAATAGGACAGAAATTCTTCCGCGGTTGAAATCTTTGTTTTGAGGAGATTGGTCGAAAACACTAACAGTACCGGAGTGCTGTTTGACAAGCCCTACAATGGTTCTGATTGTCGTTGTTTTGCCTGCACCGTTTCTACCAAGCAATCCGAAAACACATCTCGAAGGTATTTCCAGTGACAGACCGTTGAGTGCTGTGGTATCCCCGTATTTTACGAACAGGTCATTGATAAAAACTGCTGGCTCAGTCGTCATTCTTCTCCATATTTGTTATTAGTTCCGAAAGGGAATCGACCAGATATTCGAAATACTCTTCACCTTTTTCCAGTGAAACTTGAGAAAGGTCGCTGCCCGCTCCGCCATCCGGATATTGTTCTTTCCACTGTTCCGCGGAGAGATTCTTCCCTGTGCCCGGGGGTGCAGGGTATTTCATTCTCTCGAAGTCAGGAAGTTCATTGCCGAGTAGATGCCAGACAAGCGATACTTCCGATGCAGTTACATGTGCTCCGTTATCATCTCCGAACAATCTGTGTTCAGCATTTCCTGCCCCCGGCAGATCCCAATACGGCAGGTATCTGATGTCCGCATCCGTACAGGTCAACAGAGCTTCTTTTACTCCGCATAAAGCGGGTCCCCTATTTCCGCCGTGACCGTTTATGAACAGAATTTTTCTGAATCCATGGGAATATAGAGACACAGCTATGTCCTCTATCATGTCTGCGAGTGTGGATGTACGAAGAGAGATAGTCCCGGCGAATCCCATGTGATGGTCGGATGAGCCGAATGTGATTGCCGGTGTATAAGGGGTACCGGTTTTCATCCCCGCTGATGCACACAGCCTTACCGGAATAATTGTGTCGCAACCCAGCGGTGCTGCATCTCCATGCTGCTCGATAGAACCCATTGGAATAAGAACCGTGTTTCTGTGTTCGAGATACTCCTCTATGTCTTTTGTTAGAGTTCCTGCAAGTATCATCTTACCCTCCCATTGTTTTTGTTATATACTCAAGCATAATTCCGATAAGGAGGAATGCAAACATGACCGAAAATATAATTGAAATCCGTGGATCGGAATATCAGAGAATACCCATCAAGACACGGCTGATTTTAAAAGGCGATGACCTCGAAGAAGCTATCGCGGAAGGGCTCGCCAATGCCGGGGAAGATCTCGATAGTGATGACATTCTTTTCGTAAGCGAGAAGGCTGTGGGCGCCAGCCAGGGACGTTATTTTCTTCTTGATGACCCTGAACTCACTGTTAGGCCCCTTGCTAAGTTACTCAGCAGATTTGTGACCAGAACACCCTCAGGAATAGGGCTTGGGATGCCGGAAACCATGGAATGCGCTCTTCGGGAGTGCGGTTCCATCAGAATTCTGTTTGCTGCCTTTGTGAGTGCGCTCGGCAGGATTGTCGGCAGAAAAGGCGATTTCTACCGAATAGCCGGACACAAGGCAAGATCGATAGACGGTCCGACCAACGGCACCATTCCCCCTTTTAACAATGCAGTCAGTCTTGCTCCGCTGAATCCGGATGCCGTTTGCAGTGACCTTGCAGAGAGATTCAACTGCAGAACTGCTGTTGTGGATATCAATGACCTTGGGGGGAACATCCTGGGCATATATCCTGCAGATCTGGATAAGGAACTGCTTGTTGATATTCTAAGCGATAACCCGCTTGGACAGGGAACTGCAAGTACCCCCGTAGGAATCATCAGAAAAGTCTAATCTGGTTATTCTTCCTGTTTTCTTCCGGTCACACCGTCGAGAAGGCTTGTGAGTATTGCGATGATTATTGCGGCAAGAACAGCCCACCAGAAACCCTTTATCTCGAATCCGTTCACCCAGTTCGATGATATGAGCAGTACCACTCCATTCACGAGAAAGCGCGAAAGACCGAGGGTAAGCACGTAAAATGAACAGGTAAGCAGATTCAGAAGTGGTGCCAGGAGTGCGTTCAATACCCCCACCACGACGGCTGTCCAAATAATCGGCCATATACCATTGAATTCCATTACGGCAGGGCCGAGAATTTCTGATGTAACCCACAAGATTACTCCTGCAATGAACCAGGATATCAATAGATTTTTCATAATTTCTCCAAATGAGTATTTTTGTTATATAATGTTATTGCTATCTGTACAATATATGAAGAAAATGATGGGGTGCATTCTTGTTACTTTTTGTGAGTATGGCTTTGCTGATTTCTGTTTCATCCGGTTATGATTTGGATGAACTTCCCGATAACTCAGAACTGTGGCGCATTATGCTTGATAAACAGGGAGTTATCGGAGAAACGACAGAATACCTTTTTACCAACCTGCCCTGCGAGGATGCTCTTACTATTACAGAAGAAATCCTCTCAGATCACATATACGGAGCCGATGAAGTGAGAACTCTATGGTATGATTCCATACCTGATAGCATCTTTTTGGAAAACCTACTATTCTGCAGATTGGCAGATGAACCGCTTGCTCCATGGCGGGCATACCTCGACCCATTCTGGAGCAGGAGACTCGAAGACATTACCACTCCCGAAGAAGCAGGTGAGTTCATTTCCGGCTGGATTGACAATTGCCTGGAAGTACGAGCAGACAGAACTACTCTCCGGGATCCATGGTCGGTTCTTTACTCCGGGTATGGAACAGAAGATGAGTTATTAATACTTCTCGGAGCAAGTCTTCGCTCGGTCGGGATACCTGCAAGAAGGATTCTTGGATATTTCAGCGAATCTCCCTTTGTCAGTTCCTGGTATGAAGTATGGACTGAAGACGGGTGGTATCCACTGCCGGGAGAATCAACTCCTTCTTTTGAACACCTTTGTCTGGCATCATCCGGAAGCGATAAGGCTGATGTGACTGCCAATTATACTTCGACCGGATGGGTTGAACTCATTCCGGTGCCTGACGTTACAGACGGCCCATGGAATGCACTCATAAAGCCGGAAGGGAACTTATTCAGTGATGAATTTGTTATCACCATGAATCCGTTTGAAAAAGATTCGCTGGAAATTGGAATTGGAGAATATCTGGTTGAAATCTCTTTCATACATGCTCAGCAGCCTTCGGATACATGGATAGATACTATAGTGGTTACATCAGATTCAACTGTACATGTATATTTTATGGATGCTATCTATCATATCACACCTTTGCCCTAAACTGAAAACCCAACGGTTAGCGGGCTTCTTGTTATCAACAGTGTTCTTTTGAATATTATAATGTTGTGTATGTATAAGTATTTCGTAAAAAAGAGAGGAAAATATGAAGTATCTGTTAATTATGATTTTAGTTACTACCGCGGTATTCTCTCCAAAGGCTAAATCTACTGAGGTAAACGGTTCTCTCGATGAGATTGCCGGCGTGAGACTGCTTAATCTGTGGGGTACATGGGAAGAAATAGGCTATGCTCATGCTTATCTATTGGGACCTGACATAAAGGAAATTCTCGAAGGCTATCTTCTCGAAGCAGCCGGCGGTCCGTACAATTATCAGATAGCTAGAACCATTATGGAAAACTATTTCTATTACCCACAGGAGTTCATGGATTATGCCCATGGAATGGTTGCCGGTATGGCGGATACGATTGGTTTATGGAGCGATTCTCTGCAGCGTGACATGGACTGGCTTGATTTCTGTGCGTGCACTGCTACCCCCGATCTTGCAGGACTTGTGGAAACAGATACTCCCTGGGGATGCTCATCGGCGGGTGCATGGGGAGCGGCTACAGAAGGAGATCCTGAATTGAACGGTTCGCCTGCAATGTCACGAAATTTCGATTATTATCTCGATTATTCTGATATTATCTACAATGCGCATCTTATAATAACCTATGACCCTGATGAAGGACACGATTGGGTCGGCGTATCGATGCCGGGATTCATGGGACTGCTTTCAGGAATGAATGAACTTGGTGTCGCGTGCGAGATTAACATGGGTAATAATCAGGGAACCGTTCAACTCGACTCGACATCTATTCCAATCTGTATGGGGATGGCGGTTGGTCTTTTCTCCGATGATTATAACAATGACGGTTCCACTGACATGTATGATATCATGAGTATCACGACTGAATACAATCCTTTTAACTCTTATGACCTTTACTGCATGCAGCCGCGGAGTTTCGGACCGGCTAATGAAAACGCAGTTATTATCGAGATATGCAATGGAGCTCCCCCCAGCGGCGGAACATGGGCTTTCCGGTGGGCATCTGATGAACCGACCATAGCACCTGACAGGATGGCGCTTACCAATCACCACAGGGTTCTTCTCGATCCTGACACCTGTTCGAGATATCCAAAATTACTGGATTCCCTTGAGACAAATCCTGATGTAACCCTTGACAGATTGTGGAATTTCATGGGCGCGGTTGGGCTTTTGCCCGATGCCGGATATGGTGTAACTATACAGACCATGATCTTTATACCCGAGCAGCGTAAGATGGGTCTGGCGTTCACGACTTCCGAAGATGAAGTCTGCTTTGAGAAAGAACCAACCTGGATCGAATGGGGCGACCTCTTTCCAAACCACGTCCCCCAGGGTATAGAAGAAGGAATAACACCTGCTGTGGAATTCACTATTGCACCAAATCCGGTAATGGGCGTGGTTACCGTCACTTTCACCGGAAATCCGTTTGAACTGACACTATATGATATTTCAGGAAGAGTGGTCGATGTTCCTGTATCGACATTTGATGGAAATGCCTGTTCGATGGATCTGACTTCACTTCCTGCCGGTGTTTACCGAATAACCGGAACTAACGGTGCTGACGTTCTTTCAAGACAGGTCATACTGCTGAAGCAATAATCTTCGGCTTGACTAGCTATATAGTACTTTCTATACTTCCCGTTCCGCTGGCGAGTCGTCCAAAGGTAGGACTGCGGTCTCTGGATCCGCCAATCGGGGTTCAACTCCCTGCTCGCCAGCCAACCTAATAATTAAAGGGACAGTATACTTAATTATTGGTGATCGTTAGTATAGTACGTCTCTTATTCCGCCAGCCTGTTTCTTTGATATCCTCTTCACATTACACTTGCTGCAGGGGCTCCTTCTGTATCCCTGCTCGCCAGCCAATATTCGAAAAATAAAAAGTTAGTACCGTACTTCACTTCTTCCTCTTTTGTCCTGACTCCACAGCCGCAATCAAAAGTGGGAGAAGTGAAGTACGGTATTTGAGCTTCAGTCAACAATAATTAAGTATACTGTCCCTTTAATTAGTAGCCCTCGATTATCTCGATATTCCAGTGTTTGGGCGGATCTTCGAGAACAAGGCGCTGGTTCATTTTCCCAACCTGTTCGCAGGAAACCCCATGCACATTTCTGGAGTGTGCAAATTTCGGTTCGCACTTGAGGTAGACAACCTTCACATCAAAACCATATGCTTCTGCAAGCGTGTAATAGGGTGAGATTTCCCAGGTTCTTGTTCCTGTGTTGTCAACTGCTATTGTCTCCGGCAGATTATCGCTTTTTGTAACGAGTTCTACATAGTCTCGAAGGCACTTTCCATGTGCTTCTGCAAGTTTAGAACCGTCGAACCGGTAGATTCCGTCTTCTCCGATGAAGTAATTGTCAGCCGAACATACCTTTGCATCAGGGTGAAACTCCCTGATCCAGGTTGATTTTCCCGAACCGGGGAGCCCCCTCATGATGATAATCTGTGTCATGCAGTTTTCCTTTGAATCCAATGTTTTTAATCCTGTTTACAGCATCTTGATTTATATCACTCTTCAATCTTGTTGAGTAGTGCGAGAAATTTCTCATACTGCAGTGCCTGCCAGATATCCGCTTCAAGCGCACCTTCTGCTCTTGAAATGAGAGAGACCTTGTGTGCGGTCTCTACATCCGGAGCTTCATAGATGTCCATGTAGTCATAAGGTCCCAGAATTGCATAATGGCAATCCATCGAATGTCCGGGCAACTCTCCTTGACTTTTGCAAGCCATTCCCTCCCCATTTTCTTTCTTCCATCGGAGTTTTGAGGGTCTCTTCCCCATGACGGGTCATCAATACAAATGTTGGCTTTTTTTCTCCTTTCTGCCTTTATTATAATAGTGTTAGATCACTACGGCTTTGGCAAGTGCATGATTTTTTGAAAGGGCCCGTTATGGATAAGGTATTCAAAGCTCCATGGGACACGCTGCTTCGTTCAATCAGTGCATTAATGGTTGTTATAATGATTGGGCTTCCCGCTTACGACTGGTGGGATTCCGGTAGTTTGGAACTTACCGGACACAAATACATCATTATGCTTTTCCCTTTATTGCTGATTGTGTCGCTGCTTTTTACGATAAGGAGTTATACAATCAATGGGAATGTGCTTCTTGTCAGACGCTTATTTTGGAACACCCGGGTCGACCTTTCCTGTGTGCAGTCAGCTCGATTCGATTCTGAAGGAATGAAAGGAACTATCAAAACGCTGGGAAACGGCGGGGCATTCAGTTATTCCGGGTGGTTCTACAGCAAGAGATTAGGAAAGTTCCGTGCTCTAGTCACTAATAGAAGTGAATGTATTATTCTCAAGTTCACAGACGGGAAAACTACCCTGGTGTCTCCGGAAAATCCGCAGTTATTCATCGAAGCTCTGCGTGAGATTGGAATTACTGTCGATAATCAGTAACCTACCCGGGGTCAGCAGGACTCTATCTCTTTTTCTTCGAAAGTTATCTCATATCCAAGATGTTCAGCTGTTTCAACGAGAAGTTTTCTTTTGCTGTTTATCAAATCCCTGTCAATCCCGGCATATTCTGCATTGATACTGACTCCATCGAACATCATACGGAACCGCCCCTTTGCAAACGGTCGGAGTGGTGCTTCCAATCTGTCTATCAGCAGGAGCCGCTCAGGAGTAAGCGTCAGTTTCCTGTCTATTCTTGTAGCAAGGCATGAATCTGAAGGAAACGGATTATCTATTCCAAGGGATTTGCCTAATTCCGTTACTTCCTTCTTGTTCATGCCGGCTTCTGTAAAGGGATGGAAGATCCCTTCTTCTTTCGCCGCGCGCAATCCGGGCCTGTCTTCCGACATGTCGCTTTTCAACGTGCCGTCTGCCGTTGTGTCATATCCTTCTGCCCGGGCTGTTCTGCTTATTGTCGAGTACATTAGATTCTTGCAGTGATAACATCTCGATTTACTGTTGTTTCGGAGTTCTTCTATAGCCAGCGGGGCAGTCGGAATGAGTTCGATATCGATTCCAAGTTCTTTTCCTACATCATTTATGTGTGTTTTCCAGAAATCTGCAAGTAATGGAGAAACTGTTGACATGACAAGAACATTTTCCCTGCCAAGTACGTCCAAGGCAGTGCGTACAAGAACTTCGCTGTCGAGGCCGCCGGAGAACATCACGGCAAGTCTTTCTTTCTGTTTCAGGACATTGCTCAGTTTCTCATATTCAGACGGTATAATTTCAGGGTCCTTTCTGCATTGGATATAGATAGTATTATATTTATAAGTTGAAATATTCTCAAACAGAGGAGCTCTATGAAGATTTGCATTTTTGACCCTTTCAGCGGAATATCGGGTAATATGATTCTCGGTGCTCTTATCGATGCCGGAATCAATATTGACGTACTCACAGAAATGCTCGGGACACTCCCGTTGGACGACTGGAAATTGGCTATTGAAACTGTTACCCGAAACGACATTGCCGGAACTTATGCAAATGTCATCACCAACGAAACACATATCCAGCGTAACTTATCCGACATAGTTGAGATAATCAGCAACAGCACTCTGCCTGATTTGGTAAAAGAAAACAGCATTTCTGCATTCACCCGTCTTGCAAAGGCGGAATCTGCTGTCCATGGCACTTCCATTGATGAAGTACATTTCCACGAAGTAGGTGCGGTCGATTCGATAATTGACATTGTGGGCAGTTTCTGCGGTTTCTTTCTTTTGGGGATAGATAAATTCTATTCTTCTCCGCCTGCGACAGGCACCGGGACTGTAACCTGTTCACACGGCACCATTCCTATTCCTGCACCTGCGACCCTAAAACTTCTCGAAGGTATTCCTACTGGGCCAAGCGGGATTGAAGCAGAGCTTGTTACCCCTACCGGGGCTTCTATACTGACATCAGTTGTGAAAGACTGGCAGGAAGTTCCGCCCGCGATGAAGACAACATCTATAGGAATGGGTGCAGGGAGAGACGGACTCCCCAGGGCAAATCTGCTCAGAATTTCTATCGGCGAAACTGATGACAATTCTTCCCTCTGGGAGAACGATACTGTATGGGAAGCAATTTCCGTTGTGGACGATATGGATGCCAGAGTCTGGCCCGGGGTTTCGAAAATAATTATGGAAGCGGGGGCTCTCGATTGTTATGGCATTCCGTGTTACGGGAGAAAGGGGCGGCCCGCTCTGGAGATAAAGATTCTGATGAAGAGCGATGACAAGGAGAAAATTCTCGATATCTTTTTCAGACACACTCCTTCAATAGGCATCAGGGTAAACCGTGTTTCCCGTTGCATTCTCCGCCGAGAGTTCATAACTGTGAATACGATATATGGTGATGTCACTGTGAAGACAGCATATTGGGGAAGTGACCGTGTAAACATCGAACCGGAATTCGATAACTGTGCTGCTATTGCAGAAAGCCTCAGTATCCCCGTTATGGATGTCATAAATACGGCCCGTGCCCGTGCCATAGAACTTATCGATAAGGAAAACAATGAATAGCCTTTCGCTGATTGGGCAGGATACTAATCATGGATAAAGACCTACTGACTGAACTTCTTGAAATATTGGAAAAACACAATCTCACAAAAGAGCGGGTGTTGGAATTACTGGCTGTTGATACGAATGATGGTATCGGTTTCTCTTGTGTCGACCCCGACAGAATGAAACGACTCTCCTTCCCTGAGATAGTACTGGCTCAAGACAAGACAGTAGAAGAAGTCACTATCATTGCGCAGGAGTTACATGCGAAAGCGGGGGCTGTCATTGTTTCCCGCGTGAACATGAACATCGCTGCAAAACTTCATGGTCTGTTTGTCGATGGTATGTATTCTGAAAGAGCACGAATTTTCTCTGCCGGTACGTTTTCTGATGAGTATAAAGATTCTGAGAGAACAGTCGCCATCGTCAGTGCAGGCACTTCAGACCTGCATGCAGCCGAAGAAGCGGCTGTTATACTCGACCTCCTTCATGTAAAGACAGAACGCCTTTATGATATCGGAGTTGCCGGAATACACCGCCTTGGGAAAGCGCTGCCAAAACTGATGAAGGCTTCAGTGTGCGTTGTTTTTGCCGGTATGGATGGGGCTCTGCCAAGTGTTGTTGCAGGGCTTTTCCCGGGACCTGTAATAGCAGTTCCGACTTCTACTGGTTACGGAGCATCTTTCGGCGGGATTTCGGCACTTCTCGCCATGCTCAATTCCTGCAGTCCGGGCGTGACAGTCTTGAACATCGATAATGGTGTTGGTGCCGCAGCGGCTGTGATAAGAATCATCCGTGAAGTTAATGACTGATTCAGTTTGTATATTAGAGGGTATTTTTGCAATTCAGCGTGTTTCAGAAAGGTGATTCCCAGTGAACAATTTCTCCAAAGATTTACAAAAGACCAGTCTAAGCAGACAGAATACTAAATCCACGATATTGTTCATTATTGCTTTGGTCGGTCTTGCTTTTATCATCAGTTTTCTCTTCAAGATTGGCCCCAAACCCCCTGAAGAACCTACCGGATGGAAGGCGTATGACTTCCCTAAAGGACATATCTGGATAAATTCAGCAGAACCACTCAGTATTCACGATCACCTGCGAAAGCATATTATTGTCACTTTCTTCTGCGAATTTACATCCCTCGGAGAGCTGTATGACCTTTCCAAACTCACTGAGTTGAAGGATTCTTTTAAGAACAACCCTGTATCTATCATTATTATTTTTGAAGATGAAGAGATGAATATTGATGAACTTAATACTGTGGTAGATACATGGGGGATTGAATTTCCGATAATCGTCGACAATACCGGAGAGATCTCAGAAACGTTTTCAGTCAGTTCATTTCCTGCTTTACTCATTATAGATACCAGAGCAAGGATTTCCGCAAGATTCTATGCGGGGTGGAATAGTGCGGATATCAGCGGAATCATAGCCGACCTTATCAACGACGGAGAAGCAACCAGATCGCTTGCGGTAACTCCATATACACCAATTCCGGGAATCTTCGTACCTGATTCCACCCTTATAGATTACTAATTTCATGCGGTTATTCGACACAGAAACTCCATTGATTGCTGACGGTGCCATAGGGGAATATCTTTTCTCTCTGAAGTTTCCGGGCTACTATCTCGCCTGCGAAGCCGTTTTTCGCTCTCCGGAAATACTCTCGAGCATTCATCGTGAATATGCTGAAGCCGGAGCAAAATTACTTACTGCAAATACATTTGATGCCAATTGGGCTAAACTTGATCTGCACGGTTTGGCAGAACGCTGCAGAGAACTCAACAGGTCGGCGGTTGAAATAGCTGCCCGAAACAAGGGCTGCCTGATTGGCGGGGCTGTCGGACCCTTAAACACGGAACATTCCTTCATGCAGGGGGTATATGAACCGGGCCTGCTCGAAAAGGCTTTTCTCCCCCAGATAGAAGGACTGCTGGAAGGCAATGTCGCTCTTATCATGCTCGAAACGCAGGTAGATCCAAGACAGGCAAAACTGATTTATGACATTGTCAGGTCACTTTCGAAGAACATACCAATATCCGTGAGTTTTACATACTACGAAGACCTCCGTACACCTGCCGGTTTTACACTCAAGGACTGTGTAGATACTTTCAGAGATACTGATATTGTCATGTTTGGAGCCAATCATGGGACCGGTCCTCTTCAGTGTCTGGACATCCACAAACAACTGAGGGAGTATTCTCCTTTCCCCATAATACTCCAGCCCAACTCGGGAAAAGGGAAATATATCGACGGCTCTTTCGTATTTCCCGATAATCCTCAGCACTATGTTCGGTGTATGCTTACCTGTGCGGACGCCGGAGTTGCTGTCATAGGAGGATGTTGTGGTACCACGCCTGCATTTACTTCGCTGCTCTCGAAGAAAATCAAAACTGACGATGTCACGCGTATTTCATTCAGGGCTATTAGAATTGAAAAAGAAGACATTACGGACATAGAATCCGCGCCGAAACCATCTGCTCTCTCTACCGGACTTGCCGCCAAAGATGCGCTCTTGTTTGAACTGCTTCCACCCCGTGGTGGAAGCCTGGCGCGATTCATCAAACGGGCGAAAAGAATCAGCACACTCTCTCCGGTAACCGTCAGTATTCCGGATTCTCCCATGGGAAAAGTCAGGGTTTCACCTGATGTGGTTGGGCTTGTTTTGAAGGAAAGACTCGGGATAGACCCGCTTATACATTTCACTCTCAGGGACAGGGGACTGACCAGAATTCAATCAGATCTCCTCGGGCTTTCAGCATCAGGAATAAGCGAGGTTTTTCTGATCTCCGGAGATCCGCCTTCGCTTGGCGACTACCCCGAAGCAACGGCGGTCTATGACCTGTCTACCGATAATTGCCTTGAATTGCTTGCCAATCTGCAGCAGGGAATGAACATGAACAATGTCAGCATTGGGCGGGGGGCTGAGTTTTTCCCGGGATCAGCTGTAATGCTGGGAGACCCTGATAAGAACGAAGAAAAAATAAGAAAAAGGTGGGACCTGGGATGCAGATTCTTCATAACTCAGCCGATATATTCAATTGAATCGATACGACAACTATCCGGTCTGATGAGTGAATTTCCGATTATCCCTGCCCTAATGCCTTTTAAGAGCAGGAAATTCGCTATGTATCTGGCATCGGAAGTTCCGGGCATATCCGTACCCGAAGAAGTCATGTCGAAAATCTGTTCGTTGGAAGATGATGATGTGCTTACCTATTCTGTGGAACTGCTCGAAGAACTTATGAATGAACTCCACGGACTTGCAGCGGGTATATACCTTGCGGGTCCGTGGAAAGGTTGCATGAAACTCGGACAGGCATGGAGGAAGTAAATGAACCAGGCTGATAAACTCCACATCCTGCTAAAACAGAGAATCGTCTTCCTCGACGGAGGGATGGGCACCGAACTCCTTAAAACTGGTATGCCGGCCGGAGTCTCCACTGAACGCTGGGCATTTGAAAACCCCTCCATTTTAAAATCAATCCACGAAGATTACATCAATGCCGGTACAGATATCATTCTCGCCTGTACCTTCGGCGGTACTGTTCCCAAACTTGGGAATACCGAAGATGTAAGAAAATACAACTCTTCTTTGGCGGGAACGGCTCTGAGCGTATCCGGTGATAGAGTAATTGTCGGCGCAAGCATTGGTCCCACAGGTGAGTTGATTCATCCATCCGGACAGATTTCATGGACTGATGCCTATAACTTTTTCAAGGAACAGGCTGAATCTCTTGTCGATGCCGGCATCAGCGTATTCTTTCTGGAAACTTTTTCAGACCCGCGTGAGCTCAAGGCTGCTGTGCTTGCCGTACGTGATGCCTGTCCTGATGCATTCATCTCTGCTCAAATGACCTTTTCCAATACAGGCGTTTCTCTTTCGGGAACCTCCCCCACGGCACTTGCTCTCTTGATAGAACAGATTCCCGCTGATGCCTGCGGTGCGAATTGTTCATCTGGTCCCGAAGAGCTTTATCCGATAGCACAGCAGATAGTTAAATCCTGCACAAAACCTATAGTGATCGAATCAAATGCCGGTATTCCCGTAAATGGTGAATACATGATGAAACCGGAAAGATTTGCCGTGTGGATGACTAATTTTGCTGATGCTGGGGTTTCAATTATCGGGGGATGCTGCGGAACGAGTCCTGATCATGTAAGGGCATATAGAGAGTCAATAGGGAATCGATCTGCTGCAGTTGTAAAACCTGAAATCATTCAGGCACTTACTTCCATCGATAGAATAAAACCGATGGGCAACAAGATGCTGTCCGTAGGGGAATCTATCAATCCCACAGGACGGAAACACCTGCAAAGGACTATCAAGGATGCAGATTTCATGGGTATCATCTCTCTTGCGAAGGCACAGATGAGGGCTGATGTAGTCGATATTAACTTCGGTCTGGAAAAAACCATTCCTATTGATTTCATCAGAGAAGTATTTTCGCGGTTATCTATCGGATACCCTGTTTCAATTGACCTGTCTTCCAAAGAACTTATCCGTATTGCCTTCGAAGAGTCAGGAGGCTTGAGTCTTCTCAATTCCCTCACCTGCAGACGGAAATACATTGAAAACCGCATTGATTTTCTCCTTCGTCACGGGGGATATACCGTTCTTCTCCCCATCGACGAGAACGGCATAGGAGAAACCCCTGCAGACCGCCTGAACATCATCAGAAAGGGTATAGCAATTCTAGAAGAGTTGGGCTTCCCAAAGAACAGAGTCATTGCAGATCCCATCGTAAAGCCGATAGGAACCGGAGCTGATGCTTCCATTGTTATCGAAACACTTAAACTCCTGAAAGCCGAAGGTCTCCTGACAATAGCAGGAATCTCGAATGTGTCTCACGGACTACCGGAAAGAAGCAGTCTAAACGCAGCACTTCTCTCTGCACTGGCATCCGAAGGACTCGACCTTGCCATATTCGATGTGATGGATGCGGATTTAGTAAGTTCGCACAGAAGTACACAGGTACTTCTTGGAAACATCGATCCGGTGGAACTCCCCTCCCCTGACCTGAAAACCTATGGTCCCTCTCCTGATTTTTTCAAGATACTTCAGCGTAACATTGTAACAGGCAATCACAGGGGAACGGATTCCGCTACACGGGAACTGCTTGAAAGCGGAGTCTCGGCGCAGGATGTTCTTTCGAAAGGGTTGGCTCCCGGTATGCAGAAGGTAGGAGAATTATATAGTAACAAAAAGTTGTTCCTGCCTCACCTGATAGCTTCTGCCCAGGCAGCTTCTGCCGTAACATCTACAATCAAACCTTTGTTGGAAAGTACGACCGGCACCATACAAAAGAAAGGAATTGTAGTAATAGCTTCTGTCAGGGGAGATATCCACGATATCGGCAAGAACCTTGTTGTGCTGTTTCTGAAAAATGCAGGATATGATGTAATCGACCTTGGAAAAGATGTAAGTGCCGAAAGAATTATCGATGAAGCAAAAAAGGTCAGTGCTGACGTAATTGCTCTTTCTGCACTTATGAGCACTACCGCCGTGGAGATGGAAAATGTCATTTCTCTTGTGAGGGAAAACGGCATTGAATCGAAAATACTTGTTGGTGGTGCGGTCATTACCCCAGAATATGCTGACTCCATAGGTGCGGATGCTTACGCGGAAGATGCTTTCAGAGCAGTGGGCGTAATTGACTGTTTGCTGTAACGTTATCCAATATCTGTAAAATATGATATTGCTGTTTTGAATATATATAAGTATATTTATACATTCTATATTTGTATGTATGGAGATCATGATCGATTGTGTTATCAGGGGTAAGTAGTTAACCGGTCTCTTCAACCTAATGAATATATTTCAGCAACCTGGATACTTGAATAAAGACAGGTGCTTGTAGGGGGCACACCTTCTTCCGTAGGGACATGATTTCTTCGTGTCCCGTTAATGCAGGAGCTCTTTCTGCGGAGGTATTTCCCCCGACGGAACATGTATCCCGGTTACTTTTGGTAAACAAAACGAAAACAGAAAGGAAAATATGAAAATCTTATTTTCACTCCTTATACTCATTGCAGGGGCAGGATTTGCAGCAGGTCTGACTCAGGTCGAATCTTCGACTGACGGGCTTGTCTATGAACTCACTGCTTCCCAACCTGAGTTCAAAACCCTGAACATTCGCGGAGACAATTTCTCTGCGGTCTTCATGGAAAACGCAGAAGCCCTCAGCATCTTTTCGATGCCGAGAGTTCCTGTTTACAGAAGCTGGATCGAAATTCCTATTGGTGCAGAGGTTACGGTAGAACTTACCGATGCAACAGTTCTCGATATTGCGGGACCCGCATATCCTATTCAGCCGGGAATTCAGTCCGCAACAAAGAATGAGCCGCGCGAGAACTTTACGATGAGACTCAATTCGGATGTTTATTCCGGCGGTAGTTATCCTGCAGGCTGGATAAATGTAATCTATCCGGGAGAACTTCGCGGACGCAACCTTGCAATCGTTGAAGTAATGCCCCTTAAATGGGATGCTTCCGGCAACACCTGTCAGCTTCTTTCCGAAGCCACCATCAACATTGCATTCGAGGGTGGCGACATTGCTCAGACCTTTGCACAGGCTGCCAGATACTATGCTCCTCCTTTCGAACAGACTCTCGATATTCTGCTCGATAACTACGGAATCTTCGAAGATGGCCTTGATACTCCCCCCGCATCGTACCTTATCATCGGACACTCTGACTTTGTCGATACAGCCATGGATGATTTTGTAACATGGAAAGAGTCCCTTGGTTTCTATGTAACAATGGTAGATCTCAGTGTTACGGGTACGCAGGATACTGATATTCAGGCTTATATCTGGGATGCCATTGAAAATTGGTCAAGTCCTCCGCAATATGTACTCCTCGTCGGTGATACGGGATACCTTCCCGCTATGTCCGGAACTGCCTACAGCGGTGTTTCCGACCTTTATTACGCATGTCTCGACGACGGCGGATATTTCCCCGATGTCTTCCTTGGAAGATTCTCTGTAACAACCACAGGTGAAGCTATTCTTATGGCCGACCGTGTTATCAATTACGAACAGAATGTCAGTGGAGTTACTCCGTGGGTACAGAACACCTGCTGGATAGCCAGTTCTGACAACAGCAATATCTCTGAGGGAACGCACAATTACTGCATAGATAACTTCTTTGCTCCTCTCGGATATACTTACGATAAGGTCTATCCTGCTGCGGGCGGCTCTGCTTCACAGGCTGTAGCATCTATCAACAGTGGTATTTCAATGCTTACGTTCTCCGGCCACGGCAGTGAGACAAGCTGGGCTGACATGTCTTTTGGTTCTTCTGACTTCGGTCAGTTGACAAACGGTAGTATGCTCCCCGGTGTATTTTCACATTCCTGCGTAACAGGTAACTTTGCAGTAAGTACGTGCTGGGCAGAAACATGGACAAGAACTCCGGGTAGAGGTGGTTTGTGGTTTTTCGGTTCAGTTCCGAACACCCTCTGGGATGAAGATGATATCCAGGAACGTGCTGAACATCAGTGGTTCCTCGATGACGGTGTTTACTGGGCAAAGGGATTCTGCAACGGTGGGCTGTATGCTGTATATGATTACTACAGCGGCGGCGGCTACTCCAAATATTACTTCGAAGGCTATACGCTATTTGGCGACCCTTCGGTACAAATGGCAGTTTGGGGTTTAACCGGCATAGAAGAACAGACAGGCGGTATCATTTCGGGTAATCTCGGGATATTTGCGCCTAATCCTGTGCGGTCTTCGGCAGTTGTTACTCTATCCGGAAACGGATTTGTAGAACTCTCTGTGTTCGACATTGCCGGACGCATTGTAGATACTCCTTTCACGGGTTCCATTTCAGGTGAACACTCGCTCAACTGGTGCACAGAAAACCTTTCGCCGGGAATGTACTTCCTCCGCCTTGCACAGGGCAATGATGTCTCTACAGCGAAAGTGATGGTCATCAACTAGTTTTGCTGATAGTGCCTGTCGCTAATCAGTGACAGGCACTAATTTATTTATTAGGTGTTAATATTTATTAAATATGAAAATCGGAATTCAGTCATGGGGCAGCGAAGGGGATAACAGACCTTTAATTTATCTCGCCGGAGCTCTTAGTGATGCTGGACATGAAGTAACTCTCGTTATCTCAAACATCTACAATTCCGAGTTCAACGAACTTACGGACAGCGGCGAATATACCGTTCGATACACTCCTCCGCTTTTCGAATCACGTGAAGAATTCAGATTCCTTGCAGAAAAAACCTTCAAACTCAGGAACACCCTGAAACAGTTTCAGTGTATCTTCGAAGATATGTTCGACCCCATGGTAAAGGACATGTATCCCGAAGCGCTTGAACTCTGCAGGAATAATGACCTTGTCATTTCACATTTCGCTGTGTGGCCCATGAAGCTGGCTCTGCAGATAGAACCGATTCCGCACATAACAGTCTCGACAACACCGGCAATAATACCGTCTGTGAGTTATCCCCCGTCAGGTGTTCCCTGGTTTGGAAAAACCATCAACTCGTTTCTATGGAAACTCGGCATGAATGCCCTAACGAATATTTTCAACAAGAATGTCTCTTCTATCTGCAGAACACTCGAAATTTCTTATCACTGGATGAATTGTGCTGATGCCTTGGAGTCTAAACTGCTGAATCTTGTTGAATCTAGTCCGACTCTTTTTCCGAAACCCCCTGATTGGGCGGCACACAACAATGTATGCGGATTTTTTCAGCCTGCAACGGAAACATTCGAGCAAATGCCTGAAGGAGTACAGAGCTTCATCGATGCCGGAGAGAGTCCTGTTTATATGACATTTGGGAGCATGATGATATTCGAACCGGAATCAGAACATCTTGTGCGGATATTCATGAAAGCAGTTGAGAGCGTTGGATGCCGCGCTATCGTGCAGTGCGATCATAACGAGATGAAGAACATAGATTTTCCAGACAGTGTATTTCATGTTAAAAGGGGTCCGCACAGTAAGGTATTTCCACAATGCCGTGTTGTTGTCCATCACGGCGGAGCAGGAACTTCTCATGCAGCTTCACTGCACGGATGCGTTTCTGTTGTTTCTGTTTTCGGTGTCGACCAGTATTTCTGGGGAAGGCAGCTTCATAAGGCGGGGATATCCCCTCCCGCACTTCAGCGGAGGGACATCACTGAAAAAAAACTTACAAGAGCCCTGCAACTTGCTCTCTCTCCTGAAATGCAGAAAAGAGCAGTAGATATTTCTTTGAAGATGAAAGAAGAAAACGGCACGGAGTACGCTGTAGAACTTATTGAAAAGATTGTTTCAAAGGTATAGTCAGTCAGGCTCCCGCTCGAAAAATTCACATGCCCATACAAAGTCGCATCCGGCGTTTTCTGCAGCACCCTTATCGGCATCCCTGTCGCCCACAAACAGAACTTCTGCCGGGGTTACCTGATAGCGTTCCATCAGATTCGTAATCATTCCAATACCAGGTTTTCTGCAGGTGCATCCGGAATACGGGACATGAACACACATTTCGATTGTATTCACTTCTGCCTTGAATCCGAAGGCTTCTTCGAAGGTGTCCTGTAGCAGCTGTTTGGCGGTTTCCTCGCTGAAATAGCCGCATCCGACTCCGCCCTGATTACTTGCTATTCCATAACCGATTTTACCTTCTTTGGGGTTTCCCCAATCATATCGGTTGAGAATTTCTTTCACGCCCGGATACAGTTCCCACTCTTCCGAGTTGTTTGGGCAGGGCTGCCCCGGAATAGTACAGTATCTGAGAGTTCCATCTGCGTCTAGAATGATGAGTTTGTGTTTTTTCACTTATTATCCCCTACTGTTTCGAGTGTGATTTTCTGATAATGAAAACTAATACATGCCGAGATGAATCAGAAGCGCTTCTTCTGCCGCGGACATTTCTGCATCTGTAACATGTCCCAGTTTCTTGACTATCCGTTGTTTATCGATGAATCTTATCTGTTCGCATTTAGCCTTTGAGTCATGTAGGAGTCCTGATTCTCCCGAAGATACCAATGATTCAAATGGATATTTAGTCTGTGAGCCTGATGATATTGGAATAACAGTTATTGTTTGCGCCAGCTCATTCCCGGTATTGTTGGAAATGACCAGAACCGGACGGGTTTTCTTGATTTCAGAGCCTAGTGTCGGGTCCAAACTAGCAAGAAAGACATCACCGCGCCTGGGGTATTCTTCTAATCCCATGTTTCCATATCTGCATATTTCCAGTCATCAATGAGCTTTGAATTCTCTTCTTTTCTGGCAATGTAGCCTTCTCGAAGTCCTAATTCTATTCTTTCTCTTTCTTCCCTGTCTAGTTTTTCAACAAGAGCTTCGGCTATATAGCGGCTCTTATTGTATTTATCTGCTATTCGCTCTGCTACTTCGTCGGGTAGTGTAATATTCAATCGCGCCATGCACATCACCTCCTGTATAATTTATACACACTAATATGTGCATTGTCAATACGCTCCCTAATAAGTTTCTTGTTCTTTGCTTTGTATGATGATTCATTCCTGATGTATCACGGGTATTCCCGGTAGAAGAGTTTCTGCAGCTAATCAAAATGTTTTTTCTGATGTAATCTTCTATTTATCAGTACAGACATGTATATTACTGTTGTTGTGATGGAGCTGCCTTTTGGGGGAGAGATGAAAACAAACATGTCTAAATCCGCTCAAAGTACGACTGAACAAATTAGAGAACAGTATGAAATTGAGAAAGAACTAGCATCTGTACTTCGAAATGCCGATGCTTCTGAAAGACAGAATCTGTATACAACTCTCTATGACGAATTCCACCGCCGCCTTCCGCACATTCAGCAAAACCGCGGGGAACAATTCCCTGAACTTACGGGGAAACATATAGAACAGCAGTATTGCCTTGTGAAGAGATTTATAGACGGAAACACATCTTTTCTTGAGGTGGGTCCGGGTGATTGCGGTCTTTCGCTGAAGGTAGCAGAACAGGTTGAACTTGTTCATGCTATTGATGTTTCCAATGAAGTTACAAAGGACTTGTTACTCCCGGACAACTTCAGGCTGGTTATTTCCGATGGTTCCGATATTCCTGTTCCGGACGGAAGTATCAACCTGGCTTACAGCAATCAACTGATGGAACATCTGCATCCCGATGATGTTAATTCGCAGCTGAAAAACATGTATAAGGCACTCGCGCCCGACGGAAAGTATATCTGTCTGACACCTAACAAATTCTCAGGCCCTCACGATATTTCCAAGTACTTTGATAACACGGCAACAGGTTTTCACTTGAAGGAATACAGCGTTGCAGATCTTCGAGCCGGGTTTAAAGCAGCCGGGTTCTCGAAAGTCACACTCTATGCCGGCGGTAGGGGGAAGTACATCAGATTCCCTGTATGGGCGGCATTGGCGTGTGAGACATTGCTTGGTTTACTGCCTGTGGGATTAAGAAAAACAGTTGCCCGTTTTCTTCCTGTAAAAGCTGTTTTGGGAATCAATCTGATAGGGTACAAATAATGGATATCAGTTCTTGTCAGACGGAACTGAGAATACTGTCTTCTCTCGCAGGAAAACAAGATAGCCTGTTGCCGGGAGTTTGAGAAACTCTGAAACATCATCGAGATAGTGCTGCTGTTTTTCGAAGTATCCTTCTGCCACTTCTTTCCCTGTCCTGTTTTCGAATGAATCGGTCTTGTAATCGATTACCAGAAGTCTATCATCTATTTTAAGCAGAAGATCTATGTATCTTTGCTTAACGCCTGTGTCTGTTTGTACGATATAGGGATATTCCCTGCCTACTATCTCTGCTTCTTCCAAGGTGAAAGGCAACTTCATTTCAAAGAAATTCAGGGAAAACTCTTTTACATCTTCAAAATGACCTGAACAAGACTGCTTTATATAAATCTCGTTGTCACTGAACCATCCTTTAGGGTCATCGAAGGATATTTTCTCCATCACCGAGTGAACCATGTCGCCTATCTTTGCCCCTTCGTTCTGCCTATCCGTCAATTCCGGTGCAATAGAATAGAACTCTGTGCTGCAGTGTTTTTTGAAATCGTTATTCAGCGGTACGGTAGTTCTCTTCTTTGTATCGGATACAAATTCCTCTATGGGATCTAATCTACACATATCCATTAATTCCGGCTTTTCCAATTCCACATAATCGATGCAGTCCCTGAATATATTCGACGCATTCGGTTTCGGGTTTTTGCCCTTCGGGGGTGGCTTTGTAAAGAGAAGCAGTGATTCCTTGGCCCGGGTAACCGCCACATAAATGAGTCTTCTGTCTTCCGCCAGCTTGCGGGCTTTTTCAGTTTTCTTAATCCTGTGCCAATACGGCGTCCGCATTTTATACTTTTCATTTCTGAAATCCAGAGTGATACCGAGATTAAATGCCAGTTCTCCTGCATGCTCGTACGATATTAAGGAGCTCCTGTTACCACCGCCCCTCGACGGGGCTGCAAATATCACATGTTTCCAGCCAAGTCCCTTTGCCCGGTGGATTGTTGTTATTGTAACTGCTCCACCATTTTCAGGAAGCGTTGACGGTTCTTCTGTTTTTGTGGGGCCGAGCTCCTCATCCAGATAACACAAAAGTTCCTGAGCTGTTGAGACTTCTCCCGACAAAATTTCCTCCAGAATGTACTGGAGGTTTCCGAGGCGTCTTACTTCCTGGTAACCGGACGCAACAATTATTGGAATAAGGTTGCTCTGTAGATACAATTCGAAAATAAAATCTGAAAGCGGAATGCTCCTGATGGATTTCTGCAGTCTTCGAAGGCACTTGTTAGCCGCTTTCACGGCTTCGGGACAATCGGCCCTTTCAAAGAGAAAACCCACTGTGCCTTCTTTTATTGCTTTATCTATCACCCTGTCTGAAATTCCGAAAAAATAAGAACGCAAAACGTGAACCCATGAAAGAGAATAAGTCGGGTTCAGGAGACAGTTGATCATCTCTCTCAGGTCGATTATTTCCGGGCGGCTCCTGAATTCCCTCGTAGCCTCAACAAAATAAGGTATGTCTGCTTGTTCGAATTCATTGACAAAATGATGCAAATGCGTTGTGGACTTGACCAGCAGCGCGAAATTCTCCGGGGATTCCCCCTTACTTATCTTTTCCTGAATGTACTCTCTGGCTTCTATTGCCTGTAGTTTTGCACCATATTCACCTTTGGAATATTTATTCTCAAGCTCTTCCGGAATTGCCGGAATGACTCTGACCGTCACTTTTTCTCCCTGAGCCGCATTTACCGGGGGAATTATCTTTGAATACTTACATCCAAACGGCTTTTCCTCCTCAGTTTGAGAGCTAAACAGTCTTTCTCCGAAAATATTTATGAATTCAATAATGCTTTTCGTGCTTCTGAAATTGGTTTCTATTGTCTCAGAGAGAGCGTTATTTGCCTTTAGGTCGTCGCAGAATGTCTTATATGTCACAATATCGGCATTTCGCCAGCCGTAAATAGATTGTTTGTCATCTGCAACGATAGTAATTCTGCCGGGGGGTATTATTCCCGCATTGACAAGAAACTCCGTAAAGAAATTCACCTGCCCTTTGCTCGTATCCTGAAATTCGTCTATCATTACATGTGAAAATTTCTTTTTAAGATGTTGCTGTAATTTGGAATTATTCTTTATTGCCTGCCATGCCATGTACAACAGGTCATTGAAGGAAAGTCGACTTTTGTCCGCATCCCATTCTTCCCGCAGTTTTCTTGCGAAACCGGATGTAAGTTCCCACACCTGTGTCGTCAGATCTTCTGCCTCTATAATTTCCGCCATATCACGGATTTCATCCCTTGCGTGTTTCAGGAAAGGCTTCACCTTCTCTTTTAGGGTTTCATTGTCCCAGTGTTTTTTGCTTCCCGTGGTCAATTTATAGTTTGTATAATCCAGCATTGTCTTTGCGGTTTTTGGGGAAGAACCGGCATTTGCGCCAAGAAGGTCTTTTTGAAGTTTTTCTACGTTTATATACTGTGCATCTGATGTGTCGGTACACAGGTCAAGCAAACCCCGGGCTTCTGCTTCAAAAGCAATAAGGGGCTTCTCACACATATCATCCACATGTCCAAGGCAATCCCGCTCTTGAGCCCATCTGCGGGATTCCAGGCCAATTACAATTTCACGAAGAGTTTTGTCTTTTACCTGAACGAGAGCATCGCGGTATCTGTTGAATTCTGCAGTAGTAAGGCTGTGTAGCCATATATCCCATTTTCTCTCTATTTCCTCCGGTGTGAAATGCCCGTCCGAAACCCTGAAAGAAGGGTCTGCCCCTGTATAGTGAAACATCTCCTTCAGCAATCGGGATGCGAAACTGTGAATAGTGCCTATCCATGCAGCTGATATATTTTTCAGCGCTTCGTCAGCTTCCGGGCAGCCGCTTGCCTTGAGTTTTTCTCTTATGCGTGTTCTAAGTTCTGCTGCCGCCGCATTTGTAAATGTTACAACCACTAATTTATCTATTACTATGCCGCCTTGTATCAGTGTGAGAACCCTGTCGACCATTAAGGTTGTTTTGCCTGTGCCTGCGCTTGCCTGCACAGTTACATTTCTGTCCTTTTCGTTCTGTATGGCTTCTCGTTTGGCTTGGTCCGGTGGCTTCATTTTACCATTTCTCATCTTTGTTATTTATCTCTTCTGCAAGTAATCTCGCCACTGTTGATACTTCGGCTTTCGATTTCAGCCGCTCATAAGGAGTTCGCCTGCAAAGAGCCCTGAAATCGCAATAGGTGCAGGGGTGGTTCTTCGTATTCCTCGGAAGCGGCGGGAATATGCCGCCATTCAGAAGTTCTATTATTTCACTGATGCTCTCTTCGAATCCGGCATCTAGAATTTCCTGCATTTCGTCTGCTGTAAATCCTTCCAGATTTCCGGGCTCGCGGGCGCTTACAGCCATGTAACAGACTCCCTCTATCTTCTTTCCGGGATAGGATTGTGTTACGAGTTGATAGTAGAAAGGTAATTGGAATTCATTGCCCTCTTCTGTACTCTTATTTTCCGGCAGTCTTCCGGTTTTCAGGTCGATGATAATTAACTCAGATTTGTCATTCTCAAGTATAAGGTCAATTCGTCCTTCTATATCGATATCTCCAATTTTCCCGGTGAGTCTTTCTTCTTTTCTGAAAAACTTCCATGATTTGTCCTTGTGCTGCTGCAATGTTTCGAAAATGATACTTTCCTGTTCTTCTATAAAGACATCTTTGAGAGTTTCGCTGCCTATCTTTTTTGCTATGTTCTCTTTTTCTGCTGCAATTACGAGTATTTCTTTAATCTGTTTTCTATTAGCCGCAAAATTGTATTTTTCTACTATCTCTTCAACTGCATCATGAACGAAGATTCCTTTTTTCATCGGTGTTGGAGTTGTGGATATCCCCGCAAGTTCTTTTTTCTTCAGCCTCCAGATACGCCCGGCAAGAAATGCAAAAGGGCATTTTATATATTCTTCCAGCATCGTCGCACTATAAGTTGAGTGATGATAAACATTTTCTTCGAGAATACCGTCATATTCATCGAAATCAGCAGAAAAGTCCATTCTGCTTCCGGACGCATTACAACCTCGTGTAAAGAAGGGAGAATCAGGCGTCTTGTTGTCTTTGATAAGATCAACAGTTTCGTGAAGTTTGTGGCTGCCTCCCAGCAATTGAGTGTACGGAGAGGAAGAGGATACTTTAAACCAATTTTCTCTTTTCGATACTAATTCATAAATAAACGAAGATGGATAAATTTCCGTCCCTTTTACATCACGCTGGCGGTAGATGATATCAAGAGTTTTCTGTGCAGCTTCAGCCGCCTGTCTGATAAGAAAGCCGTCTTCGATTTCTCTTTCAAGTTTACGGGACATCTGAAGGTGCGTCCGCAGGTCCTCCGTCAATCTCGGATCTTCAACCACCGGTTTGGGATAGATTCCTTCTTCGAGGTCCATTATGATTACGGAATCGAACTTACTCCCGCGGACTTTCTCGATTGTAAGAACGGAAAAACCATCTGGATCACCTGAACTGAGTTCTACGTCCTGTTCCCGCAGCTGAATCTGCATCATGGAAGAAAACTGACTCCAATCAATCTTCGCTTCAGCCAGCCATACTTCCTTCCTGAACAGTAAATCTTCGAGATCTCCGCTGATTTCAAAACAATACAATCTCTCGAATAATTTTCTCAGACGGTTCAGATAATCGATTGGATGTGCCTTTTTAGGGAGCGTGCCGTAAAATTCATCTAGTTTCTGAAGTAATTGTCGCAGTTTATTGTCCGGGTCGGCAGTGGAATACCACTTTTTCCATTCGTTTCGATTGAATCTCACCCCACACTCTAAAACGATTGTTGAAATGTTCGATGCGGGATAGGCCATCTCTGATTTAAGCAGACCGGTTGATAGAATCTCCTGAAGAAGCAGATAGTGGAACTGTCCTGATTCAAGACTTGTTAAAAGAAGTAACAGATTTACCTCCGGAAGTTCAGATACCTTTGCTTTTAGGTTATCCTTTACCGGTATTCCTTCGTGATGAGCCATGCGCACCAGGCTGCCATACCCCTGTTTTCTACGAACGACTGCGATTTTGCTGTATGGCACTCCTTCGGCATGAAGTTCTGTTATTCTTGACAGAGTATCTCTGCAGGCACCCATTTCTCCGGATGATGCCGTTATTCTGAATTCAGCCGGAACGGTAATTTTCTTGTTCTTGCTATTGTTCTTATTACTCAACAGCGATTCGAAGAATTGTCCGAAACTGTTCATTTCTATATGCGTATCGCATCTTGAACCTGTTTTATTCAGTAGTTTCTTTGTACGGGAGTAAATATCAGCCCATGGAGAATTGTCCGAAAGAGGACTGAACCAGTACATCTTCGATGTCCTTTTTGCAAATGCTTCGAGGAATCTGCGCTGACCCGGATTCAGGTCATAGAAACCATAAAACACGAACACTCCGGAAAGGGTTTCCGTTGTATCCTGTTTCATATACAGATCGTCGCACTGGTGGTAAACTCTTTCTCGAAGGTCATCATATTTTTTAAACACTTGTCCGATGACCTCTTCTGTTTCGCTGGGTCCGGCACCGAGAGAGAGGGTTATTGTTTCATATATTTCGGGAGTCACTCCCTGTTCCAGAAGCATCTCTAAGAAAGAACCCATCGAATGTGTGGTTTCTATGTTGCTTCGTAAATGGTAGAGTGGTTTGTTCTCTTTTATATCCTGCATTGCCCGGAATGCAAAAATAGTTCTGTCTGCGTGGCTGACCTTCTCCGGATTAATCGGGAATGAACTTATTTTTCTTGCCAGATACTGTATCCCCGGAAGAAAGTCGATTCCTGCGAAAACTCTTTTATCACTGTTTGAAAGAATCAGTTTCCGGAGTTCATTAAGCTGCCCGGCCCCCGCAGCAATTGCAGTAATCTTTTCTCCGCTGCTACTCAACTTTAAAATGAGTTCCAGAAACTCTTTTTCAAGCGCCCTGTAATGCCCCTCGTACAATTCTGATATATTCATTTTTCTATTATACATAAATCAGTACCGTCCGTCATTACTTCCACTTAGTTGGCAAGATTATAAAACATTACTGTCAATAATTACAATTTACTATTGTTTATTGAAGTACGCGCTGATAATGTGTCGTAATAAGTGGAAGGAATGACGTACGGTACCGCTGGACTGACGGGATCTCGATGTGTAGATTCATGGAACATATTTGACCTTGATAACCTATAGTTGTACATTAATAGAAATATTTTTTTCTTGGAGGAAAAATGGTAGTAGTAAGACCTTTCCGGGGATTAAGACCCACGCCCGAACTTGCTGAGAAAATAGCATCCCCGCCTTATGATGTTCTCGATTCCGAAGAAGCACGTGTTATCGTAAAGAAAAATCCATTCAGTTTCCTGCGGGTAATCAAACCGGAGGTTGACCTTGAGTCGGGAATAGACCCTTACGATGATTCCGTTTATGAACAGGGAGCCAAAAACCTCCGTAAACTGATGGATGACGGTGCAATGGTCCAAGATAAGAAACCTGTTTTCTATTTTTACAGACAGATAATGGGTGACCATTCTCAGGTAGGGCTTGTTGCCACTGTTTCTGCCGACGATTATGAAAACAACCTGATTAAGAAACACGAATTCACAAGACAGGTCAAGGAAAAAGACAGAGTTAAGCACATCGAAACGCAGAATGCACAGTGCGGTCCTGTATTCCTTACTTATCCTGATATTTCTGATTTAGATATAATTCAGAGAAACGTCTGTTCGGGTTCTCCTGAATATGACTTCACTTCCCCTGACGGTATAAAACACACCCTCTGGACTGTATCTGAAGATTCTGACATCAGTGCAATTGAAAAGTATTTTCGCAATACTTCCGCTCTTTACGTAGCAGACGGTCACCACAGAAGTGCCGCAGGCTCACTTGTAGCAAAAAGGATGAAAGAAGCAAACCCGGGTGTGAACGGTAATGCAGAATTCAATTATTTCCTTGCAGTCATCTTTCCGAAAAGTCAGATGAAAATTCTCGCATACAACAGGGTTGTCGATTATCTCGGGGATAATTCAATCGTCGATTTCCTTGCTGAAGTAGGTAAGAATTTCGTTGTTTCAGAAGATGCTTCACCTGAACCGTGCTGCAGTCTTCATTATTCAATGTACCTCGATGGAAAGTGGTACGGGCTCGAACCAAAACCGGGGTCTTTCCCGGCATCTGACCCCGTGAAAAGTCTTGATGCAAGTATTCTTCAGGAAAACCTCCTTCATCCCATACTCGGCATAGAAGACCCGCGTACAAGCAATAATATCAAATTTGTAGGGGGCAGCCGTGGAACTGAAGAACTCGAGAAACTGGTGGATTCCGGTAAATATAGGGTTGCTTTTTCGCTTTATCCAACATCAATAGACCAACTCATAAGCGTTGCTAACAGCGGAAAGGTAATGCCGCCTAAGTCAACTTGGTTTGAACCCAAACTCCGAAGCGGAATGGTGGTGCACATACTATGAGGCTCTTTCTTTTCCCCTTGTTGATTTCTCTTGTCATCTTCTTTTCCTGCGGAAGCTTGGATGATGCTTCAAACGCGGTCATTCTTTTTTCCGGTTTACTTGCAGATTCTTCATATTCAGATGCCTGGGAGATGCTTACCCCTAAAAGCCAACTACTATACGATTCTACAGTTACGGTACTGCATGAATTCGGATGGATAGAAGTTCAAAGTGCTGTCTGTTCTCTCGCCGGAGAAATGACTGAAGATGAGTTTACCCTGTTAACCGGCAATGCGCTTTTCACGAGAATGATTAGCGCTAAACCTGCTATACATACATTGAGCACAAACATAAGTACTGTTACATATCCTACTGATTCTCTTGCGGTAGTCGTTCTCAATACAGCTGACGGACTGCAGGAGATAATCGTTCAAAATGTTGAAGGCACCTGGCTCATTAACCTCAATGAACTGGTGTCAGCACTTTAGAGAGGGGATCGTTGTGGCTAAGAAAAAAAGAGGATTATTGATTTTTTCGATTCTAATGGGCACAGCAGGTATTTTATTCCTGTTATGGGGACTGAAGATTGACACTGGCAAATGGTGGCCTGTCTTCTTCTTCGCCATTGGGTTGGCTTCCTTCGCACGCGGAATTAGAGAACGCGTCAATGTCATTGCCGGATTACTGGTAATGTTTTGGAGTGCCGGAGCTGTAGCTGCCCTGCACCACGAAACACTAAATGTTCATGGCATCCCGTTCTTTATTGGAATTGTGATTCTATCCATGCCGGCCGCATGGTTCATAGGAAGGCTTATCACGCCAGAACAAAAGTCAACTTCCTAACCGCTGATATCCTGCCAGTTACTCCAAATATTCCCACTCACAATTCGTGGTTCTCTGCAAGAATACTGTTTCCAAAGGTACAATTAGGACCCCATCTTTCTATCAGCGGGTGTAAATCAGAAATATCTGTTCTGGCTAAGCCTGAATGTTCAGTAATTTGCTAAAGCGGTATAGACGAACACCCTGTCCAGGTTGCCGTTCTGCCGAGTAGGGGGATTCCAAGAACATATCCCCTAATTTTCATCTCGCCGTCTTCCATTTTAATATTGCAGTCGTAGGTTTTCCCATTTTTCGGATCATAGATAGTTCCGTATTCGAGTTTTACAACATCCTTGACGGTAAAGTTTCGCAGGATAACCAGACCTATAATCTGATCATTCCTTCTTGCTTCATCAGGATTCTCATCATCTAATTTGATAGAACCGTCTTCTTCATATGGTTCTTCGAGCCACACTATTTTCCCAAAAAACTCATCTCCTACTTTGTAAATTTCAATGATGCTTTCATTGTCCTTTGTATACCACAGACCAATGTATTCATCGCCGGCTTCGGCAAATGCAGATGCAGCAACAAGCAGTATTACAACTGTCAGCAGATAACGCATATTTTCTCCTTTTTGAATGGTTTCTTCAGATCATCTAATAGTTATCGGAGCCATAAGATACATTGTTTCTTGAAAATCAGGGAGTCTGAATATTTCTTCTTCGAACATCCCGAATCCCGGAATCCCAAACAAGCCCCATCTTCCCTGTTTTGGGTAGAAACGCAGGTCTGGTATTTTATCAGAATCGAGACCCCCAAGATGTATAGCATATTCAATAGCGTCCACAACGCCACCGATTTCATCAACTATGCCTATTTCCAATCCATCGATTCCCGACCAAACTCTACCCTGCCCTATATTATCGACTTCGACAAAGGTCATTCCCCTGCCTTCGGCAACCCTCTCTACAAAGGTGTTGTATCCGTCTTCCATTAAGTCAAAAACTCTTGCTCTCTCTTCATCCGTAAATGGACGATATTGGCTGTATAATGCTGCCATTGGAGCAAGGGACACCTCTTCAATGTTGATTCCCAGGCTGTCAAGCAATTCTCCAAAACAGAACTTGCCTGTGATGATTCCAATAGAACCTGTAATTGTCATCCTGTCTGCAAATATCCTATCAGCACCGCATGCCATATAGTAACCGCCTGACGCTGCAACACCCCCCATAGACACTATTACAGGTATACCTTCTTCCTGAATCGTCTCAACTGTATGCCACATGTCGTCACTTGCAAGAGCACTGCCACCCCCGGAATCTATCCTCAGAATAATTGCTTTAACTCCGGGTTTAGATGCTGCTGTTTCCAGGGCATCACAGATTGTTTCGCTTCCCATAGTAGTACCAAATGGAAATGCATACCCGCTTTCCCCGCTTTCTATCATTCCGGTTGCAACCACTACAGCTATATGTTCGGACATTCCCCAGATATCTTCCTGCGGAATAGATTCTATATAATCATCCAGGGAGATTGCTGTGATTGAATTACCATACTCTTTCTCAACTTTCTCTTCCATTTCATCTGAATAGCAGATTCCATCGACAAGTCCGGTGTTTACAGCTCTTTCCGCCGTGTAAGGACCTGTCTCTATGATCAAGGCAAGCTGAGCCGGTTCAAGCCCGCGTCCACTTGCTACTCCCCTTACGAGCTCATCCTGTATCGATGACAAAAGTGCTGTGGTGGATTCAAACTGAGCATCCGACATATCGGAACGGGTAAGCATATCGCTTGCGCTCTTATACTCTCCTATGTGAAGGAAATCCGGATAAATCCCGAGATTATCTAAAAATTCCCGAAGGAACATGCTTTCAGAAGCAACTCCGATAAATGATACATATCCGCAAGGATGTATCCATATATTGTCAGCAACGGATGAAAGATATACAGCACCGTTACCTCCCGACTGGAAATAGACATACACCTTTTTGCCTGCTTCCCGCAAGTGGACTAATGTGGAACGAAGCTCTTCCGTCTGTGCAGCCGAACCGTACCCTCCATCGATATCTATTATCACACCGGCTACCGTCGGATCAGATGCCAAATATTCCAGATAGACAAGATATTCAGTAAAACACAGATCCGTACTTCCAAAATAACTGCTGCGCTTAAGTTCATCCACAAAATTTGGTTCGAAGCGTATGAATCTATTACCTGCTTCAAAGAGATTCATTCCCGGCTCAGATGAAATTACAATATCCGCCCTTGTTCCCTGATATACTCCTGCGTCATCTATGAACCCTGCACCGGCAATACCAAAGTGTCCAAAGTCGGTCTGTATACCAAAATTGATATGTTCTGAACTGCCTTCAGCACGAATGGTCAGCCCATCAAACGGGATGTATTCCACCCCGCCGGAGACCTTTTGTTCATCAAGGTCTGCCTGCATGGATAAGTCACAGGTAAGGGTGAACCGATCTCCCAGTGGTCTCAAAGCCACCCCCATCCGGTACTGAGGTTCTATGTCTTCTCCCTGCAATTCTATTCCGGTACGCCGTGTTATCCCACAACTGAGCCATTCAATCGGGCGTACTATCATCCCCATTATAAAGAAGTGTTTTTCTTCCCAGAGACTTCCGGGTATGGTCGGCTCAAACCAGGTATATCCGAGCCCGATTGCAGCAATATCATCGAACAAGCGGATTCCGCTAGCCGTCGAAAACCTCCGCATATTCTGCGAATCATCCCACCATCCTGTAAAAGATGAGCTAAAGGCGGAGACCGTACCGCCTTCCACTCCCTTGAATTCACCTTCATTGCCGGCAATGCTCACTCTTAGATTCAATCCCTCGAGAAAGGCAAACCCGGCAGGGTTGATGTAAACCGGGTTTCCCGCTTCAGGATACGCCACCCACTTGAAAGGTGTGTCGGGTCCGGGGATGGCAGGTGCACAGGCTGTAAACACAAACATGACCAGAGCAGTTATACAGAGACTTCTCATGATACCTCCGCTGAAGTATAAATCACTCACAAAAACATACTTTATCAAATATACTCCAATCAGCAGTGCTTTGGCATCCGGAGGTAAATTTGCTACTCATCTATACTCCCATATATGTCTACTAAGAAAGAGCAAGTTATGGAGTTTAAGAAAAATCAAGATTTGCTTTACTCTCCTATTTGCACATATTTTGTTTGATGTCTCTCATTATGCAGAATAGATAATTCTATTCAGACTGGAGTCTCCGTGATTGGTAAATATTCAGGATTGTCAGTTATCATGGCTATTCTCTTCTTACCCGTATCAGTATATCCACAACCTGATTATACCTATTCGGATAACGATATTATCTATCTCTGTGCACCTTCTATCAATAACCCCTATTATTCAGATGTCTTCTCTCAGATTATCGCGTTTCAGGCGGATTTCGTTAACTCAACAGGTTCAAACGACTGTGCGTATATCGTAGTTGATAATGCAACTGTATCGTTTTTTGATGGCTTAGTCTCGCCTGACAACCTGCTTATCGGCAGTATAAATGACATCTGGATCAGAGATTTTGCGACAATTCGTCTCCTGGATGATGACTATGATTTCGTATTCCAGCCTGTTTACTTAGATACATGGACGGCAAACTGGATAGAAAACTCTTTCGATACCTGGCACAATTCCATGGGATTTACAGTAGACGCTATGGACATAATCCTCGGTGGCGGTAATTTCGTATATGACGGTCAGGGAAATGCAGTAGTCACCGAACGGATCTTTTCAGATAATCCTTCTTTTTCTCTCCCCGTAATGATAAATGAGATGAACGGTCTGAATGCGGTTGCCATTATACCCGAAGAGCCGGGAGGCACCACGGGACGCGCAGATGGAATGGTATTCTGGATAACTCCGTCGATACTTGCAGTAAATGACTATGAAGAACCCTTGCGCTCAGAGGTTCTGGACGCACTAACTACTACCTTCCCTGACGTAGATATTGTATTCCTGCCCTATGTTCCCTCCGATAGTCTCTGGCGGGGGTGGGCAAGTTGCAGCGGAGTTTACACAAATGCCCTTGCAACACAAAACTGCATATATGTCCCAATCTATGGATTGGATGCCGATCAGGAAGCTCTGGATCTTTACGAGGATTATTCGGAAAAGCAGATAATAGGATTAGACGCGTCTGGTGTTGCAATGATGGGCGGCAGCGTTCATTGTCTCACATGGGAAGTTCTTGCCGGACTATCAGGGATAGAAGCTGCTTCAGGTTCAGTCATTCCAAATGCTGATTTAATAATCGTGAGTCCCAATCCTTTCAGTTCAAGAGCGGAGGTCTCTTTTAGAATTACGAAACCGGGTTTTGTTAACCTGAGTATATATGATATTAGCGGCCATCCGGTTGAAACTCCGCTAAATGAATATCTTGATGCAGGAAGTCACTCGCTTCAATGGAATCCTGAACAAGCGAGCACTGGTATATATTTCGGAAGGTTGACAACAGATATGCAAACATACAGCGTAAAAATACTTCTTGTGAGGTAAAAACATAAGTCTTTTTTGTACTTCTATCCACTGTATAGACGGCAGGATTCAAGTACCCCTAATAACTTACCTGCAAAAGACTTACAAGGCAACCTATGTCGATTCGATAACTGAGCCGGGTCCGTGCAGAATCCTTGCTGATAATGATAATCTGACATCAGTTGGCTCAATCATAAAAAGAGTCGACATTTCGCTTCACAATCACAATTCCGGGTTGATAGCCATTTCAGGACACTTCGACTGCGCCGGAAATTCTGTTGCTGAGTCTGAACAGAAGCGACAGATCAGAAAATCCATCGAATTTCTAAAAACACATTTCCAGCACACCCGAATCATCGGCTTATGGGTAGACAGCGAATGGCAGGTACACTGCGTGGGTTGATATCTCTCAAGTTCATCAATACCGGCATCACTCAGGGATTAACTGGTTGCGCCCTTGTCGCCATCATTAAGCATATCTAAGGGGCTTATGACCGGAGCCTTGAGGTTCCGTAGTACATGAATGTACTTCC
>CAYRQP010000003.1:84081-137010 GCA_964426545.1 uncultured bacterium | reverse complement strand
ATTCAGGCGGAAACTATTGACCATTGAACATTATGCTGCTATAGAATCGTTTAAGGGAATCTGAATTGTTCAGGAAGCCCTAGGTACCGTGACTCTTAATTCGCCAAAATTAAGTGTCATGGTACCATAAATGAGCTGGTTTTATGGGCCTTCTATTGCTTCTACGGGGCAGGCGCCCACGCAAGCTCCGCAATCTATGCAGGTATCTGCATCAATCGTATACTTATCTCCTTCGCTGATGCAATCGACAGGACATTCTGGTAAGCAGGCTCCGCAGGCAATACAATCATCTGATATCTTATGTGCCATTTTTCTCCTTTCGGGTAATCTCGGGAGAACCTAACTCCCGATGATGCTGAATATATTCATAACTCTTATCTATTTGTCAATAATTTTCAGAATACCTTCGAGTTCATCGAGAGTGTAATAAGTTATCTCGATTTTTCCCGATGTCTTTGTCTTCTCTGTAACAACTACTTTTGTTTTCAATATTCTTCTAAGTTTGTTTTCCAGGCTCCGGGTTTCTGCAGATTTCTTAACTGCTTTCTTTTCTCTTTTCGGGGTTCCTTTTATTGTCCTGATATTCTCTTCTAACTGCCTTACCGAAATCTCTTTTCTTACTGCTATACCTGCCATTGCGTTGATCTTTTCATCATCATCGAGAGCAAGCAGTGCTCTGCCGTGTCCCATCTGAAGTTTTCCGTCCCTTATGAGTTTTTGTGCCCTTGCCGGAAGATCGAGTAACCTCATTAAGTTTGCTATTGTCGGTCTTGCCATGCCGACTCTTTCTGCCAACTCTTCCTGTGTAAGGCTGAATTTGTCACACAGCATTTTGAAACCTTCTGCCTTTTCAATAGGGTCGAGATCCTCCCGCTGTATATTTTCTATTAGTGCAAGTGCAAGCATCTGTTCTTCAGACGCATCCCTTATTACTACCGGTACCCGCTTCAAACCTATCTTCCTTGCCGCTCTCAGGCGCCTCTCTCCTGCAATCAGCTGAAAACGCCGTCCATTCCGCCGCACTACCAGGGGTTGTAGTATTCCCTGTGATTTTATTGATGCTGCCAGAGATTCGACACTTTCGCTGTCCCAGCTCTTTCTGGGCTGATACGGATTTGAGTCTATCAGTTCGGTTTCAATTGAAACAGGTCCTGAAAGATCTTCTGTTTTATCTATTTCGGGAAGAAGTTCTTCCAGTCCCCTTCCAAGGGCTTTTTTCTTCTTACTCATCTTTCAGCACCTCCCTGGCTAGATTTAGGTAACTCAATGCCCCTTTTGATTTTGCGGCGTATAGTATAACCGGTTTACCGAATCCGGGAGCTTCTCCCAGTTTAACATTTCTTGGAATGCGAGTCTCATATAAAGCGTTTCCAAGGTGTTTCTTCACCTCGGCAGCAACTTCTCTGCTCAGGTTCAATCTTCGGTCGAACATTGTCAGCAGCACTCCGCCAAGCCGTAACGCGGGGTTCCAGTGATGTCTTACTTTCTTTACTGTCTGTATTAACTGCGAGAGCCCTTCGAGTGCATAATATTCTCCCTGCAGCGTTATGAGTACCTCTGATGCTGCTACAAGTGCATTTAATGTAAGGAGTCCCAGCGATGGCGGGCAATCTATCAATATGAAATCATACTTCCTGTGCCCTACTTTCAGCGCTTCTGTCAAATAGAATTCACGGTTCTCATCATTGGCAAGTTCTATTTCTATCCCGGCGAGTTTTTTCGACCCGGGAATTACGAATAGTCCTTCAACTTCCGTCTTTACTACTGCATCTTCTATTACGGTATCTCCATACAACAGAGAGATTATATCCGTCTGCCCCTCTTTTACAACAGTACCAAGTCCTTCTGTAGCATTCATTTGTGGGTCCATATCCAGAACAAGCACTTCTTTGTCACTAAGTGCAAGACTTGCACTCAGGTTAACAACCGTGGTTGTCTTCCCCACCCCGCCTTTTTGGTTTGCCACTGCAATAATTCTGGACATTACTTCTCCGTATTTCCTTTTATTTGTTTCCCGCTTATCTGATATTGCACAAGAATTCCGCTGCGGTCAAGCGGTGGAACCGGTAGACATATCACATTCCCTTTCCCCGAATACTCATCATCGGGTACGCGATATACAAGTGTAAAATCTTTGTTCCTCCCCTTTTCTATAAGTTCTATAAGCTTCTCTCTGCCCTTTACTGCTCTTCCCGTAAACTGTGTCCCTTTCGGAAAGGCAGGAATTGTCTCGATTTTCTTCTCTATAATTTCTGCTGAATCGAGCGACAATTCTTTTTTTACTTTTATCAAAAATTCCGCCCTCTTCCGCCTCGGTTCAACAAGCGTAACCGATAAACCGCAGATTGCGAGTATGACCCCCGGAAATCCCGCCCCGGTTCCTACATCAACAACCGGTTTTGAAATATCAAGCATTTTTATATATGCTATCGATTCAAGTATGTGTCTGCTCCATAACCGTATAGACTCTTTGGGACCTATAAGATTTGTTGTTTTTGCTTCTCTCATGATTATCTCTGTAAAGACAGATAGTAACTCTATTTCCCCATCGGTCATTTCGTAACCCAGAAGTGAACTATCGCTTTTCATCTCTTGAACAGGGGGAAGAACCCGGTTAACCATTTGTTGTATTCTCTCTTTAATGTGTACTGTGATATTCTGTAATGTATTTAGTTTTCCTGTCAGCCTTATGTTCCACGTGGAACATTATATTTTTCCTTTTCAAGCAGCATTATATGCAGAAGAAGTCCCTGGAGATCGGTGGGACGCAATCCCGGGAGTTTTTCTGCATCTGCCAATGTTGAAGGCTTTGCAGATTCTAGAATTTCCCTTGCCTCTCTGCAGATTTCGTCCACCTGCATATAGTCTTTAATACCGTCCAGATTAATTCCTGATGCTTTCCTGGTATCCTCTACAAGTTTATTGTTCCGCCTAATATAACCTTTGTATTTTTCATCGAGCATTACACTCTCTACGAGTTTTCTGTCGAATTTTAGAAGATCGGGTATTTCCTGAATCAATCTGTCGGCTGTTATCTCCGGTCTTCTGCACCATTTACTTCCCTTAACTCCTTCAATGACAGTTTCATCGATTGATTTCTCTATTTCTTTGCTTTCTTCGATTCTCTTCGAAATTCTCTCTCTCTGTTCCATCGGCAGAACATCAAGAAAGGTAGCAAATGAAAACATTCGGCGGTCTGCATTATCCTGGCGGAGGTGCAGCCGGTTCTCTGCTCTTGAGGAAAACAGACGGTACGGCTCCTTTGTCCCCTTCAGAGTTATATCTTCAACCATGACACCAAGATAGCTTACCAGTCTATCCGGCGTGAGTGCTTCTTTTCCCATAACGCTACGGGTGGCATTAGCCCCAGCCATAAGACCCAGCGCCGCTGCTTCTTCATATCCTGATGTCCCGCATACCTGGCCTGCACAATAGAGATTATCTGACCTGTTCAGGCATAGGGTAGAATCAATTTCAGATGAGTTAAAGAAAGAATATTCAACCGCATAGCCGTAAACTGCTATTTCGGCATCGTTGAACCCGGTCAGACTTCTTACCATTTCTTCCTGCGCTGTTCGCGGAAGGCTTGTTGATAAGCCGTTCAGATAGAAATAGTCTGATTCATATCCCATCGGCTCCACAAATATCGTATGCTTGGGCCTATCGGGGAATTTTACAACCTTATCTTCATAGCTTGGACAGTATCTGGGTCCGATGCCTTCTATCCTGCCTGTCATAAGCGGGGATTCGCTTAGATATTTCTTTGCTGCTTTCATTGTATCTTCATTTGTCCCGGTTATGAAACAAGGTTCTTCCTGCAGGGGTATTACTCCGCCATTGAATGAGAAGAAGTACTCACCCTCTTCTCCTTTCTGCGTTATTAGAACTGTAGTATCTACAGAGTCTCTATATATGCGCGGTGGCGTTCCTGTCTTAAATCGTTCCACGTGGAACATTCTTGCACGAAGATCTTTCTCGAGGGATATTGATGAACTGTCATCAACTCTGCCCCCTTCCCATTTTTCCTCTCCGCGATAAAGAATGCCGTTTAGAAATGTGCCGGTTGCTATTACAACGGCTTTTCCCCTGATTTCTCCGGTATTCCTGCATATGACGCCATCTACGTGCTGTGTACTGCCCAGCAGTTCCAGTACTTCATCTTCAATTACATCAATACCTGCGGTTTCTAATTCCCGCTGCTGTGCTTTTGCGTATTCCGAAGCATCTGACTGCATGCGGGGACCCCATACGGCGGAGCCCTTCTTTCTGTTCAGCATTCTGAACTGCAGCCGTGTGCTATCTGCAGAGCGCGCCATTGCTCCTCCAAGAGCATCTATCTCCCGAACCAGCGTTCCTTTTGCTATTCCGCCAATTGCAGGATTACAGGACATCTCCCCTATTCGCGCCTTGTCGAATGTTATCAGAAGAGCAGAACAGGATAATCGCTGAACCGCGAGTGCAGCTTCTATTCCGGCATGGCCGCCGCCTATTATTATTACATCGTAGATATCTGTCACGATTATTTACCGACACAAAGATTCGAAAGAGCTCTTTCTACCGATAGTTTTAGGCTTTTCTCATCGAAGATCATTTCGAGCTCTTGTTCTGCACCTAACAGTATTTCCCCCGCCAGTGCATAGTCATCGGCATTTATGCATCCTGCGGCTTCCTGAATGGCGTCTCTGACAGACAGTGCGATGGCGGATGCTGTTTCTTTTCCCACATTATTGACCAACCGTTTCTTAAGTTCCGAGATTCCTTCTCCGGTTACTGACGACATAGGTATAGTATTGTTGTTTATCATGTTACAGATGTCAGATTTTGAAGCGACTTCTATAACATCTTCTACTCTGCTTCTTAATTTCCCGGGGAGTTGTTCTTCGCCGCCGACTGACATCCAGATGATTTTATCGCGGGAATTTAACTTATCTATTACTTTTTCAGCAGCCTCTCTATCAAGTCCGGTTCCGTCTGTTCCGGCGGTGTCTTGTATTATCAGTCGTTTCCCTGATATTTCTATCTCTTTTCCTGCACCGTCTCGCGTCGTTCCGGGTATTTCCGAGACAAGGGCGTCTCCGGTGACAGTCAATAGGTTAAATAATGTAGATTTTCCTGCATTCCTCGGTCCCATTATCCAAACGGAACTTTTTCCCTCCATTGAGCGTGCCAGTATAAGAAGGCTTTCTGATTCTTCCGCCAGTTCGAGTACTGTTTCCTTCGGGTTCCGGGTTCCCGATGATGGATGAGCCTCAGCGAATTCTATGTTTCCTTCCAGCTCTTCGCGGAAGTTCCTTAGTTTTTCCAGCATTCTTCTATACTCTTTTATGAAGAGTCCTGTTTCTTCTGCCTGTTTTTGTCTTCCTTCGAATATCAGCGACAGTGCTATGACTTCAGTTTGTGACATCTTACCTGCCAGGTATGCTTTCTTAGTAAACTCACCCGGAGAAGCCATAATTGCACCGTTTTTCTTTATAACCCGGCGTATATTCTCTACAATCTCCGGAACGCCGTGGCAGATCAATTCAACCATTTCCTCGCCGGTATAGCTTTTATCTGCTATCCAGGTAAGGGCTACTATGTTATCAACGACATTATTTCCATCATAGATATTTCCAACTTTTCTGCGCATACCCGAAAGTCTGCCTTTGTTCAGTTTCATCAGTTTTTCGACAAGAGATGCAGAACCGGTTCCGCTGATTCTTATCACCGCAAGCGCAGACGTCCCTTCGGGTGTTGCGGAAGCATAGATAATACTACTCAAACTCATTGTCTCCTTTTATCTTAACGCACTAAATACATTGATTGCATGATTCAGAATATACCTAAATATCAGCAACCCTATAATGACAGCAGAGGTCCATGATAGAATCGCAATACTTTTGATTGTTTTACTTTGGGTTGTTTTGAATTCTTCCAAATCCCTGTGTCGCCACTTGAAAATTCGCCTGCACCACAACAGCCCGAGAACAATAAGCAATGCATGAAGAACGATTTCAGCATTCAGCAAGTTGGTTCTCCGGGGTTATATGATACTTTCATTTTTCGTTCAGAAAACTCGACAGTCGCATTTCATTTTGAGGTACCCGTTCTGCTTATGCCGGCTTTTTCTTTTCCATCTGCTTTTTGATGTACTCCTGCTGAACTATAGTCAATAGATTATTTGCAAACCAATACAGCGTAAGTCCGGCGGGAAATCTCATGAAGATGAACATCATGAACAGGGGCATCATATACATCATGCCTTTTTGACTTTGGTCTGTCATTGTCAGTTTCTGCTGGAAGAACATGGCAGCGCCCATCATAATAGCCAGGAGCCCCACGCCATGAAGCCCCAGAATAGGACTGTTGAACGGTATCAGTATTTCAGGGCGGGAAAGATCCTGAATCCAAAGGAAAAATGGAGCACCTCTCAGTTGTACAGTATTGGCAAGAACTCTGTAAAGAGCAAAGAATACCGGCATTTGCATAATCATCGGAAGGCATCCTCCGAGTGGGTTTACGCCTTCATCTTTGTAGAGTTTCTGCATAGCCGCCTGCTGTGCTTTGGGGTCATTCTTATACTTAGCCTGGATTTCCTTCATCTTGGGCTGCACTTCCTTCATCATTGCCATCGACTTGAAACTTTTCTGCGTAAGGGGGAGAAGTATCACTTTCAGAGCAATGGAGAGTACAATTATTTTCAAGCCCCAGTTATGTATGAAGCCAAGAACAGAGTTCAAGAACCAGAATATAAGCCTGCCTATATCTCTGATAACAGGCCACCCGAAATCGATCAGGCGTCTTGTGTCACGCCCAAGCCCTTGAAGTTCATTATAATCCAGCGGCCCTGCATATACTGTTATTTTATTGTCCTGTATACCAATAGCAGGGGATTGGTCTTCGTTGCATAGATAGATTTTTCCATAGGCTCGTTCGTCATTTGATTCAGGTATCAGGATTATGGCAAAGTAATGTGAGCGTGTTGCCAGCCAGCGAACATTCCCGGTTGGAAGTTCCACCTGAAGGTCTTTCGCGTCTTTATCCTGTACTTTCTCGGCATACCAGCCCGCTTTGAAATAGCGAGCTTCATTGACCTTCTGCTCACTTACCGGCAGTACACCGGCAGGAACATAAGGGATGCCCCGCATGCCTATGTTTTCGAATTCAAATCCGTAAAATCCGCCCCTGAATGTATACTCTATCGATGTACTGTCTGAGTGGGTAAAAATGACTTTCTTTTCTTCGACATTTCTGACCCTGATTGTATCCGGGCCGGTGTAGTCGAAATCCACACCCCAGAACATCCAGTTATCTCCGTTAAAATTGACATTTCCTGTTTGTTCCGATCCGGGATTATCAGGATATTTCAATAGTTCCCAGGAAGTTACACCGCCGCTATGGGTAGATATGGTGCCTTCCACCATCGCTTCACCGTCTTCATCATAGATGATTACGACTACAGACTGTTCCCGGATAACATTGCTTATGTCCGTGCTATCTTGTTCAGTGCCCGATGTTAGTGTATCGGTAGGGTGGGTTTCTTCAGTTTCTATTTCTTCTGCGTCTGTATTCGATAGTGTTGCGTTGATTTCCGCCGAACTTTGAGATATCTCTATTGTTTCCCCGGATTCATCCTGATTATTTCCGCTGATGAACTTCCAGCTGACGAACAATACTGCTGTCATCAGAACGGCAACTAAGATAAGCCTGCCCTTATCACTCATTTTCTGTGCTCCCAATCGGGCGGAACCGGATCATACCCGCCTTTTTTGAATGGATTGCATTTTATAATTCTCTTCAGCGCCAGCCAACTGCCTTTCATAAAACCAAAACGCTCTATTGCCGTCGCGGCATATTCACTGCAGGTAGGGGAATATATACAAGAAGGGGGGAGAATGGGAGAAATGACTTTTCTGTAAAATAGAATCAATGCCAGTATTACTCTTCTCATAAATCTCTCTTTTGATGTAACTACTCTGTAAATACTTTGCTGAGTTTCTTAACATCTTCCTTAAGCCCTTTGTAACTACTATGTTCCAGTTTTCCAACCGGAAATACTATTATATCGATTTCTTTCTTTTTCAGTGTTGTATTTTCCCTGAAAAGTTGCTTAACTCTTCTTCTGAAGAGATTTCGCTTTACAGCATTACCCGCTTTTGCTGAAACAGAAAAACCAAGTCTGGCGCAGTTCAATTTGTTAGTTCTGTAAACAGCTTTGAGATATTTTCCTCTGTACCGGTTGCCTTTACGGATGATTATTCTGAAGTCTTCTTTGACAAGTTTTTCTGACAGATTGATTGTTTTCCTCTTACGGAATAAGGTTTTTTCTTCCCTTACGGCGTCTTGCATTTAGAATTTTGCGGCCGTTTTTTGTCGACATCCTTGCTCTGAACCCATGTTTTCTTGCTTTTTTAAGTTTACTGGGCTGAAAAGTCCTTTTCATTTTTTACTCTTTTCGTTCTATTTAACTTTTGAACAGATTCCATACGGGGATGTGAATTTAGTTTGATATTGACTTCATGTCAAGTAGTTGAAATTATATAGCGTTGGTTGAGGAGTTTTCAACATCTTTGATATACAGGGGTTGCGGATGTTTTATATTTTATTATCTTTCAATGCGTTATAAGAATATAGTTTTGTGGAAAACGGTGTGGATAAAATTGTTAATACTTATCTTTCAATATGATAGATTACAAATGATTGGTTTCGGAAATGCCTGATTTGGTTCCTGCCGAGCTCTGGAGTCTCTGCCTTGATGCTGTTCGGGATAGAATAGAACCGATTGCATTTCAATCCTGGCTTGAAAAAACTACTTTTCTTTCGATCGAAGACAATTCCTTTATCGTAAATTTCCCGAATGAATTCACGGCAAGGGCAGCTAGATCTAGATTTGGTGACCTTATCGATGAGATATTTCTTGAACTAAGCGGAAGACCTGACCTTATTCTGACATTCACGGGTCCCGCTGCTGAACCTGCGCCTTATCACAGTAGCCCGGTTTCTTCCCCGACAACTAAAAAGTTAAATAAAAACCTGAGCAGAAATACTGATTTTCTGCGTAGGAACTACACTTTCGATCATTTCGTTTCCGGTCCATCCAATCAACTTGCATATTCCACAGCTATTGCTGTAACGAGAGACCCAGGCTCTATTTCTCACAATCCGTTTTTTATTTATGGAGATGTCGGTCTGGGGAAGACACATCTTATTCAGGCTATTGCACATCAGATCAGAGAGGAAAAGACATTTAGATATATCTCGTCGGAGTTGTTTCTGCAAGAGTATGTCAAAGCAATTGAAACATCGAAAATGAATGAGTTCAGGAATAAATTTCTTAATGTTGATTATCTACTTATCGACGACATTCAGTTTTTGGAGGGCAAAGTCGGACTTCAAGAACAGTTTTTTCACCGGTTCAATGAGTTCTATCAGAAAGGGCGTCAAATAGTGATAACTTCCGACAGACCGCCCCACGAACTCAACGGGGTCGAGAAGCGACTGGTTTCCAGGTTTGAAGCCGGTCTTATAGCGGACATCAAACGGCCGGAATATGAAACGCGTCTTGTTATTATCAGAAAACAGTTCAAAGAAGAGAATATCATTGTGCCTGATGCGGTAATAGATCACATTGCCCTAACCATCAGAGACAATATACGTCAGATGTCAGGTATTGTTCACAGGCTGGCAGCAATGTCTAAACTCCTTGATGTCGATATCAACCTTGATTTTGTGCACAGGGAAATAGAATCAACCCTTGGTTCTCTTTCTAAAAGGATTACGCCCGGAGCAATAACAGCAGCTGTAGCTGAAGGATTCGAAGTTTCACCAAGTCAGTTGAAGGGGAAACAGAGAAAACGCGAAGTTCTTGTACCGCGGCAGGTTGCCATGGTGCTTATTCGTGACCTTACGTCTTTGTCTCTAAAGGAGATAGGTGCGTTTTTCTCCGGAAGAGACCATTCTACCGTTTTGAATTCGATTGAAAGAATCGATCTTCTTTGTGAGGATGACTTCGAACTGAAGAGAAAAATCTCAAATATCAAACAGAAAATAACAGCACTGTAGCAATAATATAAAATCGTCGATTCTTAAACTATCTGTGTACTTTGGATGTTGAAAACCGTGTCGATTATATGCTTTGTTGACAACCGTCGACTCACTAATATTTTTCCCACAGGTTTTCAACACCGTGGATGTCAATCACCCTGTTTTTCGGCTGGCTTTTCCACATATGAACGAGTATAATAATGATAATAATTATTGTTCTATAATATCTATATAGTTGTTACAGATGGAGGGTACAAATGATTCAGTTTTTAGTTTCGAAAACAGACCTTTTGGAAGGTCTGAATTGCGTTGCTTCAGCACTGCCTGTAAGAAGCAGTCTTCCCTATCTCACAAATGTACTTCTTGAAACCCAAAAGGACAAACTTCTTCTTGCGGCAACCGATCTTGATACAACAATTACAACAACAATCCCGGTATCTGTTTCTACAGCCGGTTCAATCACGCTTCCGGGAAAAAAGTTCCTTGAAATCATAAGAGAGTTGCCGGATGATGATGTCAGAATGAACGGTACGGGAAACCGAATGGTTATCACATGCGGCAGGGCATCTTTTAACTTAAGCGGCAGTTCGAGCGACCAGTTTCCTGTAGTACCCGGAAAGGGTGAAGGGAAATCGATAACAATTCCCATAGAAAAGTTGTCTAATGCAATAAACAAAACCTCATATGCTGTGGCAAAGAACCACTACAAAGCCATGCTCAACGGTGTAATGATGAAAATTAACCCAGGTGGTTTTGACATGGTTGCTACCGATGCCCACAGACTAAGCCGAATCCATATTCCTGACATTACATCGAAAGAAGAAATGAATGCCCTGGTCGACCCCAAAGCGTTGAATTTATTCGCAAAACTCTCCGGAGAAGGTGATGTCACCATCTATATAAAAGGTACACAGATTTCATTCGAATTTGCAGAAACAGCTATTTTCAGCAGAATTATGGACGGTGATTATCCGGATTATCAGGCTATAATACCAAAGAATAAAGAATGTCGACTCGAAGCAGACAGGGAAGAAATTATTTCTGTCTTAAGAAGAGTGAGAACGATGGCAAACCCGTCCACTCATCAGATAAAATTCATGGTGGAGAAGGGAAACATCACACTTCATACGGAAAGTTCTGATGCCGGAGAAGCAACGGAAGTTCTCGAAGCGGAATACACGGGTGATTCTTTCCATATAGGCTTCAACGGTGAATTTTTGATGGAACTGCTCAGAAAGATGGACTGTGAGAAGATAGTCATGAAGATGAAAGATTCAGGCACGGCAGTCGTTATAGAAGACACAGAGATGGACGAAACAATTCAGACCCATCTTGCGTTGATAATGCCGGTAAAACTCATTTCGATACCTAAGACGAAAGAGTAATGGGCTGATATCCCGGATTTATGGATAAAATCAGCACACTTCTCTCAAGTCTTGCCGGGAAACTCGAATTAAATAAAGGCATTGAGAGAAAAAAAGCAGTTGATGACTGGGAGGAAATTGTAGGTCCGAAGTTAGCAGGGCTGACAGTTATTAAGGGTTTTATGGGTGCGGTACTTATAGTGAAAGTTCTTCATCCGGCTGCGGCAATGCAGCTTAGGTTGAGAAAGAAGGAAATACTAAAAAAACTGAATGCGAAACTGAACAACGCTTTTTTTGAGGACATTAAAATAATATTCAGAGATAAAATAGTTAGAAGGAGATAGAATTTGGTATCTGATAAAGGCAATAACAACAATTACGACGCCGGCTCGATAAAAATACTCGAGGGACTCGAGGCGGTTAGAAAAAGACCGAGCATGTATATCGGTTCCACATCTGCCGTGGGGCTGCACCATCTTGTGTGGGAAGCAGTAGATAACAGTGTAGATGAAGCACAGGCGAGCTTCTGCGACAGAATAGAAGTGATAATTCATACTGACAACTCCATTTCAGTAAACGACAATGGGCGCGGAATACCTGTAGAACAACACGAAAGCGGTATTTCTGCCCTTGAAGTTGTGATGACTACACTTCATGCAGGGGGAAAATTCGATAATGATGCTTATAAAACATCAGGCGGTCTCCACGGCGTTGGAATAAGTGTGGTCAATGCGCTTTCAGAATTGCTGAGCGTCGATATCCACAGAGACGGGAAGATCTACCGGCAGGAATTCAGTAGAGGCGAACCGGCAGGCAAACAGGTACAGGCGGGCAAAACAGAGTTAACCGGCACAAGAATTAAATTCAAGCCAGATACTGAAATTTTCGAAGAGATAGAATTCAATTTCGAGACTTTGTCCGGAAGACTGAGAGAACTGGCTTACCTTAACAGCGGCTTGACAATAGCATTGTCCGACGAGCGTGAGGGGAATGAAGAAAACAAAATCGAATACTATTTCGACGGCGGTCTTATCTCTTATGTGAAGTACATCAATGAAAACAAGACCGTTCTCCATGACGATCCCGTCTGGTTCTGCCAGGAAGTTGAACTCGAAGATGAAGGAACTATACAGATCGAAGTCTCATTTCAGTACAACAACGGTTTTCAGGAAGAGATTTTCAGTTTCGTGAATAACATCAATACCAAAGACGGCGGAACACACCTGACAGGCTTCAAAACAGCACTTACAAGGTCTTTGAATGACTATGCTACAAACAACAAATTATTCAAGAAAAGTGAAGATTCCTTCAGCGGCAACGATGTTCGGGAAGGCCTTGCTGCGGTAATCAGCGTAAAAGTACCTGACCCGCAATTCGAAGGACAGACAAAGACAAGGTTGGGAAACAGAAGCATTGCAGGTGCTGTGTCTTCACATGTATCACGACAACTGCAGATATTTCTCGACGAAAATCCATCGACCGGAAAAAAAGTGATTCAAAAATGTCTCCTGACAAGTGCCGCAAGAAAAGCCGCAAAGAAAGCAAGAGACCTTACCCGTCGAAAATCAGCACTCGAGTCATCGGCACTGCCGGGTAAACTTGCTGATTGTACGGTCAGAGATGCCGCACAGGCAGAACTCTTCATAGTAGAGGGAAACTCAGCCGGCGGTTCGGCTAAACAGGGAAGAGACCGGTATTTTCAGGCAATACTCCCGCTCAGGGGTAAGATAATCAATGTCGAAAAAGCACCGCTCAACAGAATTCTGAGCAATAATGAAATAAGGTCGATAATTACGGCAACAGGCACAGGCATAGGCGAAGATTACGATGAAGAGAATATCAGATACAAAAAAGTAATAGTCATGACAGATGCCGATGTGGACGGGGCTCATATTCGAACACTTCTTCTGACATTCTTTTACCGTCACATGCCGAAACTGATTGAAAACGGTTACCTTTATATCGCCCAGCCACCGCTGTTTCAGGTGAAAAAAGGAAAAAAAGCAAAATATGCATTCAGTGAAAAGGAAAAGAAAAGACTGATTGAGGAATTCGGCGGTGAGAATATCGGAATTCAAAGGTATAAAGGTTTAGGGGAGATGAATGCAGACCAGCTGTGGATCACAACAATGGCCCCCCATAGCCGTAAACTGCTGAGAGTGCAGATAGAAAATGCAATGGAAACCGCTGCAATATTCACAAAGTTAATGGGCACCGAAGTAGAACCAAGGCGCGAATTTATACAGAAACATGCTGCAGAAGTAAGGAACCTTGATGTCTGACGAAAAAAACAATGAGATACAGCCGGATAACGAAGAAGAGATTGAGATGATAGAAGCAATAGATATCGATGACGAAATGAAGCGCTCCTATATGGAATACTCCATGAGCGTGATAGTTTCAAGAGCTCTCCCTGATGTGCGTGACGGATTAAAACCGGTCCACAGGCGGATTCTCTATTCGATGTACGAACAAAACCTGAATTACAGGCGCCCGTACAGGAAATCCGCAGCGGTAGTCGGCGATGTTCTGGGTAAATATCATCCCCATGGCGACTCATCTGTGTATGATGCAATGGTGCGAATGGCGCAGGAGTTTTCTCTTCTGCATCCGCTGGTCGATGGCCAGGGTAACTTCGGTTCCGTAGACGGTGATCCGGCAGCAGCTTATCGATATACAGAAGCAAGAATGACGAAAATCGGCGGAGAACTTCTAAGCGACATAGATAAAAATACTGTGAACTTCAGCCCCAACTTCGACGAACGCCTGAAAGAGCCAGTCGTTCTTCCATCCGCATTCCCCAACCTGCTCGTGAATGGTTCTTCGGGAATAGCCGTAGGTATGGCAACAAACATCCCCCCGCATAATTTGAGAGAAGTTGTGGAAGCCTGCTGTCTGTTGATAGAGGAACCGGCGGTTTCCGACGAAGAACTGTATTCGGTCATCAAGGGTCCGGACTTTCCTACAGGGGGGGTCATTCTGGGTACGCAGGGCATCTCGGAAGCCAGCAGAACCGGTCATGGCTCCATCAGGATCCGTGGAACGGTCAGAACAGATACCGTCGAGTCAGGAAAAAGGGCTTTAATAATCACGGAGATTCCGTTTCAGGTAAACAAGGCAAAAATGATAGAGGATATAGCAGAACTGGTGAAAGACAAGATAATTACAGGCATAGCAGACCTTCGAGATGAATCAGACAGAGACGGAATGCGCGTTGTAGTCGAGATAAAGAACGATGCGAATGACATTGTAATTCTTAACCAGCTTTATAAGCATACTCAATTGCTGAAAACATTCGGCGGCAACTATTTAGCGCTGGTAAACGGAAGGCCGGAACGGCTGAGTATAAGAAAATGTCTTGAATATTTCATAGAACACCGCCACGATGTTGTTCTCCGGAGAACAATTTTCGAATTGGAAAAGGCAGAGGCCCGCGCACATATACTCGAGGGGCTTCTCAAGGCAATAGACAACATCGACGAAGTGATAGCCACTATCAAGGCTGCAAAAGATAATGATGACGCCAGGGACGAACTGATAACAACATTCGGTTTTACGGAAATTCAGGCTCAGGCAATACTCGACATGCGGCTTCGAAGATTGACGGGGCTCGAAAAAGAAGCCCTCGAATCAGAGTACGAAGAGCTTATGGAGTTAATTGCTGAATTGAAGATACTTGTCGAACAGCGCTCTGAGAGAATGAAGCTCATAGCAGCGGAACTAAGAGAAATCAGCGAAGAGTTTGGCAAAGACAGAAGAACAATAATAGACCCCAATGCACCGGACATACTCGAACTCGAAGACCTCATCGACGATACGGATGTAATAGTCACTGTCTCAAAGGCAGGATACATCAAACGAATGGCTCTCGATGTTTACAGAAACCAGCGGAGGGGCGGGCGCGGAATCACCGGTGCAAAAACCCGCGAAGAGGATTACCTCGAGCAGATATTCATATCTTCGAACCACAGTTACATTCTGTTCTTTACAAACAGGGGAAAGTGTCACTGGCTGAAGGTTTATGAGATTCCGGAAGTTACCCGGACCAGCAAGGGCAGGCCGATAATAAATCTGCTGAATCTCGAAGAGGACGAAATGCCAGTTGCACATGTGTGCGTGAAGGAATTTTCGGATGACAGGTTCATTATTATGGCAGCAAGCAATGGTCTAGTGAAGAAGACGAAACTTTCAGCATACAGTCACCCTCGAACCTGCGGAATCTGGGCAATCAAACTCGACGAAGGGACAGAACTGATCAGCGCTGCCCTGACTACCGGAAACTGTGAAATCCTTCTTGCAATGAAGAACGGCAAAGCCAATAGATTCTCTGAGACAGAAGTGCGTACCATGAGCCGGCACACCCGCGGCGTAAAAGGTATTAAGATAACAGAAGGAGATGCCCTGGTTGACATGCTTGTGATGGAAGAACCCGTCAGTGTATTGACGATATCTGAACGCGGTTACGGCAAGAGAACAAATGCAGAGGAATACAGGCTTACACATCGCGGTTCGGGCGGGGTAATCAACATCCGCAACCTGGAACGGAACGGACCTGTTATTTCTGCCATGGCAGTTTTAGACGACGAAGAATTAATTCTCATCTCCGCAGGCGGTATGATCATACGCCTCAGAATCGATGAAATAAGAGAAACCCGCCGCAGCACAATGGGCGTGAGAATAATGAAACTGCCTGATGACGACCGGGTGGTAGATGCTGCAGTTATCCGGATGGATGATGATGAGGAAGACGAAGAAGGAAAAGAAAGCGAATCTGAAGATAAAGACCCGGAAGAAGATGAACCGATAGAATAAAAGGGGAGTGCTAACTATGGGCACAATTATCGGTATGGTTAAGATTCTTGAAAACTGGCATCGAATGAATATACCGCGAGAAGCGCAGATACCGGTAAAGAATACGGTAAATGTGCTATCGGATAAACAGATAAAGTCCGGTAGAATTGACCCCGGAATTTTAGAAAAAATTGAATCAATTAACCTGTTCAGAGGCGACTGGGAGGAAGTACGGAATTCAATGGGGGTATTGATATCCCTGCTTTCCGATACTGACACGGAATTCCTCTTCGACAACCTTAAAAAACTCGATACCCCGCCGCCGGTTCTTCCCGAACTGGCTGAAAAGTGGTTTGCCGCTATAAGGACACTGCCATCTGAAGCAATAGTCAGTGCAGTGAATGGATTTATTTATCTTGCCTGGGCATGGGTTCTTATAGGACCTCTTACAGGATATGAACTAGAAGAAATACTGGCATTGTTCTACCATGCCGTTGAGACTATTGCAGAAACACCACAGGGAATGAGAAAGACAATTCCGAATCTCGTAAATACAGGAACTGCAAACCCGGAGAGATTTGCGAATATTCTGGATAAGACACGGTTTGCAGGTGCAGATATCATTCCGGCTCTCAAAAGGGCTGAGGAACTTCAAACGGATGCGCCTGAGTACGCAAAGAAAACACTCATTGATTTTGCCGTGGAAAACGGGTGGTATTTGCTGGAAGATGAATATCTGCCTATATGGAAAGCAGTACAGAAAAGCGGCGAAACTCTCTTTGCGCGAATAAAAGCCTTAAACACTCAGCCTGCTCAGTTCAAAATACTCATAGGTTTCCTGGAGACAATAAAAAGCAGCGGGAAGTGGGATAAACTGCTTTTCTCTGCAGTTCTCAATCAGACGCGGGCTTTATTGGGGAACATATCCGGAGAAGGATTAGAAGCGGTACTGAATAAAGTATCCAGCAAGACAAAGAAACTGTTATTCAATAAAGCAGAACGGAGTATTTTTCTGATTATTCTCGGATTGAAATGCAAAGCATCGACCACAAAGAGAACAGGGCAGCTAATAACAGCCCTTCTGCCTGTGCTCGGAAAAGGAACATTCGATTACTCAGAACTTACTGCTCTTCCGGATATTCTAAAAGGGAAGGCTGATGAACAGATACTCGTCGCAATAAACGGTTTAATGAAAGAAAACGCGCAGAAACGGCAATTCAAAGAACTGAAACCGGAGACTATTCACAGATTGATCACAGTCATAGCCGGAATTCTGAATACCGGCACCGGATATACATCAGGAAAGGTGCATTCTCTCGAAAAACTGATGGGTGGTGTATTTGCATCTGATGACGCGGCATCTGCAATCGAAGCGCTTGCCGACAGCATAGATGATTATGAGGGAGACTCAGAAATGATATTATCTATATCGACACTGTTGATGAGGTCTACCGAGGGTATATCTCCGAAAAGAGTATTTCAGAAGAACCTGCTGTTTTCGTCTCTCTTATCCCTACTTCCACCAGATGAGAAAGAAAAACTGTTCAGGGGAAAAAAGCAGGACTGGGTTACAGCTCTTGCATCAGAACATTCTGGCAATGTAAAACTCGTTATAGAAGCTGTATCACAAGTGAGAGATTTGCACATTCGCAGCCGTTTTCTCGAAAAGATAGTTATCCCGCTCATTATGGAAAGTGGGATGAACGTATCTGTTTTCGAAGAAATACTGACCCCTGCCGTTTTTTCCTATAACAGGGAGATGACGATTGAGAAAAGACGCGAAGAAGAAACACAGCTTCTGAAGAAATTATTCAGGGCGGAGGACAGGACCCGTTCGCTGGACCGGGGAATGCAGAAACTGCTCGACCTTCCCGGCTTTGAAGGAGAAGAAGTTGAATCGCTGTTATATCTGGTGCGATATCTGTGTGAAAGTCTCTCGAAACAGAGCGCCTGGCTGAAGAAGGATGGAAATGTTCATTTCGACAAATTTCTCACAGACGCTCTACCAATGCTGGTTCAGGCACTTATCGAATATCCGACGGCAACAGTAGAATTGGCAGAGGGACCCTTCAAAGAACTGCTTAAAACTATCATACCGCCGCGGCAAACCGAAGAAGATCACGGGGCTGTACTCTGGCAGATACAGACTGCGATTTTCTTTTTCGGGGAGATAATGACCAGGGCAATACAGCATCTTGGCACATCACCTGAACTGCTGCTGGAATACCTGGAAAAAATAGCAGAAAGAACAGTGAAATCAGTAAAGGGGAAACCTACCGGAATAGAATTCCTTACATACGTTGACGAATTGATGCAGCGTGATATGGTGAGAGAAATGATCGACGGTATCGACGCAGAAGTTGATGTACAGGATGAATTACACCGGGAGAAATATACCCGACCGGAGGATATTTACACCGGATGGCAGATGATAAGAGAAGATTCCTTCGAAAAAGAGCAAAACCTGATTAAATCGATGAAAAACCTTTCACCAAACGGACTTCAGATGAAGATAATCAGGGATGCGGCAGGTAGAATATCTTCCGGTTTGAGCAGGTCAGGTTATCTTGAAGTTCTCAACGATATAGACATCTTTCCCGGCAGTGAAATTAATACTATCAGGAACATACTGGATACTAAAAGCCTGTTGCAGGTATTCAGGGAGCAGGAACTAGGGGGAGCAGAGAATCTGATTCCCGAAGGTCAGAGTGAATATTTTAATAATTATGCTGCACCGCAGGGGATAAATTCCTGCAGGAACTGGCGGGACAGTAATTACGGACTGATAGAGAACATAATAATCGACATCATTCTCCTACAGGAAAAATCAGATGGAACACAGGAGGAGCTCAACAGTATCCTCGACAACTATTTTGAAATAATCGGTTACATGGGGTATGAAGAAGACCCCAGCCCGTACAACACAATAGCAGTTCTTGAAAAAGCACTTTATACTTGCCTGAAAGAGGATATAGAAGGAACGGTAAACAGTGTCAGCAAGACGCTGAACAGGAATCTGTATAAAGTTATGTGGCAACACAGGGCATCATCGCGGATAAACGAATTGACAGGGAACGATAAAAAACTGACAAAAGCATTATTAGCGAGAGCCGATTCAATAGAATCACCAAGAGAAAGAATTATCTTTCTGAAGAAATTCGGAGAAGTTTTTGTTGGGGTCGAAAGAATTATACTCAATCATAAACGAAAAGAGATTAAGTCCATCCGTAAAGACCTGAAGCAGCTTTGGTTATTCGACCCTATCGAGACACCGTCAATTCCCGTCCTTGAAATAATACGGAATTCGGTTGACACCTGCAGACAGTATTTCCTGGAGATAAGTACAGGTACGGGTGAAGTGTCTGAAAGCACAGCGGTCTCTATCAGCCGGGGAATGCGCAAACAATACAGCGATAATGCATTAACAATAGCAACACTCCTTAGATGGTCAGTGGATTCACAAAAAGAAGAGCTCCTTTCAATCATTGAGGAAAACCCGTCGCTGCTTGAAACCATCAGCCGCGACACGCAACTGTTGAAACTCATTGATACGACATGGCTGGACGAACAGGCTCGCGGAATAATTCACACATATGCAGGGAATCCTGCCGATATGCACGATAAACTCATAGAATTCGCGGAAAACAGTGAAAATCTCCGGCAGTGATGCGTCAGACTGCGGAAATACGCAAAGGATAGCATTAATATCAACGGGCGGCACTATAGAAATGTATTCCACGTCTTCAGGCATCAGTATAACAGATGAATACAATTCACTTCTGTTCGGAAAAAAAATAATACCATCCTGCGTGGAAGTGGAACATTTCGAGTTCTGCAGATTACCAAGTCCGCATATCTATCCGGAAAAAATGGCAGAATTATGCAGATACATCGCGGAACTTCTCGATAGTCGAAAATATGACGGAATTGTTGTTACTCACGGTACAGATACACTTGAAGAGACCGCCTTTCTTGCAGACATTTCTATCGACAGCACTCGTCCGGTAGTATTTACAGCTGCTATGCGAAGTGCGGATGAAATGGGTGTGGACGGCCCGAGAAATCTCAGGGGGGCGCTTCTTGCCGCTGTAAATTCTGAAATTCATAAGTTGGGAATTACAGTAGTTCTGAACGACGAGATACACGCCGCCGGAAAGGTCACAAAAACCTACACAAGCAATATCAGCAGTTTTAACTCTCCGGGTTTTGGACCGCTTGGTTTCGTTGATCACGACCGCGTGATTCTTCATCGCAAACCATTATGGCGAATGCATTTACCACAGGGTGATCTTAAGCTGGAAAAGAATGTAGGATTTGTACGAATCGCAGCCGGATACGGTGCAGATATGATAAGACACTGTATCGACAGGGGAGACAGGGGTCTGGTGATAGAAGCTCTCGGCAGGGGCAATGTGCCCCCTGATGCAGCAGATGCGATTGAATACGGCATCAGAAAAGAAGTGATTATATGTGTTACCAGCAGATGTTATATGGGACGCACACTCGGGGTTTACGGATATACAGGGGGCGGCATCGATCTCGAAAGACGCGGAGCGGTATTTGCTGGAGATATGCAGGGGCATAAGATGCGGCTACTCTTGATGGCTGCTTTAGGTAAAGGAATGTCAATCACTGAAATAAAAAGAATGTTAAAGAGATTATGAGCGAATTATTGTCAGTTGACAAAGAAATACACAAACAAGTAGTGTATAACCTTCTGATTGAAGAGAATGGAGAGCCAAATGCCTCGAAAAGGTTTTAGTATTTCCTTCTCATCTCACGACGGAAGAAAATTCAGGAATTTTGATATTTACGGACGCAAACTTATAGTTTTTAGGATTATCAGCATGTTAACATCACTTGTACTGCTGGTCGTGGTTATCTTGACCACTCTGTTTTTCGTTTATAATACTGAAAACAAAGAACTTTCAAGAGAGAATAGAATAATGAGCGACTCGCTGGCTTCTATGGTCTTAATAGAAAGAAGAGTAGATGAACTTTCGGAAGAACTCAGGGAGATTATCGAAGCCAGGGTAATTATCGAAAACATGACACAAATAATTGAACCGCAGGACGAGTAGTCTGTGTATCGGGAAAGAAGGTATTCAATTAATGGCTGAAAAGAGGAACACTTCTATATCTTCTGTGATCTCCGCAGGCGGAGTATGCAGCGGCTCGCTGAAAATAGACGGCGGTCTCCGCGTTAACGGCATGGTCGAGGGAGAAGTACAGGTAACCGAAATGCTTACGGTCGGTACAGAGGGTATCATTAAGGGAAATGTAGTTGCTGACAGTGTAGTTGTAGGCGGCAGAATAGAGGGTACTGTAAAAGCGGAGAAACAACTGGAATTACACACCGGTTCTCGCATAGAAGGTGACATTTATACACGCTCTCTTATAGTAGAAGAAGGTGTATTTTTCGAAGGTATGTGCAGAATGACAAAAGACGAGTCCGTTAACTAGTAGAAGGGAAAAATGTGGAAAAAAAAGTATTATTGTGGATAACCCGCTAACTAAATGATTAACATGATGCTAGCTCATGTACTTAAAGTAGTTTAGTAAGTGATATCCACAACATGTTTTCCAATGCAGAATTAGACATCCCAGGGGCTGTTTTGAGGGTATTTGACAGGAAATCCCAATTTTGAAAGGTTGGCTTATGGCAGATATGAATATACTTCGTAAAGCTGAGAGTGATGCGGAGAGAATTATCGAAAATGCGAAAAAAGAAGCACAGCAAATATTTATGACCACACCGGATATAATAGAACAGCTTGTAGAAGAAACAAAAATCAGGCATGCAAAGCAGGTATCGCTTTCAGAAGCAGAAATACAAGAACAGGTTGATAGATACGCTGAACAACTTTTCGAGAGGACATCCGGAAGGAAAAGCGAACTAAGAAAATACACTGAAGAAATAGAAAAGAAAGCAGAAGCGCTCTTGAAAAACACTATTACTTCTGGAATGGATGATTAATGGCACTTGACGGTGTATCGAAAATAGAAGTTCTGTGTCATGCCGTTCGCAGAGCGGATGTACTCGCGGCCGTGGAATCATCGGGTAATGTCCAATTGAAAGATATATCCGAGGTAAGAGAAGAGAAAGAAACGCTTTTTAAGCCCGCACAGATAGAAACATCGGAACTCGCTGAGAAGATCGCTGACCTTGAGAAAACAATATCATTTCTCGAAGGATACATCACAGAGAAAAAAAAGACAAATACACCAGTAATGTCAGAAGATGAACTTCTCGACCGGGCTGGGGATGATGAGCTGACCGCAAAAGCCGCAGAAGCCTGGAATGTTGCAGTGAATACAGCAAAGAGAGAGGGGGGAAGAAAAGAACTTGAACAGGAAAAACAATTTCTCCTCGATTGGCACAACCTGTCTATTCCTCTCGAAGAATTCCACCGCCGGGGAAAAGTTTTGCTTCGCGCGGGTGTCCTTGAAAGAGAATCGATACAGGCTGTTCACAGTATCGAGGCCGAAAACGAACTGTTTCATATTGAAGTCATTGACAGCGGAAAGAGTTCCGAGCAGGTGGTATTGGCAATGCACTGTTCAGAAAGCGAAGTAATTCTAAAGAAGCTCTCTGAATATGGATTCACAGGGCAGGATTTCGGGGGACGCAGCGGGACTGTTGGGGAATTACTTAAAGAGGTTAAAGAAGAAATAGACCATGTTCAGAAAAAAGAAGCATCCCTAAAGACAGAAGCAGAAACATTTGCAGAGATGATACCGGAATTCAAAATACTGCTCGATGCCGCAGGACTTCTGCTTTTAAGGCAGGAAGCAGCAGCGAATTCAAGAGCGAGCAGGAGTATTTTTCTTCTCGAAGCATGGATACGCGACCGGGATCTGGATAATCTGAAAGCAAACTTAGAGAGCCTGGGCGAAGTATCCGTGAGCAAAATAGAACCCGAAGAAGGAGAAATTCCCCCCTCACCACTTACGGAAACACCTGCGATGGATCCGTATGCTCTTCTTACAGATATGTACGGCTATCCAACCCGAAAAGAACTCGACCCCACGGCGTTAATGGCGCCGTTCTATGCATTCTTCTTCGGTATCTGCATAGGTGATGCAGGATACGGTATCGCGCTTGCAATACTGGCAGCTTTAGGTTCCCGTATGACAAAGAAAAAGGGAAAAAACCCGCGGCTTTTCAATCTCCTGTTTCAAGGAGGCATAGCGAGCATAATAGTCGGGGTATTCCTCGGCGGATGGTTCGGTGCTGATTATGCTCTCCTGCCCTACTTTCTTCAGGCTCCCGCAAATCTACTTAACAATCTTGTGCCGGGGTTTGTTCCCGGCGGGGGAGCAGGGCAAAGGGGATTCGGTGTATCCGAGCAGTTCCTTTACCTTACTCTTGCATTTGGTTTCTTTCAGCTGCTTGCCGGGATAGTCATCAATCTTGTAAAGAGATTGAAGATAGGCGAGGGGGTCATCGCTATTGTAGATCAGACCGGATGGCTTCTTGCGATGATAGGACTTTTTCCATGGCTCTTCAATAATTATCTGCTTGAAGGGAAGCTCTATAATGCAAACGGGCCGGTGGGCAGCATTCTGCTGATGATCCTTGGCGGCGGTGCACTCCTGATATTCATTATGGGCGGCCGTGAAGCAAAAGGCCTGGGAAAACTGGGACTGGGTGCTTATGCCATGTATGGAATAGTCAATCTGCTCGGAGATGTATTGTCTTATTCACGGTTATTTGCCCTTGCCCTTTCAAGCGCAATAATAGCACGGGTGATAAATGAGATAGCAGGACAGCTTACGGCCGGAATACCGGTACTCGGGTTGATTCTGGCAATATTTCTATTGGCCGGCGGGCATCTTTTTAATCTTGCTATGGCTTGTCTCAGCGGTTTCATACACACAGCAAGGCTTCAATTCGTCGAGTTCTTCGGGAAATTTTACGACGGTACGGGGAAGGCATTCAAGCCTTTTCGGTATGAATCGAAATATGTACAGATAGATAGAAAGAACAGCAAAACAAAAACTTCTTAAAAGAGAAGAAGGGAGAAACTAAGTGGAACAACTGATAGCTTTCGGGGGTGTTGCCCTTGCCTGCGCACTTGCAGGAATCGGTTCGGCAATAGGTATCGGAATAGTCGCTCAGGCAAGCACCGGTGTAATGAGTGTCGATCCGGGCAAGTTCGGGAAATTACTTCTTTTATCCGCTCTTCCGGGTACCCAGGGAATCTACGGCTTCGTCATAGCGTTCCTGCTTCTGGGACCGGTACAGACTGCTGTAGCAAACGGTACTCTCACCATGAGTCTCGCCTGGACATACTTCGCAGCAGCAGTACCTATTGCTCTTGCGGGTTTATTTTCAGGAATGTGGCAGGGAAAAGTCTGTGCAGGCGGCGCTATGATGACTGCAAAACAGCCTGATGATTCAGCAAAATCATTAATCCTTGCGGTGTTTGTTGAGTTTTATGCAATTCTCGGTTTCCTTATTTCCTTCATGATGATTCCGAAGTAAGTAATAGGATAATTTATGGCATTGGAAGCAATACTCGAAAAAATAAAGCGGGATGCTGAGAAAGAAGCAGAATCCATTGTAACATCAGCTAAATCAGAGCAGGAAAAGAAAACATCAGCAAAGAAGAAAGAACTCGATGCTGAGCACCGCAAGAACATCGAGAAGATGGAACTTCAAATGAAAGAACTGAAGAAAAAGAAGATGTTTCATGTGCAGGCGGAAGCAGAGAAACAGATACTGAATGCAAGAAGTACGATGATTAATGATGCTATCGATAAGGCAGTCGATAAACTTATAAACAGCGATGACGGGAGTTATCTCGAACTTATAGGCAGTCTGCTTGACAGCTGCACATTTACCGGAATGGTTGAAGTGCTAATCTCACAGGGAGATGCGGGAAGAATTACGGTAGGATATCTTTCGGGTAAAGGCAGCGATGACAGACAATTTGTCCTGTCAGACGAAAGGCATGCCGGCAAAGGCGGTATAGTGATGCGTTCAGGAAAGATAAGCCAGAATGCCACTATTTCGATGATTGCGGAACTGGCTCACGAAGACATCGTAATGAACCTTGCCCCGCTGATAGACATAGGCTTTGAGGAAGCAGAATAGAATGGCAGAAGATTTTGTCTATACAAACGGCAGAATAAGCGGTGAAGAGACATCCTTCATCGAAAAACGTATGTGGCAGATGATGATTGCTGCGGAGAGCCGTGATGAGCTCATCAGATTCCTTGGAGACACATGGTATGGCGGTTTTATGCATCATGATTCACTCGAGAAATGTTTTTCCGGTGCAGTTACATCTGTTGAAAACGACATGGTAGAATTAGCTAAAGACAAGCGTATTCAGCGAGGTATTCTCTCACGGCGGGATGTGCGAAATGCCAGATATATCTGGAAGCATCTTCTCACGGGAGATGATGGGAAAGATGATGACAGCATAGAAGTCGAAAAAGACGGACTTATAAGTACCGACCTGCTGCGAAAAGCAGTACACGATGATGAATCCATGGCTGACCTGCCCGGCAATTTCAGAGAAACTCTTGAAGAGCTGAAAGAACTCGACAGCATAAAGGAGTGCGATGTGGACATGCTAATGGATAAGTTCGCATCGGGAATAGAGTCGGTGGAACTATCAGCGATAACCCCGGAACTTGAATATTTGACGAAGATAAAAACAGAATTGAAGAACTTCCTAATCGCAGGCAGGGCATCGATACTCGAGCTGTCATCAAAGGAAATAGAGAAGACACTTTTCGAAGGCGGTTTCCATACAATAGAAGAGTTAGAGGAAGCATGCAGAAAAAATGACCTTACTGTCCTTCTTGCAGAAAATACAGGCTTCGAAGAAGTAGCCGAATCTCTTGGTAGGGCACTCACGGACAAATCATTTCTCTCCTTCGAAAGAGAAACGGACAGGCTTCTTCTATCTATCTATGAAGAAGGGACTTATCCTGTCTTCGGACCGTTCAGGCTAATCTCTTATGTATTTAGAAAAGAGATGGAGGTAAGTCATCTGAAAGTTCTTCTTGCTGCAAAAACTGCAGGCGTCGGAAAAGAACGGCTTCAGCAAAGGCTTCCACGGGGTTAGGAGAGATTATGGCAAAAGGGAAAATAGCGTTCATCGGTGATATAGATACAGTTCTCGGCTTCAAAGCTCTCGGTGTGGAAGTGATAGTGCCGAAAGACGATGCCGATGCCAGAGAGCAGTTCAAACGGCTGGCAAAAGAAGAAACATCAGTAATCATGGTTACGGAAGATATAGCAGATCCCATAAAAGAGGAAATAGAAGACACAATGCACAGGGCAATACCGACGGTTGTGGTTCTTCCGGGTATTCAGGGGTCGAGCAGGCGCGGTGAAGAGACAATCAGAGAATTAATAATCAAAGCCGTGGGTGTGGATCTTATGGCAGAGAAGAAAAATAAGGGGTAAAGTCCCGCAAACGTCGCTCGGAGGTAAGGATGATAAAAGAAGGTACCATTGACAAAATAGCCGGTCCGCTGGTCGTAGCAGACGGAATGGGAGACGCCAGGATGTTCGACCTGGTATATGTATCTGAATACGGTTTGATAGGTGAAGTTATTGAACTGAAAGGCACAAAGGCATCTATTCAGGTGTATGAGGAAACCGGCGGACTAAAACCGGGAGACCCTGTAACAATCACGGGTAAGCCGCTCTCCGTTGAACTCGGGCCCGGATTGCTCAAGGCAATCTATGATGGAATCCAGAGACCGCTTGACAAAGTGCGTGAAGCGGCGGGAGATTGGATTACAAGGGGAATCAACATACGCGGACTGGACCATAAAAAAGAATGGGAATACACACCCGTTGCAGAAGTTGGTACAGAAGTCTCCGGCGGAGAAATTCTCGGGACAGTTCCCGAAACAGAAGTGATTGAACACAGAATAATGGTACCGCCGGGGACGGCCGGTAGAATAACCTGGGTGATTAAATCCGGTAATTACAATATAGACACCATAATAGCTAAACTGGAAACAAAAACCGGCGAAGTGGAATTAAAGATGTTCCACACATGGCCTGTTAGAAAAGCCCGCCCCATAATGGAAAAAAGAGCCCCGGAAGAACCGCTCATTACGGGACAGAGGGTAGTCGATGCTTTTTTTCCACTCGGCAAAGGCGGAACGGCCTGTGTGCCGGGACCGTTTGGAAGCGGTAAAACAGTTATTCAGCACCAACTTGCAAAGTGGGCGGATGCTGAAGTGGTTGTTTATGTGGGATGCGGAGAACGCGGTAACGAGATGACGGAAGTTCTCCAGGAATTCCCAAAACTCGAAGACCCTAAGAGCGGCAAGCCGCTCAGTGAGAGAACAGTACTTGTTGCAAATACCAGCAACATGCCCGTGGCTGCCCGTGAAGCCAGCGTTTACACCGGAATAACACTGGGTGAATACTTCAGGGATATGGGATATTCAGTTGCATTGATGGCAGACTCCACGAGCAGATGGGCGGAAGCGATGCGCGAGATGTCAGGAAGGCTTGAAGAGATGCCGGGAGAAGAAGGTTACCCCGCATACCTCGGAACCAGAATTGCGGAATTCTATGAAAGAGCCGGTAATGTCATCTGTCTTGGGGATAAAGACAGAAAAGGAGCCCTAACTGTTATAGGTGCTGTCAGCCCCGCCGGCGGAGACCTTTCAGACCCGGTTGTTCAGGCAACCCTCCGAGTGGTGAAGGTATTCTGGAGCCTGCAGGCGAAACTTGCTTATATGAGACACTTTCCGGCAATAGGCTGGCTTGAGAGTTACTCACTCTACACAACAAATCTGAAAAAATACTACGATGAAAAACTCGGACCCGAATGGGTCGAAATGATGAGCGAAGCAATAGCACTGCTCCAGAAGGAAGCCAATCTTCAGGAGATAGCAAAACTTGTCGGTGCGGAATCCCTATCAGCATCAGACCAGTTAATCCTGCATGTATCCCGTTCTCTGAGAGAGGACTTTCTGCATCAGAATGCGTATCACGAAGTAGATACCTACGCCTCTATCAAGAAGCAGAAACTGATGATGGAAGTTATCATGTATAACTACAAAGAGATGAAAAAAGCCCTTCAGAACGGCGTAGTGGCGAAATCTCTGTTCGACCTTTCTGTAAAGAACAAAATATCAGGCATGGGCTATATCCACGAAGATGATTTAGAAGAAATCGAAAATGTGAAAGATCTGATTAAATCACAAATAGATGCTCTCGAAGAGCAGCAACGGAACGCATAAGGAGGTTAAGATGATAAAAGAATACAAGACAACAATAGAAATATCCGGACCTCTCATGCTCGTTACCGATGTAAAGGGAGTGGCATACGAGGAACTGGTAGAAATAGAACTCCCCGACGGTGAAATCCGTCACGGGAAAGTTCTCGAGATAGACAGCAAGAATGCTCTTGTTCAGCTGTTCGAAGGCAGCAGCGGTACGGATATTGCCGAAAGCAAAGTCCGGTTTCTCGGCAAACAGGTGGAACTCGGAGTGTCAGAGGAAATGCTTGGCAGAATATTCGACGGACAGGGGAGACCCCGCGCTCCGTTCGACACAGCTCCGCCTGTTGTACCCGAACGCATGAACGACATCAATGGAGCCCCCATCAACCCATCTGCAAGGGACTATCCCGCTGAATTCATTCAAACAGGATTCAGTTCTATAGACGGTATAAACACACTTGTCCGCGGGCAGAAACTTCCCATATTCAGCGGTAGCGGACTTCCGCATTCGATTGTTGCCGCCCAGATTGCCCGCCAGGCAAAAGTCATGGGTGAAGGTGAAAACTTTGCCGTTGTTTTTGCCGCCATGGGAATTACTTTCGAGGAGGCGGATTACTTTATACGCGATTTCCGTGAAACAGGAGCAATGGACAGAGCGGTTGTTTTCATGAATCTCGCAGATGACCCGGCAATTGAAAGAATCGCCACACCGAGAATGGCACTTACCGCCGCTGAATACCTTGCCTATGAGAAGGACATGCATATTCTCGTCATCCTGACCGATATGACCAACTATTGCGATGCTCTCCGTGAGATTTCCGCAGCCCGAAAAGAAGTGCCGGGCAGACGCGGGTATCCAGGATACTTATATACAGACCTTTCGTCCATCTATGAACGCGCGGGTAGAATAATGAGCAGAAAGGGTTCCATTACCCAGATTCCAATACTCACAATGCCCGAAGATGACCTGACTCATCCGATTCCGGACCTTACGGGCTACATCACGGAGGGGCAGTTGATTCTCAACCGAGAACTTCACAAAAAAGGAATCTACCCCCCGATGAATGTGATGGAATCCCTTTCTAGGTTGAAAGACAAGGGTATCGGTGAAGGCAAGACAAGAGATGACCACGCCGACCTCTTCAACCAGTTGATGGCAGTCTATTCGGCAGGCAAGGACGCAAGAGAACTTGCGGTCATACTTGGCGAAGCAGCACTTTCTCCGCTCGATCAGAAATTCCTGAAGTTTGCCGATGAATATGAAAAACGATACATCAGCCAGGGTGACCATGAAGAACGGAATATCGATGAGACTCTCGACCTCGGTTGGGAACTCCTCAAACTTCTCCCGAGGGAAGAGATGAAGAGGATAAGTCCCGAAAGACTCGATAAATACTGGCCTGTTGACAAAGAGGACGAAGGCGGTTCTGAATAATGGCATTGGAAGTTCGCGCCACCCGAATGGAACTGCTTCAATTCAGGAAGAAAATAGGGCTTGCCCGGCGCGGGCATAAACTCCTTAAGGACAAACTTGATGAGTTGATGCGGCAGTTCAAGATTCTCATTTCCAATTATGAAGGTGCCAGAAGTGAACTCGAAGATGAACTTCAGGTTGCCTATGGTGAGTTCCTGTTCGCCCGCGCGGCAATGACAGAAGCGGGAATCCTCGATGCCCTCCGCTACCCCGGAGCAAAGGCGGAAGTAAAAACATCATCAAGGCGTATAATGAACCTGACGCTTCCTGTATTCGAAGTATCCGTCGAAGGAAATGTCCGAAATTACGGCATGTATGACACTCCGGCAGAACTCGATGAAGCGCTTGCCGTCTATAAAGAAGTGCTTCCGCACATAATAAAACTGGCAGAACAGGAAAAAGCAATCAGCCTGCTTGCAAAAGAGATAGACACTACCCGAAGAAGAGTAAACGCCCTCGAATACAAACTCATACCGGAGCTTTCAGCAGCCATCCGCACAATCCGCCTTAAACTCGATGAAATGGAACGCGGCAACCTCACGCGCCTGATGAAGGTCAAGGAGATGGTGGAGAATAAATAAACCGAGACAAGTACCTTATCTTAATCTATAATCTATAGCCCAAACCTATCTACGAAGATTCTGCTTTCCCGGATTAGTAACTAAATTCAGATACAGTTATGCAATTGAACAGCCAACCCCTATGCCGTAGTCAGGCAAGAGATTCATTCAACAATAGTAATCTCAACCTGGTATAAATCATACATTGCCTGTTGTACACCATACTTATCTGCGGGATAAGGACCAAACCATCCGTCTCTTGAAAGTTCAGATATGTGTTGAGCGTAGAACATTCCCTGGCATCCAGATAGAAACCCTGTGTTAATTCCAAGAAGAAAACAGTTTTCAGCATTTATCTCGACAAAAAGAGGGCCACCACTATTACCAAGATTTATAGCTGCGGTTGTTTGTACCAGCCGTACATCGCCAATCTCAGAAATAGAAAGTTCGGGGTTACTAATTGTCCCGGAAGTGAAGGATCTTGGATTAGCACTTAGTGCTCCCGGAAAACCCACCGCATGAGTAATATCACCATAAGTGACATCTTCCCAGAGTTGCTCGGGGAGTAGTGGCGGAACAATATAGTGCAGTCCCGTTGTTCTGAAATCGGCCGTGGAGAATCTTAAACAAGCTAAATCCGCAGTCTTATGTACCCAGAAGTCATGGACATACACGAATCCGGAAGTGTCGCCTGTTTCATCTAAGCCGACCTCAAGGAGATAATCCAATAATTCTAGTTTACTTAAGGCATCAGAGATCCAGGTTTGTTCAAACCCGAGACAGTGTTTGTTTGTGTAGGCATAGGTGAAATCAACATTACGAGAAAGAACAAAACAGCTGCCAGTTCCTCCATTTAGGTCGTCTCTAAATTTATCTTTTTCAGTGAAGAATACACAATGAGTTTGTAGTGCTGTATAGGGTAAAGAATCGCGAGGAAGTCCAGGAAATTCTTCTGTAACCCGTATAGAGTCTTTAGTTAAGTGGTAAGATTGAAACAAATTCCCAGACAAAATATCTAAAGTTACTTCTTCTTCAGCGTCGCTAAGTATCGCAAGAAACACACTAGTATCGTAGTCGAAAAAGAGTTGTTCATTTATTCCATATATTATGCCACCTACGGGCAAACCACTACTTGATGCAGGGGAATCATCATATACTTTGTTGATAACTAAGAGCGAACGGTTACCAAGTGTAATCCCTATAAAACCATTTTCGCCAACGATAGGACTAAACTCAAGGACATTCTTTACCCCTGAGCGTAGCACTTCAATATCAATAGATTGCGACCTGTTCGCACTTATCAAATTTCGGAAGTCATCAAATATCATATCTTCACAGGGGGTGTCGTTTATGCTCAAAACAATATCACCCCTGCGCAACCCGGCTTCATATGCAGGTTTGGCGGTGTATATATCTTCTATTAATGGGAAGAATGCTGGAGGATAGACTAGGATTCCCAGCCCATAGTATTTACTAGTGAAAAAGAAAGTAGAATCGACACTTTCGGTTTCTATTGTTATCGGTGAAACATAGCCATCAAGGAAAGTAGAATCAATACAAAAAGACGAGTCCCGGTCAATATGTACAGCATACATACTGTAATTCCCACGAACATCATCGGTAAGGCGGAAATTATAGGTATCTGTAGGGAGATTGATAGAAAAAGTATCACCATATTCAAGAAGCGAATCTCCAAGATAATCTTGTCCCCAACCGTCTTCAATGGGACTTGATATATATAGCAAAACCAGGGAACGGTCGTTCATATTGTTAATTATGGTGCATGTATTTAACCAAGGCAGTTCTTCCCCGCCTTGTGATATATCATCGTTCGTAATAACCCATACATTCTGCTCTTTAACCATAAAATTCGTGAACATATAAAGAACGCCATTATTGTCCACGGCATTCAAATGATAAAAAGCATTATCAAGGAAAATTGACAGAGTATCACCGGGGAAAAGGAAGTACTCCCCCGTTAAATCCAACTCGCTCCCGGTAATTTCTGTAATTGAAGTAGCATAAATCTCATAGATAGGATGTTCTGTTTCGTTAATGAAAGTTACTTCACCGCCAAATGAGTTGGGCAGGATGATTATACAAAGTATGAAGAGTAGAAAACATCTAACTGGCATTTATTATCCCCTTTCGTTTTATAGAAAATACCATATAGCAAAATGGTGTCAAGGAGAGGGTTAGTTGTATGACAAATGCAATTCATTAACAGACAGAGGGGGTTGGTTGCGTTTTTAGGTGGTAATCAGTAACTCCGACACCTTTCTGTTTACGGTAGCGCTCCGGCTTTTAGGCGGGATTCATAGGTCTCTTCCTTTGGACATCGGTTGATTAGAATGGTCTTTTCGATAGGGGCACCCATAGTCCAGTAAACCAGACCGTTCTCTTCGAAGTATATGTACTTCTGCGTGTAGAAAGGTCCTTCAGTTCCGTGTTTTCTTATGTGTTTGACCGCTTCGACAAACAATATTTCGTCAACCTGTTTTTTCAATATGTAATGATGTGGCCAAGTCTCCGCATAAGTTATCGCAAATATCCAGGGGGCATTTTCAAGAAACTCCATTAATTCTGTTGGAAAAATCACATTATCCTCATTTTCTGCGGTTTAGAGTTGGTATGCAACCCAGACATTTGACTCGATGTATTCACCGGTGTCATTTTCCAAATCTATCCTTACGGGACTTAAGGCTCCGGGAATAGTGTATTTGCTGCTGTGGCTGAACTTTAATCCTGTCCATTCTTCCCACTCTGCAACGGAACCGGTTACCGTCATCGAAGGGTAAGCTACCTTCAAAATAGTGCCGCCGCTCATGACATGTACTCTCAGCCAGGGATCGAAAGGCAACTGTCCCTTCTTCCGCAACATGTAGTCCTCCATGGGAACTTTTGGGTATTCAGTTTTTAGAACAGGCCGTACCGGAACTATGAGATTACTGAATCCTTTCTCTGTTCCAGTATTCTTTATTACCTCTAGGATCTTCGAACTAAAACCCCGTCGCGAAAACTCTTTCCTGACAACAACCGCACCCGCAAGAAGTGTATTCGGGTTGTTCCTATTTTCGATGATGATTTCAAGGGAATGGTCTAATCCTGCGGGGAGGTCGGGAATTTCACCGTTCCAGTGAATCGGGAAGCAATTTGCAAGGCCGATGGTTTGCTCTCCTTCGGTAAAGACCAGTTGATATTCAGGGAAGAGATCGTAAAGTTTTCGCCAGTATTTCTTTACTACTTTGTCTTCGCTCAGAAAAACGGGCCATGCCGTACTATGAATCTCATTGATTATATCGAGCCAACCGGGACTATCAGCCAAAGTATCATATTTCATGCCGGCCTATTCACAGCAGGATTACTGAAGCAGCCTGACTAATTCAGCAACGAGAGCTTCAGCTCCTGCAAATACTTCAGCAGGTCCTTTTGCAAGCATGTATGCAGGAGTTGTAACAAGTTTGTTTTCCGCATCAACCACCGCCCCACCGGAATCACAGGAAACGTGGGTCCCGCCCATTGCTCTGACAGCACCGGCAATCTCATCGCTTGTGCCGAGTGTAACCGTTGCTCCAGGGATTGTTTTAGCAAGAATAACCGGAGCTATGCACATTGCGGCTATGGGCTTTTTGTCCTGAAGGGCTTCAACGATAAGATCTTTGACTTCTTTGATCACAGAGCATTGCGGACCTTCTTTTGCGAAAGTTGACAGGTTCTTTGCTGCGCCGAACCCTCCCGGGATGAGAATGGCGTCATATTCAGAAGGAAGAAGCCTTTTGATGTCCTTTATATCTCCCCGTGCTATCCTTGCTGATTCGACGAGAACATTTCGTGATGGCTGCGGAATATCAGCATCAAGATGGTTTATGCTATCTGTCTGCTCCATGTCCGGAGCAACATAGACTATATCTAAGCCGGCTCTATCAAGGGCGATAACAGCGGCAACCGCTTCGTGTATTTCAGTCCCGTCATTTACTCCGCATCCGCTGAGGACTACTGCAGTTCTTTTTTTCATTGTTCTGCCTTTCTCTTATATTGCGTGTAGATTACCAGAATTTAATATATGGTACATTGGTAATATTGTCATATGTAGTTTGACAGGAGGAGAAGGATGGGGAAACCTGATGTACAGAAGATACATAAGTATTTTGCATCGGACTGCTTTAACAGGTGCTGGGGGCTCATTGACAAGGCAGAAAGAACAGAAGAAGAAAATGAGGAGATGTGCAGACTGAGCGAAGTCTCTCTCTGGCACTGGCTGCAGGTGGAAGGCCACACGCAGGAGAACCTATCTATTTCTTACTGGCAACTGGGCCGTGCTTATGCCGTTGCCGGTAAAGGCGAAGAAGCACTTGATTATGCGGGCAGGTGCGTAAAGATCAGCGAAGAAGCAGGACTGGAACCGTTTTATGTCGGTTATGCATTCGAAGCGCTGGCAAGAGCACATATGTTAAATGGGGATAAGGCGGCAGCGGAAAAGGCCAAGAAAAAAGCCACTGATTTGGCTGAATCAGTTGAAGATAAAGAGAGCCGAAACTTAATTCTTGCAGACCTGGAAACTGTTTCTTAATTGCTGTTGGAAGGAGGAAGTTCTTCCGATTCTGAATTAGAATGGTCGTCAGAGGAAAAAAAGAGTTTGCCGGAAAACTCGCTTGCATTTCTGACATAGACAACGGATTGTAGTCCTTCGGAGAGTTCTATCAGCCTGCCGCTGTATTCGTGTTCTTTTTGTCTATCGGGAATCATCAGCCCAAGGAAAGTGATGGCGGCAGACTGGCTTTGGGATCTGATGATGTCTTCATATCTCTCATGACTGCCCTTTATTGTAACTCTGCTTTCGGCTTTAATCCGTACAGATTTGATTGTTTCTGCAAGGTTGATTTCCATCTCATCTTTCTCAGCCGGGTCATTGACTATTGTGCGAAGGACAATAGCGGAGTCCTTCCAACGCGGGTTCATTTGCAGAAGATGTGCGAAAAGAAGCATCAAGTCACCATTATTCTCCATTCCTCCCCACCAGATATCGATACGCCTATCAGGTCTTTCCACCTTGAGGTTATTCAATTTTGCAATAATAGTGCTTTTGCCGATCTTCGAGATGGTTCGCATAATAGATAGCATTGCATCCAGTCTGTCTCTATCATTCGGCCATCCGAACATTACAGTATTTGCGCGAAGATTACCGACACCGTTAATCTGGGCTATGTCGATAGCACCCGTAACAAAATCAGGCACAATGTTCACTTCACAGAAAGCGGAGATATCATTTTTCTTGAGAATATCCCTCATATCAGATTCTATTTTTTCTATATCGAAATCATCCCTACTGATAGTACCTTCGATAACGCAGCATGCATTGACCACACCTCTATTCTGGTTCAAGCAGGTTGCGAAATAGACCATGTCGATCTGCTTTTCTATATCACCGGTGAATACAATTATGTTCGGTCGCCAGTTCCTTGGTTCTATCCTGTGTTTCTCGAGTTTAGTCAGAGCAAACCTTGAAAACGAAAGCCAGAATCCGGCCCTTACATCCCCCCATCGTTTTTGTAGAGATTTTCTGTGTAGGACGAAATAAATAGTGATTTCGATGAGAATTGCTCCAACGCAGGCAAGGGGGTTGAGGAGGTACATCACATATAAAGCGCCAAAGGAACCTAAAATGGAAACATACCATGGGACATTGATAGTAGGGCGGTAGGACGGATCGCGGACAATCTTCTCGGCTGCTGCACTAAAGTTGATGATTACATAAAGAGTAAGAAAGAGAACGGTGACGAATTGTGCAACAGCATTTAGAGAACCGAGGAATACTGCAGAGAGAGCGATGATACCCGTAATCCAGGTAGCAATGGTAGGCTGGCCTTTAGCTGAGAGCCTGGAAAGAAAACGGGGGGCAAGTCCGTCCTTCGAAAGCGCCAGCAGAACCCGCGGTCCTGTCAGTACGCTCCCGAAAGCAGAAGAGAGAATAGCCCCCCACATACCCGCAAAAACGAGAACGGGGCCAAATAGAGCAATACCTGTCCACACGCCCACACCGTCTATTGACAGCATTCCGGGGGAGACAGCGTTTGAAATAGAGAACAAAACAGGGATTGCCACATAAATGAGAGCACCGGTGAGGACAGCAAGAAGGGTTCCCCTCGGAATACTCTTGCTGGAGTTCTTCAAATCACCGCTCATTCCAATGCCTGCCGTGAATCCTGTGACCGCAGGGAAGAAGATAGCAAAGACATACCAGAAGCCTTCGGGGTTCTCAGCAGATGCCACCGCTACAGGAGCATGAATTCCGGCAGAGAGACCGCCGATAAATAAAGCTGCCAGCGAAAGAGCCACTGCTATCATGATGGGAATCTGTAATTTTAAAGCCAGAGCAGCACTTTTTCCCGAAAGAGCTGTTATAACGACAATAATAATTGCTGCAGACAGTGGTACAGCGTATGAAGGGAGGATCATCCAGTTTTCAAGGACGAGTGAAACAGCTTCAGCCAGCCCAAAACTATAGAATGTTATGCTTAAAGTTCTGCAGAGATACAGCGGAATGCCAATTGCACCGCCAAATTCCAACCCAAGACTGCGGGCAATCATATAATATTCACCACCAATGCCTATTCTGATGTTTGTGGCTATGGCAGAAGCACTGAAGGCGGTAATGAATGTTATCGAACAGGAGATAAGAACAACCAGAATAGTCATCGGCAGTCCGAGGTTACCAACTACCCATCCGAGTCTGAGATACATTATCAGACCGATAATGGTCAGCGTACTCGGCGTGAACACACCAAGGAAAGTCCCAAACTTAGGAGATTCTTCTTTTGTAGTGGAAACCGGCAAATTAACCCCATTGAATAATCTCAGGATAGTTATGGCTGCTGTCGCTAAGAATTAAAAGTCAGCAGAAAATCAAATCCTGTAAATACCAAAACGGAAATATAAGAAGAAGACCCTTCAAATACTAACAAATGCACCTTTCTCATTGCAGAGTCTGCAATTTTACAATCGGTTCTTTCGTAGTATTGTGGAGATGCTTCTTTTCCATGTCGATAAGACTTTGTTTCAAGGTTATTCCACCTAGGGCCGAAAAACCGCCGATACAGCTTGTCCCGACAACCCGGTGGCAGGGAAGAACAAGCGAGAGGGGGTTTTGTGCACATGCAGAACCTACAGCACGCACAGCATTAGGATTATTCAGTAATGATGCCAGTTCTTTATAGGTAACCATCGTGCCATAGGGGATTCCTGTTAATTTGTGCCATACCTTTGAATAGAAAGGTGGGAAATTAGGAATATAGATGTCAAAATCTATATCAATAGGATTCCCTTCGAAAAAGGCGTCGAGCCAATTCTTGAGCGGAGAAACGGGAAGAGAAGGGATACTTTTGTCATAAGCAGAATCCGTGATACGACTGACACCCGCAGTCGTAAGATGAATAATCCACGATGTGAAGGAAAGCGGCGTAGAGTATTGATATTTATTCATAGTACCATGACACCTTAATCTGCCGTTTGCCGGGGACGCGAAGATCTAACAGCACAACAGGACACGAAGAAATCATGTCCCTATATGGGATTAGTCGGTGTCACGTTGGTTAGAATACTGCTTTGATCTCACCCCAGGTTGTGCTTGCAATCGGTACATAGTTGTCGGGGGTATAGATAGTTGCTCCCTCAGGTGCCGAAACAGTCAAATCATCGACCCAGACAATATCGCCTGCGCTGGAATATGTTCTTACTTCAATAACAAGCCCGGTGTGTCCTTCTTCGACAGTCCAGGTGTATTCCACGAGGTCCCATCCTTCTCCGGTGCCGTAGTCGGAATTACCGCCGGCACTGCCGTTATAGACGCTGATGTCATTAGGGTCATCATTCCAGTGTCCCCAAATTCTGGCTGAAGGAGCAGCACCCGGGGTATCATCGAAACGCCAGATAGAAACAGCTACTTCATCCCCGCCCGATAGACCTACAATCCATGCAACAAAAGCCTGTGGAGTACCGGAAGGAGCGTTGTCTTCGAGATAGAGAGACTGTGCGCCCGCATAAACCCGCTCAGTAGAAATTTCAGCAATGATGGGAGGCTCACCCGCGCCATAATAGCCGAGAATGGTACCGGTGCCTTCCCAGCCGCAGGTTTCGAAACCCGCGAAGGCAAATTGAGCAGCGAGCAGGACAATGACAAAAACAAAGAATCTCATAATGTTCCCTTCGTGAAAGTTAATATTAACACAGGTAATATATACAAGATAAGGTGCCAGGACACTTAATTATTTGCAGGTTATGGCGGGGTTCATTCAGCAATTAAGTGTCCTGGCACCTTATTTAGGTCGATAGTTCCGTCGGCATTCTGGTTATTCTCGACGAGGGCTGCAATTATTCGGGGAAGAGCGAGAGCGGAACCGTTGAGAGTGTGGACAAACAACGGTTTACCACCTCCGTCCGGGCGGAACCTGATATTCCCCCGCCTTGCCTGGAAATCCTTGAAATTGGAAATTGATGAGACTTCCAGCCATTTTCCCTGTCCGGCTGCCCATACTTCGACATCATAGCATTTTGCGGCGGCGAAACTCAAGTCACCGGTGGCAAGCAAACTGACTCGATACGGGAGTCCGAGATGTTTTAGCATTTCTTCTACATGAGACACCATTGTTTCAAGCATCTCATCTGAATTTTCGGGATGTGCCAGGGTAACCATTTCGACTTTTTCGAATTGATGTACTCTGTTAAGTCCACGCGTTTCCTTTCCGTAACTTCCGGCTTCCCTTCGGAAACAGGGAGTGTAGCCGAACATTCTTATTGGAAGCTTCTTCTCGGTCAGCATAGTGCCTCGATAAATGTTAGTAATCGGAACTTCACCTGTAGGTATCAGATACAGATCATCACCATCGATTTTGTACATATCATCTTTGAGTTTAGGAATCTGTCCGGTGGTCACCATACTCCCGGTCGAAGCAAGGAAAGGCACCCACACTTCTTCGAGCCCGGCATCAGCGTTGAAGTCCATCATCCAGGAGATAAGTTTACGCTGAAGACGGGCGGCCCATCCGCGAAAAAGAATAAAATTAGACCCGGCAATTTCTCCAGATGCCTTCGAATCCAACTGATTTTCCATTAATTCCCAATGGGGCTTTGCTTCGAAATCGAAAATCGGAGTTTCACCATTTGTCCGCTGAATGATGTTGTCTGATTCATCAGCACCCACAGGGACATCAGGATCGGGGATGTTAGGAAAGGTAAGTTCAAGTTCCTTTAATTTGTTCTCTTGAGCGATCTTTTCCTTTTCCAGCAATGCGATATTCTCACCGACTATTTTGCTTTCGGCTATCTGTTCATCGGCGTTCCCCCCGGCTTTCCTGATTTCGGAGACTTCCGTGGAAAGGACATTCTTTCTGGCGCGTAGATTCTCTGATTTCTGAAGCAATATTCTGCGTTCAGAATCAATTAGCAGCCATTCATCTATATAGCAGGACTCTCCCTTGTCGATTGTCCCCTGTCTGACCTTTTCGGGGTTATTTCGCAGCAAGTATCTGTCAAGCATCGTACTCCTTATTCGAATAATCTGATTAAATGCGGAAGAAATATAAGCAATCCTATCGCAAATGCGCCTATAGATGTGATTAGAACTCCTGCAGCAGCAAGATCTTTCGTCTTTTTTATATTTGCGTGGTATTCCTTTGATGAATAATCACACAGAAACTCGATTGAACTGTTGAATGCTTCGGCGGCAAGGACGGCAGAAGATGCGAGAACCAACAAAGCCCATTGTATTACAGTAACTTTGCAAATAATTCCCAGAACAATCACAATAATAAGCGCAGTAAAATGTATTTTTGCATTTACCTGCGTTTCAACCAGTGTTGCAAGCCCCCTGAATGCATGCACAAAACTATTCAGTCTATTTTTCATTCAAAACTCCACCGTTACACCTTCTCCGAAATTATAATAAATCATGAAGGCAGGTTGAGGATTTGGTATTTCATCCGCCGGGATCTTATGAGCATTGACAACAGCCAGCCCGGAAATCACCCCCACTGTTGCTCCCGCAAAGACATCTGAAGGATAGTGTTTACCCAACGTAATTCTCGAAAGACCGGCAAAAACAGCGATAAGGGCTGCGGGTATTCCCGCGCCTGCTCCATATCTGTCCCACAAAATAACAGCGACGCAGGATGTTCCTGATGTATGTCCGGAGGGAAAACTCAGGGTATTGCTTCCGTCAGGCCGTTCCCGGGCAACGCCTAACTTTAGAATACCTGTTATTCCATAAGTAATAAGCAGTCCTTCTGTAAGCAATTGTCCTGTAAATTCAGCGTTGTCCCAACTTTCATTCGAAGCACCGATTCCCCAGGTCAACAGCGATGCTCCGAGCAGGGGGAGTCCCATCGTTTTGTCACTTATTACAGATGCATCGTGAAGAATACCACCCCCCATGAAGTCGGCATAACCGGTGCTATCTTCCAAAACCAAAGACACTCCTGTGAAAGCGGTACCTATTCCCAAAGGCAGAAGGCTCCTCTGGTTGAAGATATCTCTCGAATCGGCAGATAGGTCGTATAGAAAATCAGCCCGCGCAGGAGATGCTGCAGTAAAAAGAAAAAAGAACAGGCAGCATGCACAGTGAATAAAATTATTTCGCGTAGAACGCTTTGACCGCATCGATGACCTCTTTCTGTTCTTCTCGCGTCAGTTCCCCGAAAACCGGTAGAGACATAACCTCTTTACAGGCTTTTTCAGAAATAGGGAGATCTCCGTCTTTATATCCGAGATATGCAAAACATTCCTGCAGGTGGAGTGGCAGCGGATAGTAAACCGCACAGCCTATGTTCTGTTCCCGCAAGGCAGCCAGCAGTTCGTCCCTGTTTTCAGCTCTGACGGTGTACTGGTTATAAATAGAAACAGCCCGCTTGTCTATTACCGGAGTGATAATCTCCTTTACGCTTTTAAACGCCTTGTTATAGGCGGAAGCGTTTGTTCTACGTCCTTTGTGCCATTTTTCGAGATATCGAAATTTTACGCGGACAAAAGCTGCCTGCAAGGAATCGAGGCGGCTATTGAAACCGACTTCACTGTGATAATATCCCTTGCCGCCGTGTTCACGAAGGCTAATAAGCCTCTCCTCTATATTCTTATCACTTGTAGTAACCATTCCGCCATCTCCCAGAGCACCGAGATTTTTGGACGGGAAGAAACTAAAACAGCCGGTTATGCCGAATGAGCCTGCCTTTCTACCGTTCCATGTTGCTCCTACGGCCTGGGCGGCATCTTCTACTGCCGGAATCTGCCAGTCGTTACAGATTTCCATGATCCTGTCCATGTCGGCCATCTGTCCGAAGAGATGAATGGGCATGACAGCAGCTATCCTAAAACCGTCCGCTTTGTTCACAACCCCCCGACTGGTAACGGCACAGTTTTCTGCAAACCATTCCTGAAGTTTTTCAGGGTCCATATTGTAAGTATCGGGTAGAATATCGATAAATACAGGGATGCCCCCTGCCCGGACTATTGCCCCTGCCGTAGCAAAAAATGTGAAAGGTGTTGTAATCACATATGTATCTTTCTTTACACCGACAGCCATAAGAGAGAGAATAAGAGCATCCGTCCCCGAAGCGCATCCCACAGCCATCTTCACTCCGCAGTATTCCGCAAAGTCATCTTGCAGACCGTCGTGTTCGGGTCCTTTGATGAAACGGGATGTTTCGAGAACACTGTTGAACACTTCCCGGAGTTCATCGAGAAGCGGAGCATGCTGGCGATTGATATCAAGCAATGGAACAGCCATATAAGTTTCCTTTCTGATTAAATAGGGACGGGGGTCAGTGGGCTCCCGCACCAGTTAGAACCACTTTAATTGTCCGGGCAAGAATTTCAAGGTCGAGAAAGATAGACTGATTTTCAATATAGAAAAAGTCATATGTTAATTTGTGCTCAACCCGGTCGATATCCGTGTCATATTCCATCTTTACCTGAGACCAGCCGGTAATACCCGGTTTTATTATCAGACGTTTTTGGTAGAAAGGATGCCGTTCTGTCAATGCTTCCATGAACTCAGGTCTTTCCGGGCGCGGTCCCACGATGGACATTTCCCCCTTGATTACATTGAGAAGCTGCGGAATCTCGTCGATCCGCGATTTTCTAAGGAAACTACCTATACATGTAATTCGCTCGTCCTTTTCATCCGCCCAGACAGCCCCGCTGTGTTTTTCCGCATCGCGGATCATACTTCTGAACTTAAAAAGGTTAAAAACTTTTCCACCTTTACCCACCCGGCTTTGTGTATAGAATACGTTTCCTTTAGAATCAACTTTTATGACAATGCCGACAATAATCCAGATAGGGCTGAACAGTAGAAGAACTAATATACTAATAGTATAGTCCATGGTAATTTTTACGGCCTGCTGCCAGTAACTGAGTCGCTGAGGAAGGATTTCCATTAGTGGATGTCCCATTACATGAGTGCTGTGAATATGTCCTGTAACAATGTCGAAGAGATCAGGAACTATTTTTATTTTTATCCCGGCCCCTGCGGCTGAAAGAAGGAGAGATAGAATGTCATTATGGAAATTCGATGCAACAGTAACAAGAACTTCTTCTATTGCGTGTACTTCGAATATTTTTGGCAGAGCAAAATGCGGCCTTAAGATGGCATCGGGGTCTACAGCCCGGGACTCATTTTGTTCGGGGCGTTCGACAAAACCGGCGATCTTGTATCCAAGAGCAGGGTTTCGCTCGAGGTAGTTTTTAAGGTCAAGGGCATCGTCACCTATTCCCATTATTATTGCTGTTCTCTGAATACGTCCTTTAAGTATTTGGTGCCTTTCAAACAAGCGTGTAACAACACGCATGATGAAAACCAGAAATACAGTAAGGAAATAATAGATTAGGATAATCCATCGTCCTATCGAGGCTTCGGGAGAAATAAGGAAAGCAGCGAAAAAGAGGAATATCAAACCGGTGGTCACCGGCTTGATAACCAACTTGAGTTCTTCGCCCCAGCCCCTGTCCCAGTGAAAATGATATGCACCTGACAAAGCAAAGACTATCCACCAGAAAGGGATAGAGGCGATGGCTGCCACAAGAACAATATTCATGTCTATCGAAGATATGCCCGGAAAAATGCCGGAGTCAAATTTTATCCAGGAAGAAACAAACAAAGAGAGAAAAATAGCAATACCGTCAGTAGTAAGGCGGGTTATGCCGATGTACTTTCTCAGCCCGTGTGTCTTTCTGACAGCGATAATTACCTTCTTTCCCATGTTTCTACAGGAATTTGAAATACTGCCCTAAATATACCAATTAAAGAAGCGCTGTTCATCAGCCAGTAATAGTAAGGAAGGAGCAGTATCGAAGGCATCTTATTGCGCAGAAGAAAACCGATAATTGCAGATGCATGAAAGAAGCAGAATGAACAAAAAACAAGAGCAAAAGGCAGGCTACCCGACAGTAATCCCGCAGAGAGAGTTGCCAAAATTAGAAAAACACCCGAAAACCATCTGAGCAGTTTATGGAAAAGGAGTTGCAGAAAAAGAAGTATTCTGCCCTTCGAAAGAGCCTTACCCATGAGAAGAAAGCAACTTCCCAGCATCCAGCTGGTAATTCGCACCATCCGACTGAACTGCATTTCATCATCAGGAGATGGCTCGACAGCTACAGCAGCAGGATTGAAGACACACTTTCTGCTGTCGATTCCGGCCATTACCCCCAGTTCGAAGTCATCGGCCCGGTTGGATGCAAGAGGGACGAATGCTTCGCGTCGTAGAGCAAAAACGGCTCCGGTTGCTCCGAGCACTGCCCCGAATTTCGAGCAAAGAGCTTTGATGGCTTTTTCATATTTCCAGTAAACGCTTTCACAGGAATCAGTATTCAGGGAGTTCCTGCGGGAACCGTCGACACATCCTACGGAATGGTCGCTGAACGGAAGTACAAGCTCTCTCACTGTATTCAGTGCAAACTCTGTATCGGCATCAGAAAAAACAAGAATTTCCCCCTTTGCCAGTTCTGCAAGTTTCTGAATGACAATCGGTTTTCCGGCCTGTTCATTGCTCGCATAGAGTATTACACCACTATCCTGAAAAGAGCGGACTATTTCTTCTGTTTTGTCACTCGACGAGTCGGAACCTATCAGTATTTCCAGCACACCGGGGTAATCCTGCGCAAGAAGGTTATTTATTCTATTCTCAATATTAAGTTCTTCATCTCGCGCTGCTATCAGGACAGAAACATCCGGCCATTCGGCAGGATTAGTATAGACCTTCTTTGTGTAGAAGAGAGAAATAACGGCAAGCAGCAAAGGGTAGATAAGCCACGAAGCAAGAGACAATCCAAAGAATACCCAAAAAAGAATAACTATCATTCCGATTTCCTGAAGAGATGTTTTCTGAAAGTGCCGAATGCTCTAAGCGTGCGCCGGCCTTCCGTAAGAGGGTGGAGCAGGGACTGCATAGCCTTATAGAACAGATATGAGGGCCTTAGATAGAACCTTCTTCGGGCTTCATAGCACCATGCAACAAGTTTCTCAGCGGAAAGACCGGGCAGATTCACAACGCAGTTGTGAAGCCCCTCGGGCGTAACCCACTCGTCGAAACTATCTGCTTTCATGAAACCCGCAGCCCTATACTCATCATAGAGTTTTGTTCCCGGATATACCATTATCGGGAAAAACTGAGCTGTGTCAGGGGCAAGGCGAACAGCCATTCGATAGGTCTCTTCGAGTGTGCGGGGGGTTTCGCCCGGGTTTCCTGCCATAAAACAGCCGTGCACCAGTAACTTTGTTTTTCTTGCCCTTTCGGCAAACTCCATGTTCTGTTCGATAGTAGTGCCTTTCGACACATTATTCAGGATTTCCTGTGAACCGGTTTCATACCCAACAATGATAAGACGACATCCCGCCTGCTTCATCTTTTTCATGGCATTCAGCGACAGATTCGCCCGTACATTGGCGGTCCATGGCAGCTTATTATTAATTTCGATGAGAGCGTTCGAGACAGATTCAACCCGCTTGTTGTCGATGGAAAAAGTGTCATCTTCAATAACAACCTCCTGAACTTTCGGAAAATACTCTGCGATAAGTTTGAATTCTTCGGCTATATGTTCCGGTGAACGAACCGTGTATCTTCCCCTGTGCATTACCTGTGGCCACACGCAAAAAGAACATTTATACGGACACCCCCTGCTTGTGATAGTCATGATGCTGGGATATCTTGCAGCGGCGAAGAAATAATTTTCAGGTTTCAGGTGTTTTCTGTAAACATCCGCAAGAAAGGGAAGCGAATCGAGATTTTCAATCATATTCCTTACAGGGGTTTGCATGACAACACCGTCTATTCTAAGCACAAGCCCGGGGACAGTAGTTAATCCATCACCACTTTCAATAGCAGCGGCAGCTTCCGGAAGCGTTCTGTCATATTCCCCCACAGCGACACCGTCTATTAGTGGAGCGATATGTAGACATTCTTCAGGCAGTGCACCGGCGTGAGTACCAACAAGGAGAAGCACAGCATTCGGGAGTTTCTCCTTCATCTCAGAAGCAATGCGCAGGTCACTGTTTATAGAGGGGGCGGATGTGTCAATGACAATCAACCCAGGGTCATATTCGATGACTTTTTCCAATAGTACAGAGTGATTGATTCCCGTTGCAGGGCAGTCCAGAAACAGTACTTCATGCCCTGCTTCTTCAAGCGTTCCAACGCCATGGGCAAGCCAGAAAGGCCAGTACAGGGTTCCGCTTTTGTTTATTGCAGGTGACCGAGATGTGCGAGAGAATTTTCCATTCATGAAAGGCGGATTAATTACAGCTGTTTTCATACAATCTCTTCCAGTTTAGCTGCAATTATACCGGCTGTTTTTGTCCAGGTGTAATTTTGTGCCTGAATATACGATTTTTCACCGAGACTGCGGTAGAGTTCAGTATCAGTTGCTACTTCTGCCATTCCCCTCATAATGTGGGTAACTGAATGCGGGTCTACAAGATATGCCGCAAGCCCTGTTATCTCTTCAAGAGCAGTTCCCTTTGAAACGATCACAGGTTTTCCGGCTGCCATTGCTTCGAGTGCCGGAAGCCCGAAACCCTCCATTACAGATGGCATTATAAGAGCCATGCAGTTCAAATAAAGTTCCTTCAGTTCGGATTCATCAACATGATTCCGAACTTCAATCACATCGAATGCAGAGCAGTCCTGCAATGACCGCTCAAAAGCTTTATATGCCCGGTCCTTACTTACGACCATCACCAGTTTTGGGAATTTACTGTTCATTGCATGCAGTCTCGAATAGGCAACAAGCAGGCGGGGAAGATTTTTATAGGTTCGGGCATTTCCTACATACAGAAAATAGTCCCCCTGAATATTGGTCTGTTTGCAAAATAAGTTTTGTCCGGCTCCGGTAACAAAAGAGTCGAAAGAAAGGTCGGGAAAAACAGTATTGAGACGTTTCTCTGTAAAAGCAGTCGGAACCGAGATGGCAGAAGCAGATTTCAGGGAGTTGGTTATCAGAGTCTTAAAGAAATATCGCGAGAGTGTGTTGCGCAGGAAATTCGAACCGAAATAATCAGGCAGGTCAAGCACCATCAGGTCATAAACAGTTACTATGGATGGTATAGCAGGAGTCGGACCCGCCATGGAAAAATTCAGATAGACATCTGCGCCGAGAGAATCTATCAAAGGCGACAGTTTAGAATTTTCACCCGGACGGAAGCGGGGAACATCGCTGACAATGCAATCGACAGGAATATCATTGAGGTGACAGGCACCTTTATTCCCTATGATGACGGAAATCTTCCAGTCAGGTTTTATGTCTGCCATGGCTTTCAGCACATTAACGGAATATCGTCCGATACCATCCATATTCATCTGAACAGCCCGCGCATCTGCAACTAAAAACATTCTGCTCCACTATTAGATTAAGAGTGTATTATCCGTAACCTGAAAGATACCCAATAAATAGGGCTAGTGTCAGTAAATGAATCAATCCTGATTAACCGTTCTTTTTGGTGCACGATAACTCTTCTTTGCTTTATTGCATCGGAATGAATTCGCATCATTTGGACAGACTGCCAAACACCGAAGGCAGAATTCACACTCATCATTGAAAACAGGCAGCTTAATACCGTCATGGTCTTTCAGGCGAATGTTGTTAACAGGACAAGACTCTGCGCACAAACCGCACCCTGTACAAAGAACTCCGTCTGTTTTTATCTTAAAATAACGCTGATTCCAACCCGAGAAGACCAGACGGACGCCCAGTTTGTAAAGAGAATACATAATATCGGATAGAAGGGGAAACCCTGGCCACTTCGCCTTTTCAAAGAGAATGTCTTCAGCATAGGATGCAGCACGGCCCATGCCCGATGACACCAACTTGTCAGAAATTGTGATATTCTCTGAATGAGAGATAAAATTCATAGGCATTCTGATTTCTTTTGCAGCAATAGGTTCATAACCTTTCCCGAGCATCAGTTTTTTAAGCGGACCTACTATTCCGCCGGAGAAGCCCGCGAGGGTGTCAACCATAAAAACTTTTACACCATTCCCATGTGGGAGATTCCGAAAGAAAGTCCATAAAAAAGGATATGTGGACTGATATGCCACGGGGAAAGCAAGACCAAGAATGGAATTGTCAGGGATGTCTATACGGGTTGATACTGTAATTTCAATGAGATTTACTTCTATCTCATTATTCCGGAAGACTTCTACTATTTTGTCGACTATAAGTTTTGTGTTGCCCGTACCGGAAAAGTAACAGAAGAGAATATTTTGAATGCGAATCATTACGAGATGCTAACTTTGCTGAATTTTCAGCAAAAGTGCGGAAAGCCGCTTCCCCGCATCTGTAATGGTTCGTTCGTTCGAAACAAAATCCAGTCCTTTTTGAGTGATTCTGGTACGCAGGTCAATGTCCTGCAGGAGTTTGAGGAGAGCAGACGAGAGATCGGACGAAGATGTATCGATAAGCAGTCCGTTTTCTCCATCCCAGATGTTGTCCACAAAACCGCCTTCGCGAACTGCAATAACAGGACACCCGCAGGCCATTGCTTCAAGGGGGATAAGACCATAGGGCTCGCTCCGTTGGCAACAAAGCACACTTATTGCATTCCTGTATAACTCTCTCAATTCCACATCATCGATCTTTTGTTGAATTGAAATATTTACATCCAGATTGTCTGCGATTTCCATCAGATTCTCCCTGTAACCCGGCAACCCCCTGTCTGCAACTATGATAAGTGCAGGCCGGTGTTCGCCAGGAACCAATCCCAAAGACCTTATTGCAAGGTCATGTCCCTTGTAGGGCCAGAGAGCACCGATGGAAAGAATATATTTTTCCGGATTGTCATCAGGGAGAAGTTTGGATGGGAAGAAGTAACCGGTGTCTATTCCCGGGCGGACAATCGATGCATCTATGCTGTAAATATCCTCCAGCCTGTTTTTCATCCATGTAGAGAAAGTAACAACACGGCTTGCAGACAGCACAGCCTTTTTATCCATTGCTTCCTCCTTGGAACGAAGGGAGGAAAGAAGAAAATAAAAGAAAGGATTGTCAGTTCGCCGGATCAATTCGGGTTCATAGATATGCCGCGGATATTCATAGCAGAAATAAAGCGATGGAATTTCAAGATAATTCAGAATAGGTGGAGCAGCTATGAACATCGAATTGTGAACAAGGACAATATCTGCTGTATTGTTGATGCGTTTTGCAATTTTCCTGCAAACGCTTTTAAGAGAGTCCAGACGGGATGAGAGGGTAATAGGGGCAACCAGTTTGTTGAAGCCGCTTATTTGCCTACCTTCGCTGAATTCCCAAATCTTTTTAGGTACATCTTCAGGAAGGTCGAGAATGGCAGAACCTTCAAGGCAGTGTACGGTTACATCGAAGGTTTCCCGAAGAACAGGTATCAGTTGTCCGAGTACTCTGACACCACCGCCGGAAGGAAGATTGTGAAATACAGCCAATCTAAGACATTGATTTAAGTCCTTCTGTTCCGGATTCAATTTTCCCCCTTTTAAAGCCGTTCCCGCCTGTTTTAGGCAACAGCTCAGATTTTCTGCTCGTTGTAAATTATAGTTATATTCTCACTTCGAAGCGAATTAGAGAGCATCAATGATTTTGGGAGACAATGTTGAAAACAGCAGTCATCATAATTAACTACTGCCAATGGGAACTTACACGGAAGTGTATAGACTCTCTTGATACTTCAAAAAATGCTGATATCAAAATCATCCTCATCGACAACAATTCAGGGGAAGAAATACCGGAATGGGTCGGGGAAAGAAAAGAAATTGACTTTACCTCACTCGGGGAAAATATAGGATTTGCCGGCGGGAACAATCTTGGTTTTAAGAAATCCCTTGAGTATGCAGCGGAATTTACATTCTTTTTAAATAATGATGCGGAGGTAGATTCAAGTACCATCGCAGAACTTGCAGAATTCCTGAGAAAGAATACGGAGACCGGAATAGCTGCCCCTGCTATATTTTACACTTCCCATCCCGAAAAAGTATGGAGCGCGGGAGGCAGACTGAATAAATGGCGCGTATTCTTTGACCAGAAAAAGTACAAGAATAAAGAGTATCTTCCTGAAAAGCCCTATCAAGTGGATTTCGTTTCGGGATGCGCCCTGATGGTAAAGACAGAACTTTTCGAAAAAACATGCGGATTTCCCGTAGAATATTTCATGTATTTCGAAGATGCAGAACTTTGCCGGAGAGTGCAGGAACAGGGAAAAAAGATATATGTTTGTCCGCAAACGACAGTATATCATCAGGTAGGCGCGAGTATGGGAGGGGAAAGCACTCCGCTGTCTATCTACTATTCATTCCGCAACAGGTATCATTTCGCACAGAAAGCACTTTCTTTTTCGCTTAGATTCTGGTTCTTCTTCTATTATTTTGGACTTTGCCTGACAAGAATTGCATTTTACATAAAAAAACGGCGATTTGCTTTTGTGCCGGTAATAATACGGGCGTATTTCAGCGGACTTTTTGGGGAAACAGGAAAATCGGATAAAGTATGATAACATTAATCAGAGAAAAGAGAGATCTTTGTCAAGAATAGCCATTATTGGGTTTTCAGGAGAAAAACTCCCGACAGGCAGCGGCGGCGGGGCTGCGCTGATGCGCACAGAGAGATTCCGTTCTGTCCTCGAGGAAAACGGGCATGACGTAAAGATGTTTTCCCCATCTGATAGATTGTCACACGGCAGGGAAGTCAGGAAATTTCTAAAAGAGAACGGAAGGTTTGACGGAATAGTCGCTATCAGCATGAACCCGGCGCTGGCAGCAGTCCGCAGCAGGACCGAATTACCGCTGTGGATAGACCTGAACGGAGCTCATCTTGCGGAAATGCAGATCAGAGCATCAATAGAAACGACACGGGAGATACTTGCGCGTACCATTCACCAGGAGTCTCTACTGCTCAGGCGCGGGGATCATTTTTCAACGGTATCAGACTCTCAAAGGTTGGCAGTGATAGGTGAACTTCTAATTTTGGGTGTTCCGGACGGGACAGATATCTCCCATGAGATGGTTTTATCAATGGAAAATTGTGCATTGAGTATTCCCGAAAAGAGAACCCGTAATAGACAGGAAAAGATTACAATCCTGTCATCAGGCTCATTCAATCTGTGGTTTGATGGAGATACGCTGTTTAACGCTCTTGAAATAGTGATGAAAGAAGAACAGACAGAATTCATTTCTGTGGGGGGGGCGATCCCGCATTCACCACACAAGTATAATAAATTCAAAAACATGGTTTCAAAAAGTAAATTTGCAGAGAGGATGCACATTCGGAGCTGGGTGGATAACAATGAACTTGAAAACGCCTACGAAAAGGCGGACATAGCAGTTTACACAGACATTCCCTGTTATGAAACAGAACTTGGCGCAAGAACTAGGGTTCTCGACTGGATATCGAGAGGCATCCCTGTTGTCTGCACAAAAGGAGCCGGGATTTCCCAAGACATAGAAATATACCGTCTTGGAATAACAGTCCACCAGCAGGACTCTCAAGCACTGGCTTCCGCAATCACCACCCTAATCGAGAACAACAACCTCTACAATGAAATAGTAGATAACCAGATAAGATGGTGTGCCAACGAAGGATCACCGGAGAGGGTATTTGCTCCCCTCCTGAAATGGGCAGAAGCACCGCACCACTCACCCTTCAAGGATAAACCAATCGGAAAGAACCCGGTAGCTCATCCACGCAGCCCCGACTTTCTATTTCGGATGGCAATAGAACATATCAGAAGGACAGGAATCAGCGGTCTTATACGAAGAATACTGCGAAAGATCAGCAGGGGATAACTATTCAGATATCACGTTCTCATAAACCTGCAGGGTTTTCAGTGCTGTAGTTTTCCACGAAAACATTTTAGCTCTTACAAGCCCGGGTTTTAAGAGTCGTTTCTTCAATACAGCATCCTTTGCAAGAGAAATGATGCCCCTCGTAATGGACTCAACGGAAAGAGGGTCTATAAGAAACGCCGCATCACCTGCAACCTCCGGAAGGGAGGCAGTATCGGATGTAATGACCGGAGTACCGCACGCCATACTTTCGAGAACAGGCAGCCCAAAGCCCTCTATCAAAGAAGGATAGACAAAGAAATCAGCCAACTTCAGCATTGCAGGAAGATCAGCATCATCCACAAAACCGGTTAATACAATTCTGTCCCGCAGGGGGTGGGCAGTAATTAGTTTCAGGAGCCTTTCATATTTCCATCCCAGTCCGCCTGCAATCACAAGATTATGAGGGATGTCATTTCCGACAACAGCAAAAGCACGAAGCAGGCGTTCCAGATTCTTCCGCGGCTCCAGCGTTCCCAAGAACAGAAAGAATGGAGAAGGAAGGGAATATCTGTACGAAACCGACCGTAGAATTTTATCAGGGACTTCAGGGGTGAATTCAGGAGAAATGCCAAGCGGGATCACTGTGGTTTTCTCTGCAGTCATCGGGAATAAGTCATGAAGGACGGACGCAGTATAGTTTGAGACAGTGATTATGTGCTTTGCTTTACGCAGATGCATGGGGATGAACCTGCCGGCAAAAGACGCTTTAAAACCATGCAGTTTCCTATGAGTATAGTTTGTAAGGTCGTGTACGGTTATTACCCCCGGTAACGGAAGAGAGAAAGGGAGCGGGTAAACGGGGTCGTGAAAAAGATCAATATTGTCTTCCCTGAGACGAAACGGCAAGCCGAATTGATACCACATTTGAAAGTGCGGAGAAGGTTTATTCACAATTATTGTTTTGAAATTGCCCGGAAGGTCCAAATCAAAAGGAATTTTTCTGTTAGTGTAAAGAAAGTACTCATTTGCGGTATCGATTTCACCAAGAGACCGCAGCAGGTTAATTATGTAATTTGGTATCCCGGCTTTCAAAACAGCAAGCGGAGATATCTTTATACCAATTTTCATTTTACCCAATCTTGAGAGTTCATAACAAACATAACAATTATATATATTACTAGGGACATGACTTTAGTCGTGTCCCGTTGCTCTGTATAGCTTTAGTCGTGTCCCGTTGC